>JAFIER010000161.1 GCA_020832465.1 Bernardetiaceae bacterium
TTTTCTTTTTCTTCTTTTTTAGGTTTTAGCGTATCGGCTTCGCTTTGCTTGAGCGAATCAGCAGGGGTGCGCTGCGCCCAAACCAATGTATTTCCGATATAAAAATACAATAAAATGCCAATAGTAAATATTTTACAAACGGATACGAATATCTTGTTCATTGAAAGTATTGAGTGTGGGGTGAATAATTTTGACAGAGTCAAAGGTAGTAAATATGACATTAAGGTCAGTAATTTCTTCATCAACTCCGCAATCAGGCGTGAGGATATAACGCTGCACGTTGTAAGAAAGCATAAGCGTATCTCGTAAGCGTATGCTATCGCCCTCTAAAAGTTTTTCAAATACAAAAACAGAGGTATCCAAAGAAGTGAGCAAAGGCAGATTAAAACTTCTATTACGACCGCTTTCTGTATTATAAATATCGCCTTGTGGGAGTGTTTCATCAAGGTCAGGAATAAATCCGTAAACTCTTGTAAAAGAAGTATCTACGATAACAAGCTGCCCATTGGGATTAAGGCGTTCGAAAGCGACAATGGCATAGCTGCGATTTACACTCTCGAAGCGACAATCTTCACAAGAAGAAAAAAGCCATAAAAACCCAAAAGCCAATAGAAAAATACTGATATATGATTTGTTCTGCATTATAACTTACAAAAAATAAAAATAAACCCTAAAACGACGATACGGCTAAAGCCAAAGGTATAGCCTACCCTGCTTTAGCGCATTGCAAATGCAAAATTAAAGATTATGATAGAAAAAAAAACCTAAAGTTTCGCAAAAGTAAAAAAGAAGTGCATTAAAGCTAATTTATAGCTAATTTAGGAGTTTAACCCCAGCTCCTGCTCCTATTTATCTCATCTTTTTTGCGAAAAGCCTCTTCTAAGTCTATTTCAAAATAGTTGGCTAAATCCAAAAAATAGTTCAACACATCGGCAAACTCCGAAGCTAATGCCGCTTTATCAGAAACTACTTGGCTGTGTAGCCCTGTCTCGTCGCGAATGGCACGTGCGAGCTCACCCAACTCTTCTGAAAGAAGTAGAAAAATTTCTAAATGCGAGTTAGCGTCCCAACCGCGCGCTGCGCAAAGGTCTTTAATATAAGTTTGTAAATCTCGGAGGCTAGGGTTTTCTTTTAAAATAGGTAAATCCATAAAGCGTATATTGGAATAAAAAAACGATATGCGGTGCTCAAATAAATAATTATTGTGTGCTTCGAGTAGGGCTTATACATAGAAAAAATGGTATAGACTATAATCCATACCATTTCTAGTGTATTAGTATTAAATTTACGTGCGAGTAAAAAAAGAATAATATAAAATGATTACTCGAAGCGAAACACAAACCGGTCAGTTTCTGATTCTTGTTCCGAATAGTCAAAAAACACTTTTGCTCATCCGGACTTATTTCAAAATTAGTTGTTTTATTTAGCATAAACAAATTATAGTCGTGAAATTCATAAAATAAATAGTATTTTCCTGTTTTTATGAATTTTTAGGCTGTTTTTCAGTTGTATATACAACTCATATTTTCCATGCGATAAGCTCGTGTACTTCTTGCTGTGTAAGCAGTTTTGCTGCCTTGCTTTGGCTATTTTTTTGTAATAAAAATTGACGGGCGAGGTGCATGCGTAGCTTAGTTAATTTTAGGCATTACAAACAATTTGTATCTTGATGGTGTTTTTAGAGTTTAATAGCTTAGGCTTTCAGTGCTTTGGGGGTACATCAATTTGCTTTGAGACAGGTTATTTCTGTGCTAATTTAGGAACGTTCTCGTCCCCCCGTAGTAGTTTTATAGCCGCAGAGGCTACATTTTTTATTATTTTGATCGTATCAAACAAACCCCTGAATATTTATGTCATTACAAGTAGGCGACAAAGCCCCCGATTTTACGCTCCCTGGAGTAAGTGGTAAGGATTTTTCTATGAGCGATATGAAAGGTCGTATTTTCGTACTTTATTTTTACCCTAAAAACTTTACAAGTGTTTGTACTAAGGAAGCCTGCGAGTTTCGCGATGCTTTTTCAGATTTTAAAGGGCTTGAAGTCGATGTTATAGGTGTGAGTCAGGATAGCCTTGAGTCGCATGCGAAGTTTAAAGCGGAGCATAATTTACCTTTTGAGTTGCTCTCTGATAAAGGCGGTAAGGTATCAAAGCTTTACAAAGCTACCGTGCCTATTATTGGCGTTACGACACGCACGACGTATTTGATAGACCAAGACCAAAAAATTGCTGCTGTTTTAGATAATATGTTTAATGCTGATAAGCATATTAAGTCTATGCTCGAGGCTTTGCAATAAACCTTAATTTTTTTGTTTGCTTAATCATTTGTATAAAGCAATGAATCATAGACTTGATTTGGATTAGAGATAATCGAGCTACGAAAAAAGGAGGATGAGGGGAAATGGTCGTGGTAGGCTGGAAAATCTTGAAAAGCACCAATAAGTTCACTATTATTGAGATGCCTTGTGTGTCTGGATTCTGTGGAGAGACAGAAATCTGAAAGCAAGAGTGTCTGTGCTAAATGTCGCTGTTTTTGATAAAATTCTATGCGTTCGTTTTGCTTCCAACGGCTATAAATGGGAGCCATCATGACCATCAAAAAGAGTAAACATATAGCAGTAAGTGTGATGTAAGTAGGTTTAAGGTTCATCGTTGAAATAGGTAGTTGGCGGCGATTATATATAAAACAACAACAAACAGCGCTAATAGTGCGTGCTGTTGGTTGTTGTTTTTTTATTATTATTTATTTGCTTTCATACTACTAGACATTATTCACTAGCCAGAAATAACATTTCTCAAAGAAATGTTATTTCTAAGCCCATTTTTCCATAGCGTGAGGTTTGCAAACCCCACACTATGGAAAAATGTATAGTGGTATGATTTGCTTTTTTGTATAAAAACTTAATCGTTCAATACGTGTCTTGAGATAACCACTTTCTGAATTTCAGACGTACCTTCATAAATTTGCGTAATTTTAGCATCTCTCATTAAGCGTTCGACGTGGTACTCTTTGACATATCCATAACCGCCGTGTACTTGTACGGCTTCAGTAGTAACGTCCATTGCTACTTGCGAGGCGTAAAGTTTTGCCATAGCACTGTATTTAGAAAAATCTTGCCCGAGGTCTTTGAGCTGTGCGGCTTTAAAGCATAACAAACGAGCGGCTTCGATTTGCGTAGCCATATCAGCGAGTTTAAATGCTATCGCTTGATGTTTATGAATTTCTTGTCCAAATGCTTTGCGTTCTTTGGAGTACTTAATGGCGAGTTCCATAGCGCCAGATGCGATACCTAAGGCTTGGGCTGCGATGCCGATTCGTCCGCCGTTGAGCGTATTCATGGCAAATTTGAACCCAAAACCATCTTCACCGATACGGTTTTCTTTCGGTACTTTTACGTCGGTAAACATTAAAGAGTGAGTATCAGAGCCACGAATACCCATTTTATCTTCTTTTTTACCTACTTGAAATCCTTCCATATCGCGCTCTACGATAAGGCAGTTGATGCCTTTATGCTTTTTTTCTACATCAGTTTGTGCAATAACAAGATATACAGATGCGCTATTGCCATTGGTTATCCAGTTTTTCGTACCGTTGAGTAGGTAATAATCGCCTTTATCTTCGGCAATAGTGCGCTGCGATGTAGCATCAGAGCCAGCTTCGGGTTCTGAGAGGCAGAATGCACCAATAATTTCTCCAGAGGCTAAACGAGGCAGGTATTTTTGTTTTTGCTCTTCGGTGCCATATTTTTCAAGTCCCCAGCAGACAAGTGAGTTATTCACAGACATAGCCACAGAGGCAGAGGCATCAATTTTAGAAATTTCTTCCATGGCAAGTACGTAAGAAACGGTATCCATACCGCCACCGCCATACTCAGGCGAGACCATCATTCCCATGAAGCCTAATTCGCCCATTTTACGGACTTGCTCTTTAGGAAACATTTGCTTGTCATCTCGCTCAATGACACCAGGTAGGAGTTCTTTTTGTGCAAATTCACGTGCTGCATCTCGCACTGCAATTTGCTCTTCTGTCAGTTCGAAGTTAATGCTTTGGTATTTTTCGGTTGCTACCATATTCGTATGAAATTTATTGGAATAATGAAATTAGTTAAAACGCTAACTTAGGCAAATATACGCTTTTTATCTAAAATAAAGGCTATTGTTGCTTATTTTTTTGCGTAAAATTGCGTTAGTATAGCCTAAAAATACAAGGCAGTGTTAAAAATTATTGTTTGCTTTATTTTTTCAGAAATCGCTTTTTGTATTTGATGTAAGCCATATTAGAAGGTGAGCTTTCGTTGTGCATACGGTCTATAGCAGTTACGACGTAATAGTACTTTGCTTTTTGCTCTACATTTTTATCTATAAAAAAGGGGCTTTCGGAGCGGTGCAAAGCAATAATTCGCTTTGGGTCTGTAAAGTCCAGCACTTCTCCTTTTTCAAATCTATAAATTGCATAGTAGGTTGCCTTATCCATAGCCTCATACACTTCGGGTTGTTCCCAGTGCAAAATAATGCCTTCTGCTGTGCCAAAAGTACGCAAATTGCGAGGTGTAGCGGGTGGTGTAAGGTCTATCCATGCCATGCGTGGCATGAGTGCTTTATGCCTAAAAAGATTATTTTGTAAAGTATCGCGAATCCCTAAGGGATTATCAATAAGATACTTAGAACGATAAAAAACCGATCCTTGTACCTGCGGTTCGGCTAAGCGGTTATAGCGCACCTGCTCTGGCATTTGCGTAGGCTGTTGCCAAGTAGGGTCGCGCTTATCGCTAGCAATTTTATACACTGCTAATCCTGAATATACGTGCCTTCCATAGCTATTGAGCTTCCACCAATCTAATAGTTCGCGGTAAGGCACAAGGTCAAACTCCGTACTAAAATAAATTTGTGGCACGACATAATCCAGCCACCCCTCTCTTAGCCAAAGTTTAACATCCGCATACAAATCATCATAGCAAGTCATGCCCGCCTTTGTAGGCGAGCCTAAGGGGTCTTTATCGCGGTTGCGCCAGACTCCAAAAGGACTTATTCCAAGTTTGACATAAGGCTTTGTTTCTTTGATTTCTTTGTATAAAGTCTTCACAAAATCGTTGATATTGGCTCTGCGCCAGTCTCCCAGATTAGGATAGCTATTGGTAGGGTTTTGCCTATAAAAAAGCTCTTTTGCCGCTTTATAAGTAAGCGAATCATTGAAAACTCCTTTGTCTGGATAGGGGTAAAAATAGTCATCTAAATGCACCGCATCGATATCGTATCGCATCACGACATCACGAATAATATCTAATACATAACGCCTTGCTTCTGGAATGCCGGGATTAAAAATTTTTTGATTCGCATAGGTAACAAACCACTCGGGTTTTTCGTCTGTAATATGATGCGCAGCGAGGCGGTCTTTGCTTAGGTTTTCTACTGCTCTGAAAGGATTAAACCAGGCGTGAAATTCCATACCTCTTTTGTGGGCTTCTTTTATCATAAAATCTAAGGGGTCGTAATAAGGCATAGGCGCTGTGCCTTGCATACCGCTAAGCCATTGCGACCAGGGCTCGCGTAGAGAGGGGTAGAGTGCATCAGCAGCAGGTCTGATTTGTACAATAACGGCATTGATATTGAGCTTGGCGTGCTCCTCGAGCATGGCTACAAACTCCGCTCTTTGCTGTGCTGGGCTCATGCCTATTTTTGAAGGAAAATCAATATTTTTGACACTGGCTATCCATACTGCACGGCATTCGCGTTTTGGAGAGGAGTCTAACATATTATTTTCAACTTGCGAAAAGGTACTTTTTGTACCCAAAAGAGAAAAAAAGGCGGTAAAAATGACAAAAATTGCATTTTTTTTCATAATATTGCTTATGATTTTTTTGAAAGTAGGATAAAAATTTACATTGCAAGGGTGCATGTTCATATTTACTCGAAAGAGGCTGTTTAAAAATAGTTCTTAAAACGCAATAAAATTAGCTTTTACAATAGCTACAAGTGTACATTTACTTGTGTGCTTTTGTAAGGCATTTATCAACCACCCCTACTTGCAAGAGAACCACCCCTTACTCCCCCTCCTTGAAAAGGCGGGGAGTGGGAGCGGGAGTTTCGAGCTCCCCTCCTAAGATTAGGAGGGGTTGGGGGTGGTTGAAGGCTACATCTAAAAGGTAGAACTTTATTTTAACATAGTTTTTTAAACAGCTTCAAAGTATAATCTTATGCACTAAGGCTACTACTATCGCCGTGTTTTGGTGTCTGCACCAAACACCAACTAAGTAATTTTGAAAGCGCAAAGATAACAGTTTTAGCACTTTTTCTATACCTAAACAAACCAATGAGATATTTCTCAAATATAGTAAACTCTGGGGTTAAGTACAAATACCTTAGCATTTGCGCACTGCACAAACTGCTATGGATATGTGTATTGCTATACTTTATTTTAAGTAGCTTGGTAGGATATGCCCAAAAATCTGATTTTAAACCCTTTGCCCCCGATCAGCGTCTTTCACAATTTCTTTTAGAAGTTTGGGATAGCGATAAGGGCTTACCTACCTCAGCCCTCATGGGTATGGCACAAACTAAAGATAGCTATCTTTGGATAGGTAGCTATGACGGACTTTTGCGTTTTGATGGCATTTCATTTGAGCTTTACAACAAAAATAATACAAAAGCATTTCTCACCAATAATGTAGTGCGCCTTTTAAGTGCGCCCGATGGTAAGCTTTGGATAGCTACGCAGGGCAGCGGGCTTCTGTCTTTTGAGCAAGAACAGTTCGTCTCGCACGGCTTGCAAGATGCTTATATAGAAAGCATGTGGCAGGGCTCAGCAGATAGCTTATGGATAGGCACAAGAAGCAATGGACTTTACTTATACGAAGTCTCGAAAAAAAGATTTACAGCTATTCAAAGCGAAGTCATTGGCAAAACAAGCATTTATGACATTACCTATTATAATGGTGCAATATGGCTTGCTAGCCAACATAAGGGTGTTTTTATATTGAAAAATGACAAACTTTTTCCTGTAAATTTTAGCGATTCGCATAAAGATTCAGAAACGCCTATCTGCTTTTATGTCGATAATGATAATAACTTATGGCATGGCACACTGCGTGGCATTTACAAGTATAATACCCAAAATGAACAGTTCGAACTCGCTGTGCCCGAGCTTAAAAATGAACGCATTCACGATCTAAAACACGATGCTGCTGGAAACTTATGGATTGTCTCGCGTGCTAATATCTACCGTCAGAATGTAAAAACAGCAGAAGTAGAAACACTGCTCACCGAAATTGGAGATCCCATTGATGACGTGCGCAATATTGTTTTTGATAAAAGTGGCGAACTTTGGATACCCGCCGCACGGCACGGTCTCTGCCACCTAAGAGAAGGTAAATTTCGAAATTATACCGATAAAGAAGGGCTATCTCATAAAGCAACTTATTCGGTTTGTGAAACCCCTGATGGCGGCATTCTCGTAGGTATGGCTAACGGATATATCCATCGGCTCGACGCAAAGCGCAATCAAATTACTGATTTTGAAATTAAAACAGATATACGCCCTAACGAAATCTTTAACCTCAACTACGATAGCAAAGGTAATCTATGGGTATCTACTTATCGCGGATTACTACTGCGCAAACCCAGCGGTGAAGAGCGACTTTTCAAAAGCGAAGATGGCTTGAAACGTGATTTAATTAGGCTTACGTATGAAGATAGCCAACAGAGACTTTGGGTAGGAACTCGTGGTGGTGGACTTATGCTTTATGACGAGGCGAGTACTTCGGGTAACTACTTTATTTCTTATGATTCATTGCTCGGGTTTAATGCTGATTTTGTCATGTCCATAGACGAAGACAAAGAGGGTGCATTGCTCATCGGTACAAATAGTAACGGACTTTTTCGCATAGATAAGCAAAATAAAGTTCAGCAATTTACAACCGAAGACGGCATGATATCCAATCTTATTTTTAACACTTACACTGATGCAGAAGGCATTATTTGGCTGGCTACTAATGCGGGTTTGATGCGCTGGGATGGCAAAATCTTTCAATATTTTAAAGAACTTGATAGCTACCTCCCTCAAGAAAGTATTTTTGATGTCTTAGAAGATAGCAAAGGTTATCTTTGGTTGCCTTGTAATCGTGGAGTTATTCGGGTTGAGAAAAAAGCCATTACCCAAAATAATACAAACAGTAGTAATTTGTGGAAACTCTATGACAAAAGCGATGGTATGAAAAGCGAGCAAACCCGCGCTGCTACCCAATCCCTGCGTAGTCAAAATGGTATGATATGGATACCTACTAACGGGGGGCTTTTGCGTATCAATCCAGAGCGTATTCCTAAAAACGAAATTCCGCCTGCCGTGTATATCAAAAAAATCATTGCTGATAACGAACCCTTAACCTTCGAGGCAGAGCAAGATTTGATACTAAGCATTCAGCCACAGCGCATGGCTATCAGCTTTACAGCCTTGAGCTACCGCGCACCCAAAAAAGTAAAATTTAAATACCGTTTACAAGGTTTTGATAAAAATTGGATAGAAAGTGACGCATCAAACAGAGAAGCCATTTATACCAACCTCGAACCCGGTAGCTATATTTTTGAAATTCAGGCTGTAAATAACGATGGCGTTTGGAGCGAAACCATAACAAGCCAGCGCATTATTATTAAACCCTATTTTTATCAAACAATTTGGTTTTATATGTTCGTTGCTTTGGCATTGGTCATGTTGGTTTTTGTAATCATAAAATGGCGTACACAAAAAGCTAAACAGCGTGCTATAGCCTTAGAAAAAATTGTCAAACAGCGTACTGATGAGTTGCACCTCAATAACCAAGAACTACTTGCACAGCAACAAGTTCTCGATGAGCGAAATAGCCTTATAGAAGAGCAAAACCGCAATACAATATCCAGTATCAATTACGCAAGGCGCATTCAAGAAGCGATATTGCCAACAGCAGACTTTATACAATCACTACTCCCCGAAGCTTTTATTTTATTCAGACCGCGCGATATTGTCAGTGGCGATTTTTATTGGGTTACAGAGCTCGAGGGCAAAGTCCTCGTCGCTACTGTAGATTGTACGGGGCATGGCGTGCCAGGGGCGTTTATGTCGCTTATTGCTAATGATACGCTCAATAAAGTCGTTATTGATAGCAAAAATATAGAAGCTCATGAAATCTTGAATAAAGTACATCAAGAAGTCTATTCCGTACTCAAACAAAGTGCTACTGATAATCAAGATGGCATGGATATGAGCGTTTGGGTGTGGGATAAAAACCAAAAAATCTTAGATTTTGCAGGTGCAAAACATAATCTTGTGTACGTGCAACACAATAAACTTCACGAGATTAGAGGGAACAAAGAATCTATCGGGGGCAACTACGAACTGCAAAACCAACAAAGTGGACAGCGAAACTATACTAAGCACAGCCTCAAAATAGATACGCCCACAATGATATACACTTTTTCAGATGGTTATCAAGACCAGTTTGGAGGCAAAAAAGACCGAAAATTTATGAAAAAACGCCTTAAAAATTTGCTATTTGATATACATGAAAAACCTGTCGAAGAGCAAAAATCTATACTCAACGATACGCTCGATACTTGGATGCAAGGCTATGCCCAAGTTGATGATATTTTGCTTATAGGCGTAAGGCTTTAAAATGATTGGTAGTCTTAAAGATGTAATGCTCAAAGTCTTTCAAAACTAACAGTTCTCAAAGAACTGTTAGTTCTAAGCATTACTTGTTATACACTACCAAATGATTTATATAGCAATGCAAGCGCAAAAAGCCAGTGGCCAAAGAGCATCTAAAATCACAGCTTTTGCCCTACTCAAACGCCTAATTTTGAGTAGTTTTTCTATCTGAGTATTCGGTTAGTTAAAAGTTAAACTGTGCTTGCAATCGGAGTAGATTACCCTGTTGAAAATTGATAGGGCGGAGCGCATCTTCATATCTTCTTGCAGATATGGTATAGTTTGCTACCAATTCAAAATTTCTGATAGGCAACCATTCTATGCCTATTTCTAAATCTCTTACGCTATAACTTCTTGCATCTAATTCATGTTTTTTCCCGCCATCATACCACTGATATTTGACAAAAGGCATCATAACCTGATTTTTCAATTTTGCGTTATAAAAAACCTGTACGTAGCCACCTGCCAAACTTGCACTTTCAATTGTATTAGTCAATGGATTATATTGAGGTCCGACTCCTATATTATATTCTGCTTGAATGCCCAAAGGTTGAGGATATAAAATCATAGAAACGGCAGTTCTTTGGTCTAAAAATTCGCGTGAGTTGCCCTCTAAACGTACGGGCTGTTCGGTTTGCGATACAGAAGGAAGTACAAATTTGCCCGTGTAGCCTTGTATGCCTAATTCAAAAATTTGTCCATTAGGTAACTCAAAAGGATAGGTAACTCTGGCTACAATATGTTTATTATCATTTTCTTCATTTCTATTTGCCGTTTGACCGTTATACACACCTAAGCCTACAATACCATAATCCCCACTGCCTTTTAATCCTTCCCGTACTAATCGTGAAAAAAGCTCCCTCTTGTGTTTTGGTGCCCAATAGAAGAAAATACCTAAATCGCGTTCATTAGCTACCGCACTATTTAAAGCATCGTTTCTATCCAAAGCAATTCTATTTTGTGAAGATTGTAAATTTTCAAATCCAAAAGGCACTTTGCTCTGCCCGATGCGTAAACGATACTCTTTTTTTGCATCTAAGGATAAATCAAAATAAGCATCTCTAATTTGAAAATAATTTCCCGAGTTACCTATACTTGATGCAAAATCAGGCTGTATATATACAAAAACACGGTCGTGTACATTACCATAAAATACTAATCGTCCTCGTCTTACAAAAAAAGCATTTGTGCCCCCCCATGATCTATCACACTGCTCGCACTCTAAATTGGGATTGCTTTGCAAAAGTCCGTTATAGCGCATTTGTGCATACCCTCTTATGGAAAGCGTCTCGTACCATTTAGCTTCTTTATCACGAGACTCTACTGGAATAGCTGTTTCAGCATACTTAGGGTAAAGAAGCGAGTCTGCTTTTTGAGCCAAAAGGGTCAGTGAACTAAAAAATAGAATCGTACAAGCAATAAACCGATATAAAATTGATGTAGGCATTACTAATTTTGAAAATGGATTAACCTTGTGTAGAATAAACAATAAATTCATTGTTACTTAAAAAAATCGCAAAACAAGTCTATTTTAATCGCTGAATAAGTCAATATTTTTAAACTTTTAGCAATAGTTTGATAACCTTTTGTAAATAACATACTGCAAAAGTATGGAAAGCAAGCATAAGGCTACCGCAATAACGGTTAATAAAAAGTAAACTTTAAACACTGCATGTCATCATTTATTAACAAAGCAAAAAAATAGCCCTAAAACAGCAATTAGAGCACATTTTTATTGTGCTTATAAAACTATGATAGGCTTATGTTATTGAAGGGTATAATATGATGCCACCACCAAACAGGAGAAAGCATTAGAGCGAATACTTCTCAAGGAAATATTCGCTCTAATGCTACATAGACATTCGCCAGCCCTAATAGTTCAGTACCAACTATTAGGGCTAACTGGCAAATGTCTATGCAATATGGTTTAATACTATTTGCATCTTAAGCATCAGTACTTTTTTATTATTTCAGCAGGTGTCTTGTTGGGGTGCATTTCAAAATTACGTAGTTTATGGTGTTTGGAGAAGACACCAAACACGGCGTAGGGACTCGGGAATTAACATTTCTATCAGAGATGTTATTGCTAAAACTCTTCAAGCACTTACCCGTTTTTTAACAGCTTTCAAATAGCAAAACTCACTAATAGCATACCAATAATACCAACTGCTAAACAGTACACACCAAAATAAATCAACTGCCCTTGCTTGACAATACGTATCATCAAAATACAAGCAATAACTCCACTGATAAATGCCGCTACAAAACCTACAAGCAAGGGTAGAAGTTCAATAGCATCAACCGTAGCAGCATCAGCTTTCATGTAAGATAAAAATTTGAGGAAAGTTGCACCCAATATAGGTATCAAAACCATAAGAAAAGAAAAGCGCGCTGCGGCTTCTCTCCTCACTCCCGTAAGTAATGCAGTAGCAATCGTAGAACCCGAACGAGAAATACCAGGCAATACTGCTATCGCTTGTGCAATACCAATAATAATAGCCTGTTTATAAGAAACTTTACCCAAATTGCGCTCCATAATAGGCTTTTCCTTAGCCTGCAAAAAGTGAGTCAAAAAAAGTAAAATACCCGTAAGCACCAACATGGCACATACAAAAAATACACGCCCCGAAAAAAAGGCATCAATTTGCTTCTCAAAAAAAATACCGATAATAAATATTGGAATCATCGAGACTAATATCTTGAAAGCGTAATCCCAAGCAAAAGATTGGCGTTGCCATAAACCCTCCAATATAACGGCTATATCTTTACGAAAAACAATAATCGTACTCAACGAAGTCGCTGCATGCACAACTATAGAAAAAAGCAAGTTGTCATCACTTGCTTCTACCTTCAAAATGGCTTTACCCAACTCTATATGCCCGCTGCTACTCACTGGCAAAAACTCCGTAAGCCCCTGTACAATACCCAAAATAAGGGCTTCTATTATTCCCATAAAATCAATTAAATTGTGGTTTAAAGTGTATGCGTTTTACAAGGCATGTTTACAAAAATAAGTTTCTCCTACGATTTATACGGCTTTTTAGGTCTCACGATTAAAATCGTGGGTTTCACTCGGTGAAGCCCGCAAATTTATTTGTGGGAAAGCATATTTCCGTATAAAGTTTAGCAGAACCCAAAATAAAAAAGCAAGAAGAACGGGTGTACGACAACTTTGCTAAATTAGCTCCGAAACAACATTTCTGTCAGAAATGTTATTTCTATAATTGCACCCTTAAAATCAGACCACAATAATACGATTTTTTGATCAGTTTTTAAAATGCAAAAATAAATATTGTGTATAAAATACCTACGGCAGCGACGGCTATGCCTCTATAAAAAAGCCATTGATAGTATATAAGTAACTCACCCTCTGCCTTTTTCATTTCTCTATAGTTGAAAAGTGCGACACCCAGCGCAGCGGGTATGCCTGTTATCAATAATATCAAACCCAATGCTTTGATATGAATCATATATAAACCTCCCCCCCATAAGGATATAGCAAGGAGTACGCCATTGAGATAAGAGTATAAAGCACTCTGCTGCTTTTTTTCCATACGGCTACGAAAAAGAAAAGAAGCAGCCAGCATATATGCCGATGCAAGTACGCAAAGTGAAGCTGCATTCATTTGTGGCGAGTCCTCACGGTTTGTAAAAAGCATTAAAAGCGATACGATAAAATATAACCAAGTTAGCTTCTCAAAAGCACGCATATTTTTGTGTTTTGTAGGTAGAAATAAGGAATAATAAGGCTCTTATAAACAAGAAATTCAATCAATCAGGTGCTCAGCACTAACAGTTTTCTTAAATTGTTATTTAATCTTTGTGCGCTTGTAGTAAGGAAGCTCCATCTTCGTTATAGACTTCCGAAGCTGGAGCTTCGGGCTACAGTTTGCGAAAAACAGTGAGCACCTGAACAGAAAAATAATACTAAATTTTAGGTTTTTCGTTTTTTCTTCTTAGCGGCTGGGAAAAGAATATTATTGAGAATCAGCCTATATCCCGCCGAGTTGGGGTGAAGGTTTAAGTCCGTAGGCGGTTCGTGCACGTAATGGCGATAATCTTCGGGGTCATGCCCCCCGTAGAATGTCCATGTGCCTTTTCCGATAGTGCCATGTATGTAACGCGCTTCATTAAGGTCTTTGTTTTCCCCCATAATGATAACATCAGATTTAATCATGTTTTTATTGAAGGCAGTAGTCTGCCCCATAAAACCTTTGACGTTAAAAGTGTGGTTTTGCGTAAGCATTGTAGGTATAGGATCCCATTTAGCCGAAAATTGAAACAGTTTAAAATAATCATTTTCTTCTGCAATAACCCTAGTGCTTGCGCTATTATCAATATTAGCGTGTTCGTATTCATAGGGGTCTAAAACAACTTTGAAATCTTTAAAGGCCAGTGTATTATCAAAGTTTAATTTTTTGTTGGCAGCTGGGTCGTATGGGTCGCCGTCATAAACTTGATGACAAATATCTACGCCGTCGGCAGCAAGTGCGATATCGTAAGTATCAGTAGCCGAGCACATAGCAAATAAAAACCCGCCTCCTATGCAGTATTCCTTAATTTTCTTGACTACGGCAAGTTTGAGTTGGGAAACTTTGGCAAATCCATATTTTTTGGCAATGCCTTCAAATTCTGCTTGTTGGTCTTGATACCATTTTTGTCCCGAGTAGTGGCGATAAAATTTACCGTATTGCCCTGTAAAATCTTCATGGTGTAAGTGCAACCAATCATATTTACTGAGCTTTCCGTCCATCACTTCCTCATCAAAAATCAAATCATAAGGAATTTCGGCATAAGTAAGTACGAGCGTAACGGCATCGTCCCAAGGCTGTTTGCTTTTCGGCGAATAAACAGCAATTTTTGGAGGCACTTCCAGCTTGATAACGTCCATATTTGCATCAGCTGCGCCTATTTGTCTTTTGATTTGTACAACTTGTGCATCAGATATCACTTGATAACTAACATTGCGTACAATAAGCTCCTCCTCAAAAGCCCTCGCTTGTTGAAAAAGGAAACTCCCTCCTTTGTAATTGAGTAGCCATTCAACCTCTACCTCCTGCTCGAGCACCATATAGGCTATTCCATAGGCTTTTAAATGATTAGTTTGCTCTTTATCCATCGAAACGAGAATATAGGAAGCCTGCACCGAAGTTGCACAAAGCAGGTATATGAAAAGTAAAATACCGATTTTTTTGCCAATTTTCTGCATTACTAAAATAATATTTGTGGTTTTGAAATTAAAAAGTTGGTTAAATTTGACTTAAACCCTTAGCATAAACTTACAAGCCCTATATAACGCTACACCGACCAAGGGCTGCTGCTCGAGAGCTTTAGGAATTGATAGCACTGCTAAAGTATCCACAACAATTAACCCCAAATAGCAAAAAATCGTTACAAAGAAACCTTTTTTTGTGTTTTTTTTAAATTTAATCTAACTTTGAGCTTAGAAATAACATCGCTCAAAGAAATGTCATTTCTATATGGAGAATGTCCAGTAGTAGTATAACCACTAAGTAAACGCTATGCCAGCAAAATTTGCTTTATACATTTAGTTTTAATACTTTTATATCCAAACCTTGTAACATACATATTAAACACACCTTATGCAGACTCAAGACACTGATTTTTTGATTGCTGTGCCCAGCAAACTATTGGCATTACACACCAAAGAAGACATCAAAAACTTTTTAGAAAAACAACTCGCTATCGAAGCCCTTAAACTCGAGGGGCAGCATAGTAGCAATCTCTTAGCCGCTGTGCGCGAAGTAGATTGGGAAAATGAGTTCGTGCCCGTGCCTCAAGCTGAGTACGAAGCTATTGATAAAAAATATGGTTTTTGAATAGACTAACTTTAAGGGTTGTACGACAAGCCCACTAAATTAGCCCAAAGCTAACCTCCTTTCTGTTCGTCTAAGCATTCAAACTCTAATATCTCTACTGCTCGTAGTCATGAGGCTATGGTTATAAATTATTAGCACTAACCGTTGTTCCTATCAGAATTGTGGTAGTCTTAAAGATGTAATGCTTAAAGTCTTTCAAAACTAACAGTTCTCAAAGAACTGTTAGTTCTAAGCATTACTTGTTATACACTACCAGAATTGTTAGTGCTAATATGTAAGCACCCATACTACTGGACATTCTCCCTATAATAGAAATAACATTTCTCAAAGAAATGTTATTTCTAAGCCCATTTTTCCATAGCTTGTGGGGTTTTCCCCCCCACGTTATGGAAAAATGTATAGTGGTCTGTGAATTTATTAAACAACTAAAAAGGGCTGTTATTTTTGTGCCCTTACTTATTAAGCCTGCAGTTACTTTATTTGATACCCGCTTTGTTTAGTGCTTGGTGATATCGCCTGGCGTTGGCTTCATGTTCGCTATTTGTTTTGGCAAAAGCGTGATAGCCAGAAAAATCATCTTTGGCACAAAAGAAGATATAATCGTGGTTTTCGTAATTTAAAACAGCGTGCAGCCCTGATATTGAAGGTTGCCTTATAGGGCCTGGCGGTAGCCCCTCGTATTTGTAGGTATTATATGGCGAGTCTATTTCCAAATGTCGGCGCAATACACGCTTAATAGCAAAATCTCCGTTGGCAAATACAACAGTAGGGTCTGCTTCGAGCTTCATATTTCGCTTCAAACGGTTCATATATACGCCTGCTACTCGTGGTTTTTCGTCTCTGTGTATAGTCTCGGCATCGACAATAGAGGCTAAAATTCCGACTTCTCTGGGTGTAAGTCCAGCTTTTTGAGCTTTTTTTAATCTAGCGTCATTCCAAAATTTTTCATATTCTACGTGCATTCTATCGAGGAGTTGCTGGGGTGTTACCGTCCAATAGACTTCATAGGTATTAGGTATAAACATCAAAATAAAATCATCTTGGGAAAATCCGTATTTTTTAGCTACATCTTCTGAGTTGATGAGCGCAGCGAGCGAATCCATAGATAGTGCAAGCTGGGGGGCGATTTTTAAGGGTAACTCTGGGAGCAAGCGATTATTTTCGCTAATGATAAGTTTTGTAGGTTCTTGATTTCCGGCACGTAACTTACGAACGGTTTGCAAATTTGTAGATTGTTTCTCAATGATGTAACGTCCGGGTTTGACGTTTTCGTGGTATTTGAGAAGTTTTGCGACTACATTGAAGGTAATATTTTCGTTAATCGCCCTGTAGTGATTGAGCGAATCAGTAACCTGCTTAAAAGTAGCATTTTTAGGAATCAAAAGCACAATATCTGTTTGCGCGGGTCCTACAAGCACGTTAGCCGTAAAGAAAACCTGATAGGCGTAAAAAGATAGCGTAATGAAGAGTACAGAGCCACCCGTCATCAAGCCCAAAAATATTTTATAACGCTTTCCGAACTTTTGTTGTAGCATGTCTTTTGGGTATTTTGTAAGTAGATAACAGAAAAGGTTAGTGATACTTTGGCATTTGCGATTTAGAAATAACATTTCGTAGAGAAATGTTATTTCTAATGCTTGAAAGCCATAGTCTTTAATTTATACCTTTGTATCATTTTTGGGTTTTCTTTTAAAGAAATCCTCAAACTTAGATTTTCTAATTTTCTTTTTGCGTTTCAAAAGTGTTTCTAAAAACTGCTTTTGCGATTCGGAGGTAAAAATTCTATACGGCAAATAAATAAATTGAAAGCGATTAAAATAGAGCAAATAACCTGTTTTGACAATTTTAGCATAAGCAATTTGATCCCATTTGAGTGGCATACCACGCTTACTATCCACCTTCATCATAATTTGTTTCCCGTCTATTTCATAGGTATAAGGTTCAAAAAACATTTTGGTTTTTTCATGCCTTGAAAGTCCTGCAAATTGAATAATCCAAAACAAGATGTATAGTGCGGTGAGCAACAGTGCCGTAAAGAGCCCCCAGCCCCATAAGCCAAAGCCCGAAAAAATCATAAAAATCAAAATTGGAATAAGCCAAGCCCACCACCATTCCGTAGCCACGGAAGCAAAAGATGTTTTGAGATAAAACTCGTTATCCAACTTATATTTTTTAGTCGATATCCTCATAAGTAATTGTTTGTCAGTTTGTTGTGATAAATTTTTACAAAAAGCATTAGCCTTTGCGAATACAAAGTTAAAAAAATATAGCAATCTATGCTTTTTTTTGTTTGTAAAAGCGACATTTTTTTCGTTATTTGCGTAAAGATTAACAGAGCAAGTACTTTTCTTTAACGCAAATTCTTAGGTGTATTGTTTGCATTTTTGGCGTAAGAAAATTCAAATTGCTCAATATTCCTTGTTTTTTTACATTTATTTCAGTTTTTCTTTTATTCTCAACAATTGATACGTATGAAACGACAAAAATTTTCCTTGTTATTTCTTTTGATGCTTTTAGTTTTTACAGTAGTTTCTTGTAATAGAGACAAAGATGACGAGCAGCCAGAACCCGAGCCACCTACTGTAGCAGAAATGTTAGCAAGCGGTCCTTGGATTTTTACCGATGTAGATGTTTTTATAGAAATTCCTGGTTTTGATATTCCAGAAGACCAGCAGCCTGTAAGTTCGGAAGAGTTTGCAAACACTACTATAGAGTTTCGCGCTGATGGTACGCTTATTCTCAGCGAAGATGGCGAGACCGAAACAGGCACTTGGGAACTCCTTGAAAACGATACTAAGGTACGCCTCAATGGAGTATTCTTTGACAGCGATGATGAGTTTACGGATAGCATAAGTCCAGAGGATTTAGCGTCAGTCTCTACATTTACTATCAATAAAATTACGGAAACAGAAGTCGAGTTGCGCAATAATACGACGATTGACTTGCCCATTCCAGACTCTCCCGTTATACTTCCCGTTACGATTACATTTAACATGGATTTAGGCAAACGCTAAATCAATGAAAAATATATCATCAAACCGATCTTTTTGTTTGCTTAAAACAAGAAGGTCGGTTTCTTGTTTTAAGCACAGAACCTCCTTGAGGCTGTTTAAAAATATTTCTTAAAACTCAATAAAATTAGCTTTTATAATAGCTACAGGCGTACATTTGCTTGTATGCTTTTGTAAGGCATTTTTCAACCACCCCGAGCTTCGAGCTCCCCTCCTAAGATTAGGGGGCTGGGGGTGGTTGAAGGCTATATCTAAGAGATAGAATTTTATTTTAACATAGTTTTTTTAAACAGCTTCCTTATTTTGTAACTACTCAGGTCTTGGGGACTCGGTTTGTGTTTGGTGCGGACACCAAACACGGCTATAATAGATATTGAGTACAGAATTTTAGAAATAACATTTCTGGCAGAAATGTTATTTCTAAAATTCAATAGCTTTTAAATACCTATGATACACACTTTTGAGCATCTGAGTAGTTACCTTATTTTTTAATACATATCACAAAAACAAACACAAAAAACATGGACTTTACATTTTTACTTGAATCCAAGATGATGCTTATGCAATCGCTTACAGCCGCTTTATTAGCCATACTTTTTTTACAATCAGGGCTTGACAAAGTATTCAATTGGAAAGGGAATTTAGAATGGCTCACGGGTCATTTTTCCAAAACTTTTCTTGCTGGTTCTGTACCGTTTATGCTTGCTGTTGTTACGCTTGCAGAGGTTTTAGCAGGTGCTTTTAGTGCAATAGGTGTAGTGATGATTCTTTTTACAGCAAGCACGGGATTTGCTTTTATCGGTGCCTTGCTCTCTGCTTTGAGCCTTTTAATGCTCTTCTTTGGACAGCGTATCGCACAAGACTATCCGGGCGCGGCTTCATTGATTCCCTATTTTATCCTGAGCCTTATCGGTATGTATATTTGTTAGTACGATAAGAATAAAGCCTTAGCAGCAGCTCAAATCAAAGTAGGTAATCTTGAATAGAAACAAGCAGATAAGGAACGTTTTTCTTCTTTTTACTGTTATGTGGCGTTAATTCTACTGTTTTTTAAAATTTTACACAAAAACAATGAAAGATTTTTTTCTGACCTCATTGGGTCGCCTTCGTTTAATTGCATTCATTGAAGGTACATCTTATTTGCTTATTCTTTTTGTAACTATGCCCCTCAAGTATATGATGGATATGGGTACGCCCAATAAGTACGTAGGTATGTTGCATGGCGTATTTTTTATATGGTATGTCATTGCCGTTATCATGGCAAGTTATGACTTTAAATGGAATACGCGCACGCTCTTTTTAGCTTTGCTGGCTTCGATTATTCCTTTTGGTACGTTTTGGGCTGATGCTAAAATATTCAGTAAGGAGCAGGTAGCTTAACGAGCTGGCTGAAACTACACATATTCAAGTAAAAAAACAAGAAGATTACAGCAATGCTTCTTGTTTTTTTTTATCTTTGTTTTCAATATAAAAGATTTGACACACACACAAAATGAACAAAATACAAAATACTTTTGCTTTATTGCTATTGGGGTTTGCGTGGGTAGCGGTCTTGATGTTGGCACTTCCAGCCAGAGCACAGGAGGAGGCTGTGCGTATTGATTTAAGTACGCCCAAGCAAACGGTTTATACGCATGTCAATTTTTTACGTAGTCCTTATATTTTTTCTCCAAATAAAAATCGTTATGCTTCTTACTCAGCACGTGCTTTGGCACACCCGAACCTGAACCTCACGAAGGAGGAGCTTGTCGAGCGTGCCAAAACTTTGGAAAAAATATATCGTGGCGCTGGCATAGATATTTCAGCCATTGCTATTCCTGATGATGCCAACTATAAAGATACCTTACAATTAGGCGCATCAGAGTTTGTGCTTGCTACGATTGGAAGTACGCCTATTGTGCTTGTAAAAGAAGGCACAAGGTGGTTCTACTCACCAGAAACGGTTTTAGATATTCCGAATATATACAATCAAATTTTTCTTTTTGATGCTGATAATTTGGGATTAGGCGATTTTGCCTTTGAGCGATTTTTAGGGTTAGCTGTATGGCAGTATATCGGTATTTTTATTTTTATTTTTGGTGGTTTTTTGGCGCATCATTTATTTTTGTTTGTGCTTGATAAGATTATTTTGACAATGTTCAAGCGCATAGGCTATGCCGATTTATCTGAGCGATATATTCTTCCAGTAGCCAAGCCCATTAGCTTTTTGGTTGTATTTTTATTTTGGCAACTATTCCTTCCTGTGCTACAGCTTCCGGCAGGAGTTACACGTTTTATAAGGCTATCTCTTGGTGTTGTTGTGCCTATTTTTGTGGTTGCCTCGCTTTATTATGCCATAAATATCCTGACTTATTACTTGGGCAAGCTTGCCCAGCGGACGGCTACCACGCTTGATGACCAGCTTGTTCCGCTTTTAGATAGGACGCTCAAAGTGCTGATAGTTGTTATAGGTGTGTTTTTCATTCTGAGCAATTTAGGATTTGATATTGGTGTATTAGTCGGCGGTTTGTCTATTGGTGGTTTGGCATTTGCCTTTGCAGCCCAAGATACGCTCAAGAACTTTTTTGGTTCGCTTATGATACTTTTTGACCGTCCTTTTCAAATTGGTGATTTTATTAGCGGTACGGGAATCTCGGGTGTAGTCGAAGAGGTAGGTGTGCGCTCCACACGTGTACGCACTTTTCATGGGTCTGTAACTTCCGTTCCCAATGGCAAAATTGCAGATATGACTATCGATAACATGGGCATGCGTAGGGCAAGGCGTTTTAATTTTAATATTGCACTTACCTATGATACTCCGCATGACAAGATGCAGGAATTTGTCTCACAGCTACGGGCGCATGCAGAAAATCACCCTAAGATTATCCCACCTATTTATATCCATTTCAATAATATGGGTGCATCTTCCTTAGATATTTTGTTTTATATCTTTTTTGACACTACGGATTATGCCCAGGAGCTTATCCTGCGCGAAGAAACCCTTTTTGTCATTATGAAAAAAGCAGAAGAAATAGGGGTTGAATTTGCTTTTCCGACCTCTACGGTACATATCAGCTCGCACGATGTATCGCCTGAAAGTTGGAACAAAGTTTTTAATGAACCAACAGAGCATAATAAAGCGCTACCCAAGTCTTAAACAGATAGAAAACGCACGTTTAGAAAAACTATGCGTGCTTATGCAGAATTTGTTATCAAAAAGTTGCAAGTTTGAATAAAGTTTCTTAGCTTTGCAATCTCTTAAGAGAGACCTCTTTTTTATAATTTTTACAAACAAATCCAAACTTAATGGCTGTACGAATCAGACTTTCAAGAAGAGGGCGCAAAAAATTAGCAATTTATGATGTAGTCGTAGCAGACTCCCGAGCGCCACGGGATGGCAAGTTCATCGAAAAAATCGGGACTTATAATCCAAACACAGTGCCTGCTACCATTCAAATCGAAGACGACCGTGCCTTAGACTGGCTCGTCAAAGGAGCACAACCAAGCACTACGGTGCGTAGAATGCTCTCTTACAAAGGTTTGATGATGAAAAAACATTTACAAATCGGAGTTATCAAAGGTGCTGTTACGCAAGAACAAGCCGATGCTCGTTTTGAAGAGTGGAAAGCACAAAAAGATGCTAAAGTACAAGCACGTGTAGAAAAACTCGGTGCAGATAAAGAAGCACAAGCAAAAGCACGTTTAGAAGCAGAAGCAAAAGTAAGCAAAGCACGTGAAGAAGCTATCTTGAAAGCTAAAGCTGAAAAAGATGCTGAACTCGCTGCTCAAGTAGCTGAAGCTAACAAAACAGAAGAACAAAAAGAAGCAGAAGAGGAAGGTACAGAAGAGAAAGCATAAGTATTTCTACCTGTTCCCCTTTTTTAGATATTGCTCAAATCAAAATTCCTATACAAATACTGCTTTTGTATAGGAATTTTTGTTTTTCTAAGAAACTGCGATTTATTTAGCCCTGCAATATAAAAAGCTTAGGGGCTTACTACGCTACTTTCTACATAAAATTTATATATTACATTTTTTAGGACTTGCTCATCTTGACAATTTGCTTATGCAGCCGCAAAACCTGCGGGATAAGCAAAGCCTCACCTTCGTTATCTATAATCCAATCCGTGGCTTTTTTTCGTGCTTCTTCACTCCATTGCTTTGCCATAATCTGCTTGACCTGCGCCTCGTCGCGGTGTGCATCGCGCGCAAGCGTGCGGGCAAGGCGTACCTGCTCTGATGCCGAAACAAGTATAATAAAATCTAAATCTTTATAACTACCCGTTTCAAAAAGTAAGGCAGCTTCTTTGAGTGTATAAGGTAAATGATTGTCTTGCGCTTCATGCCATTTTTCATAGTCATCTGCTACTATTGGGTGTACCCAAGACTCTAATTGCTTAGCTTGCGAAGGCTCTGAAAAAACAGTACGAGCCAGATAGCTACGATTAAGCTCACCTTCAGCGGTATATGCCTGCTCTCCAAAGTGAGTTATAATTTTTTGTTTCAAATCTTTATTTTCAAGCATTAAAGCCTTTGCACGGTCATCGGCATAGTACACAGGAATACCAAGCCCTTCAAAAATTTTTGAGACACGAGATTTTCCACTCGCAATACCCCCAGTAATTCCTATTTTAAGCATATTTATTTCTCTAAATTAAAAATTTGGTGTAAGCTATACTCTATAATGCTGTAATCTTACTGCGCATTTTAAAAATTTGTAGTCTATTTGATATTAGCACTAACATTTCTTAGAGAAATATTAGTTCTAATTCTTAAAGGTGTTTTTTAACAAAATACAAAGCTACAAAAAAAAGATGAGTTTTTGCTGTCAATTTGTCATTTTTAGCATTTGCTTTGTGGGTTGGAACAAAAAAACAAGGTGTTTTTTCAAGTTTATCGCGGTGAGGAGCCTTCTTTTTTGCTAAAATATGTTTATATTTGAAAATACTTACAAATAGGCTTAGCTTTTGCTTATACCTTTACTAAAATTTGATTGCATCATAAAAAACAAATAAGATAATGACAAAAAAAATAACCCTAAGTTTGCTTTTCTGCCTTATGGCGGTTTATAGTTTTGCACAAGGTAAATTTGAATTTAAAAGCGAAGTGCATGACTTTGGAGTCGTAGAAGAGGGTGAAAAAGCCACCCATGAATTTGAATTTAAAAATGTAGGTAACGCACCGATTATTCTCTCAAGTGTTAGAGCCTCTTGCGGTTGCACAACGCCCGAGTGGACACGCGACCCCGTTATGCCCGGCGAAACTGGCAAAATCAAAGCGATTTATAATAGCCAAGGCAGACCCGGTGCCTTCAACAAAACGATTACTATAACTTCTAATGCCGCTACGCCTAGCCATAGAATAAGCATCAAAGGAAACGTAGTAAGAGACCCCTCAAAAGACCCTAATCCAGTACTTGTGCGTAGCGAAGCACACCTTGGTAAAGTAAAACTCAATGCACCTACAGCACACAAAATTACAGTAAAAAATACGGGTAAAGCAGAACTTATGATTACCGCAGCACGTGCCGCTTGTAATTGTGTAAAACTCTCTGGCGGTGTAGTGCGTATTGCACCAAACGAATCAGCAGAGGTCGAACTGCTCTATACACCAATGAAAGCAGGCGAGCAAGTCGAAGAAGTTTCGCTATACACAAATAGCTTTACCGAAAGAACACTCAAATATAAACTCAAAAGCGAAGGCGTGGATTCCTTAGAAAACAAAAGTGATGTTCGCAAAACTACGAAAGATGGGTTTTAGTAAAATTATTATATGCTGAAATATATCGCTTAAGCGAAATAAAAAACCGACCTTAAAAAAGGGCGGTTTTTTTTGTTTTTTTAGATAAAAATGAGTAATTTTAAGTTCCGTATCCAACAAACATATTCTACTTAAATTGTAACAATTTTATGAACCCTGATAAAGAACGATTGTATGACGCTTTTGGTACGCTCATTTATGCTGTAGCTAAAGCAGATGGACTTGTGCAGGAGAGCGAAACCAATGCACTTAATAATATTCTTGTCCAGCACCCATGGGCTAGCCAAATTAAATGGTCTTTTGATTATGAACTAAAAAGAGAAACGGACGTAAAAACAGCCTATCTCAAAGCTATAGATGTATGTGCCGAGCTAGGACCGAGCGATGAGTATGACTTTTTTATAGAGGTATTAGCAGAGGTTGCACGTGCAAGCGATGGCATAGATGAAAATGAAGCAGAAATTATTCAAAACTTTAAAAAAGATTTTGAGATTCGCTATGCACTTATCCAAAAACACCGAAACCCAAACTGGGAATTTGAATAAGCAGTTTTTAGGATTATAGTTTAACTTTGACAAAGTTTGAAACTTTGTCAAAGTTAATAGGTGTTTTTTTGTAGCTTCTTTACTTCTTATTTGAAAAACTTGCCCAATTTACCCAGCATATTGCTATCACCTTTGCCCCCCATAAAAGAAGACATTAAGCCTGATAGTGCATCGCTACCCGAGAGCCCCGCTTTTTTGAGTAAATCTACTTCATTTTCAGCAGTACCTGTTTCCTTAGAAGCAAATTTTTGCATTACAAAAGGCACTATCAAAGTAGCTGCTTGCTGTGCTTTTGCTTTGTCAATACCTACTTTTGAAGCCAAGTCGCCTGTAAGATTATTGACCATAGAAGATACCATAGGGTTAGATGTATCAGCAGGAGTTTTTCCATTGAAAAGCCCCATGATAGCATTCAAATTGCCCCCTGTAGCTTGTCCGATAAGCGAGCTTACTATCGAGCCTTTACTGACCTCAAGGGTTTGTTCTACTTTATCCTCAGAGACGCAAGCATTTTGTTTGAGTTCTTTGGATAAGTATTGCTTTCCAGAATTTAAAAGTTGATCAATCATTTTTAGTAATGTGGGTTAAAATTTAGAAAATAGAAATCATAGAACAAGAAAATGTCAGCCTAAAAATCAAGCCAGTAATAACATTTCTTTAAGGCATGTTATTTCTAAGACTTTTTTGAA
>JAFIER010000166.1 GCA_020832465.1 Bernardetiaceae bacterium
ACTTACTGCTTAATACAGCCAAGTATTAAATATCAAATGGGTTAGACTACAAACCCCACGCTATACAAAAATGTATAACAGCAGGTGGCAAAATAAAATATAGGCACTATTTTGTTAAATTAAAACAAATGTTATATCTTGGTATGGCTAAAAGCACTCGAGTTAGAACGCAAAAAAAGCGACATAGGTTGTATAAAAAACTATCATACACAAAATAATGCCTTAAAACAACAAATGATGAAAAAGCCCAATACCAAAAAATGGCTACAAAACTGCCAAAAAGGCTTTGGTTATATCATTTTATTATTTGCAATTACTACTTGCAAAACGCTCACTTACAAAGCAGAGAATTTTGCCTATATATATGCCATGCACAAAGATATGCACAGTAGTAGCGCAATTTTTGAACAAGGAGACTCCCTACTGCTATGCATTAGCATAGAAATACTATCAAACCACAGCGAATTAACGCAAATCAAAATCGAATACCTCAGCCACATATATGCCGAATCTCCATTTAAAGTGCAATACTACCCTATCAATTCTATTCAAAAAAAACAATATTTTACCCATGCTATAAATCTAAAACAACATACACTCTATAACGATGCCTTCTGCCGTATCAATTTTGAAAACAAACAAGGACAAAATATCATGCAACGCATTCAAAAATATGCAGACCGCAAACTGATTCCTATTCCTATAAAGGATTTCTACCGCATCGGCGATAGCCTACAGCTACGCATAAACGAAAATCATAACATAGATAGCCTTGCCCTTTTTCATACAGACCAATACTTCCTGCCCGCCTCGCCACCTATGCAAATTTATACCAAGCAAAAACAACTACTTGCCCAAAAAAAATATTTTTATTTGTATAAAAATCAGGCTGTTGGCATAGAAAATATAGGCTTTTATTTCTATAAAAAGCAAAATAAAACCATAGGCTTTTCCGTCTGGAACAAAGAGTATCCTCAAAATCATAGTTTGAACGAACTGCTCGAGCCGCTCCTTTATCTATCCACAGACAAAGAGCAGCAAGAACTTGCCGATGCCAAAGAACTCAAAAAAGCAATGGACTACTACTGGCTACAAAAAGCAGGGGGCGATAAAGCATTAGCTAAAGCTCGCATTAAAAAATTTTATAGGCAAGTAGAAGAAGCCAATAGGTTATTTACAAACTACAAAGCAGGGTGGAAAACCGATAGAGGTATGATTTATACCGTATTAGGAGAACCACAAGAGGTAGCCTTCTCTGCATATAGCGAAACGTGGACATACGAACCCAAACCTTGGCGAAAACAATCATTATCTTTTCGTTTTATAAAACAACCCAATGATTTTCAATACGCAGAATACAAACTTATAAGGCAATCTCACTACGCCTCAGGCTGGTATAGAAGTGTTGAGTTTTGGCGAAACCCTACTATGGAAAGCCACATGATTGAATAAATTAGCATAAGAACAAAGCTATATAAATATATAGGGCAGATTCATAGAGCACTAACATTGCCTTTTAGTGCAGCCTGCAAATATTGAATAAAATGTTAGTCCTAAGTTTTATTTTGAACAGACACGGTAGGCTTCTCCTTATTTGTTTTTTAGCTAAAAAATCGTTTTCTTTGTGAAGGCTTCTTTACGTAGTAAACAAAAAATGTAAAAAATACCTACTCAAACCCCTTGATTTTATGCAATATTATATGCCTTATTTTTATCGTTTCAATTTTTTGGCATTCATTTTTTTATGCCTTAGCCTCAACGCCTGCTTACCGCCTCCAAGCACTAGCGGTAGCCGTAGCACTTCAAGCTCTACAGACTACCGCAATACAGAAATAAGAGACTACCCTTACTATAAAGATATTGAATTTCGTACAGAAGACTGGACTTATGATGATTACATACGTACGGTTATGCTTTTTCCACGTGGCGGTGGCATTCAAGCGCAACGTGTGCCTCCGATAGTGCCGTTAGCAGAAGTACCGCTTTTAGAATTGCATTTTGATGAGCTGGGCAATAGCCCCCACGATTATGAAGTAAAAATTATAAGTTGCGATATGGACTGGAGCATTTCGGATAGGCAAGATATGGAGTTTTTAGATGACTACAATGAGTTTCCTATTCGGGATTATGAGCTTTCTTTCAATACAAAAACGCCTTTTGTACATTATCGTTTTTCGCTTCCACCGCTCAAACTACCAGGCAATTATGTCATTAAAGTTTATCACAACGACGAAGAAAATGTAGTCCTATCGCGCCGTTTTATGGTTTATAGCCAAGATGCTGGTGTGAGTTTAAGTCGAGGTGTTGTATCAGGAGGCGAGCATGCCTTATCTAATCAGCAATTAGAGTTTCAAGTAAACTACGGTAGGCTTCAGCAGGTTTTTAGTCCTAAGGAACAAATCAAAGTTGTGCTAAGACAAAATTATCGCTGGGATAATGCAATTTATGGCTTAGAACCTGCTTTTGTGCGTGCGCATGAAAGAAGCCTTGATTATCGTTTTGTCAATTTTGAAAATAATTTTCAGGGTGGTAATGAGTTTCGTATGTTTAATGCACAAAACCTACGGCAATTTGGATTTTGGATAGATAGCATTAGAGTTGGAGAGCGTGTAGATGAAATTTTTTTACGCCGAGACCAGCCCCGTGCTGACTTTGCCTATACAAGGCGATTCAATGACATAAATGGTTATTTTTGGGTAAATAACGAGCTAGGGCAAAACCCTTTTCTACAAAGCGACTACCTCAAAGTACACTTTTTTCTTTATACCGTACAGCCACTACCTGGCGATGTATATGTATATGGGCAAATGTCGGATTGGCGCACTCAAGAGCGGTTTAAAATGCAATTTGATGCCCGTCGTGGTGTGTATAGCGCAGAAGTTTTGCTCAAACAAGGACTTTATAATTATATGTACACCTTAGTACGACCAGATGGAACCCGTGATGACTATGCCATTGAAGGGAGCTATTTCCAAACTGAAAATGAATACGATATACTCGTATATTACCGACCGCCAGGCGAACGTAGCGACCTACTCGTAGGATACGGACGAAATAGATAAACAAAGTACATACTGCACTATATGGAAAAATGAGCCTATAAATAACATTGCTCAAAGAAATGTTATTTCTGGCTAGCGATTTAATCTTTTTGGTAGTCTTAAAGATGTAATGCTCAAAGTCTTTCAAAACTAACAGTTCTCAAAGAACTGTTAGTTCTAAGCATTACTTGTTATACACTACCATCTTTTTGTTTACTTCGCTTAGCCCTGAGGTATTGATACTAAAAAGTATGACTTTTGCTTGTTATTTCCATATTATCTATTTTTTAGTTTACAACATCAAACTCACCAAAAGTATGTATAGTTTTGTATTGATTTTTATTCTGACTTCGCTTTTTTTTGTCAGCGGTATGGCACATGCGCAAAATAAATCTGAGGGTACGATTCGCATAGATAAAATTCCGACCTCAGTAGAGGAGTTTATTCAAATGCGCGACAAAATTGCTACTACGCCAGCGGGCGGTGCAGCCACCATGATTGTTGCTCTTTTGATTTACGCAGAAAAACCCGAGTTAGGCTTACCTTGCTTAACTATTGCCATTGATAGAAACCAACTTAGCACAGGCAGTGGCGGCTATAAAGGATTCGTACCAAGTGCGGGGGATTTAAGAACAATTAAAGACCAGCTTGCACGTGCGCCCTACTTACCCAAATCGTATTTTGCAGGTACTTCTAACCAAAATGGATACGCACTACCCCAAAAATTAGAAATGCACTTCTCGAGCAATGCCTACAGTGGCAACGCTGCTGATGGTGCGATCAAAGTCTTTGTGCCATCTTCAGGCGCAGATAGTCCACGCCCTATCAATATGCAAGTAAACAACAGAGGACTTTGGAAAGCGAGTAGTTGGAGTTCGTTGCTCGTTGGCATTCGCAAACCCATAGTAGAAAATGATGATGACTTTTAGTATATGCTACAGCACTAACAGCGCTCACAGAACTGCTGTTAGTGCTAAAATTTACGTTATAGCTGTCAAACGATTTATATGACTTTCTACTCGATTAATCCCCTAAATTTATTTGTGGGAAAGCGTATTTCCGTATAAAGTTTAGAAGAATCCATAAAAATAGCATCAGCATACTCTCCTGCCCTTGCTGGCAACAGAAGAAGAAACAACAACAACAGTTGCTTTGCAATTTAACGATAAAATAATGACTTTATAGGTCTTTTTTGGTGCTTTTTTGTTATCTTTGAACCTCACTGAGGGCAGTTTCTATTGCAGATTTTGCCATCCAATAAATAACAAAAAAATAAAATTTACCGTTTTTTATCGAACCATTTACTTATATGCAAATTGCAGTCATCAACTGTGGAAGTTCTTCTATCAAAGCCGAGATTATAGATGTTTCAACTTCAAAAACCGTTATTTCTTTTCAAGCAGAGCGTTTAGGCAGTAGCTCTCCACAGCTTTTATGGGCTGATGGTAGCAGTGAGGCTATCCCACAAGGCAATTATGAAGAGAGCCTATCTATTATTTTTAAAGCCGCTGCTAATCGTGTAGATACTGCCGCAATTAAAGCCTTTGGGCATAGAGTAGCGCACGGCGGTACAGACTTTACTACGGCTACCCTTATCGATGCCGAAGTCGAAAAAAGTATAGAAAAACTCAGCGAACTCGCCCCGCTACACAATCCGCTTAATTTAGCGGGTATAAGGCAAGCCAAAAAAGCATTTCCAAACCTACCTCACGTAGCCGTTTTTGATACCGCTTTTCATTACACACTACCCCGAAGGGCCCAACATTATGCTTTGCCCAAAGTATGGGTAGAAAAATATGGTATCAGAAGATACGGATTTCACGGCACAAGCCATCAGTTTGTCGCCCAACAAGCTGCTAACTTTTTAAAAACACCTGTAGAGCAACTCCGTCTGATTAGCTGCCACTTAGGCAGTGGCGCCAGCGTAGCCGCTATTGAGTTTGGACGCTCCGTAGAAACCAGTATGGGTATGACACCGCTCGAAGGACTTGTTATGGGCACTCGTTCTGGTGATCTAGACCCCGGCATTATACTAGACGTCATGCAAAAAGAAAATCTAACCGTCTCGGAAATGTCTGAAATGCTCAATAAAGAAAGTGGATTAAAAGGCTTCTCAGGCATTGGTAGTGATATGAGAGACTTACAAGAACAAGCTGCTCAAGGCAACGATGACGCAAGGCAAGCTATTCATGTATTCAATCACCGCTTGCGAAAATATATTGGTGCTTATGCCGCTATTATGGGAGGCGTAGATGCAATTATTTTTACAGGTGGAATTGGCGAAAATAGCCAAACCATACGCCATAGCGCCAGCCAAAGATTAGACTTCTTAGGGGCAATCATAGACGAAGAAGCCAACCACGACGCACGCCTCAGCGCAGATAAACCTGTTATTGATATTTCTATGCCCAATAGCAGATGCAAAATTTTGGCTATAAGAACTGACGAGCAACGTGCTATTGCCGAGCAAACCGCCGACTTTATAAGCGAAAAATACAAAGTAAATACTATACTGCAAATTCCCGTAGCCGTATCAGCAAGGCATGCACATCTGACACAAAAAACCGTAGAAAAACTCTTCGGAAAAGGCTATCAACTTACTAAGTTTAGAGACCTTTCGCAACCCGGACAGTACGCATGCCAAGAAACTCTTACCCTTATCGGTCCGAAAAATAATATTGAAAAAGTTAGGATTTTAGGACCTACGCGCCCTGAAGACCAAATCGAAATTTCACGTACTGATGAGTTTATCTTAGGCATAGATGCACCCGTGCGAGCCTCTGGTCATATTGAAAACACGCCTGGGATTATCCTCGAAGGCACTGAAGGACGGCGAGTCAATTTAAAAGAAGGCGTAATTTGTGCTTGGAGGCACATACACATGCACCCCGATGATGCCGTAAAATTTGGCGTAGAAGACAAAGATGTCGTAGAAGTAGAAATTGATAACAAAGGCAGAAGTTTGATTTTTGGTGATGTACTCGTGCGCGTCTCTCCGCAGTTTAATTTAGAAATGCACATAGATACGGACGAAGCAAACGCTGCTGAAATCAGACCCGGCGATACAGGTGCCCTAAGGCATACAGGTTCAGAAGGGCATTTGCTCAAAAGAAAAATTAAGTAATAGAGCGTATAAGTACTTGTGCTAAAATAGTTTATACGCCTGATTAAAGCAACCTAAGCACTAACAGTGCTCAAAAAACTGTTAGTGCTACAATGATTCAAAAAAAAACCATATCTATGTAATATGCACAAACAGAATCTAAAACTCATAAATAATCTAACTCAATGGAAAAAGAACAAGGCATAATCAATAAAGTAGCACAAAGCAGTGTGCAAACAATAGATTTAGAAGAGCTTTACCCGCAAGGAGAGCGCATTTTATACGATATAAAAGACAATCTTTTTGAGGGTATAATTCTCAAAGAAAAAGATTTTCGGGCTTTTGTCAAAGGGCATAATTGGGCTGATTATGCGGGTAAGCACGTCGCTATTTGCTGTTCAGTAGATGCCATTGTACCGACTTGGGCGTATATGGTATTAGCCGCAGAGTTGCAAAACTATGCCAAGACAATTGTTTTTGGAGATTTAGCTACCTTAGAAACTCGTATTTATCAAGACTTTTTCGAGAGCTGGGATGCCGAAGCCTACCGCCAAGCGAAGGTTGTTATCAAGGGGTGTAGCAAGCGTGAAGTACCCATAGCAGTGTATGTTGAAATTACAAGAAGGCTTGCACCTATTGCCAAACTTATCAGTTTTGGAGAGGCTTGTAGCAGTGTGCCTGTGTACAAAAACAAAAGTACGGGCAAGCTAAAATGAACATGCTTTAAATCAAGACGCAACAAGTTCACGTTTAGCTATTAGAACTGACATTTTTTTGAAATATGTCAGTTCTAATAGCTAAATTTTTATACTAAAAAAAATGCCTTTAAAATTCTGTTTTTCAAATAGATTCATTATCTTTGCAGTCCGTTTGATACGACTTATTTTGCGAAGCCATTGAAAAACCTTCTTAGAAAGGGTTCGTATCAGTTTTATTTAAATTTATGTTACACTTAAAAATGCGGTAGCTTCGGTTATCGTGCGGTGCAAAAGCCTTTCTTCTGACAACTTTTGTACGGCAAATTTTAATCTTACATTTATAATGATTGAATCAACACAAGGCGTAGGCGACATTAATTGGGACGAACTCGAGCAAGACCGTGGTTTCGGTGCGGAGTATTCAGATGCCAAACAAGAAGAGATGGTAAGTCTTATAGACGATACCATGCGCGAAATTAGCGAAAATGAAGTACTTGACGGTACGATTGTAGGTATTTCAGACCGCGAGGCAATCGTAAACGTGGGCTTTAAATCAGATGGATTAGTTCCTATTTCAGAATTTAGAGATCTACCCGAGCTCAGTGTAGGCGATGTAGTAAAAGTCTATATCGAGAAACAAGAAGATGCTAACGGGCAGATTATTCTTTCTCGTAAAAAAGCCATGGCTGTAGAGGCTTGGCGACAAATAGATAAGACTTATCGCGAAGATGAGATTATCGAAGGTGTTATCAAAAGACGCACAAAAGGCGGTTTGATTTGCGATATTTTTGGTATCGAGGCATTTTTGCCCGGTTCGCAGATTGATGTAAAGCCTATTCGTGATTTTGATGTATATGTAGGTAAAAAAATGGAACTTAAAGTTGTGAAAATCAACTACGCTAATGATAACGTAGTCGTTTCTCACAAAGTACTTATCGAGAAAGATCTCGAGAAGCAACGCCTTGAAATTCTCAATAACTTAGAGCGTGGACAAGTCCTTGAAGGTGTTGTCAAAAATATTACTAACTTCGGTGCATTTATAGACTTAGGTGGTGTGGACGGTTTGTTGCACATTACAGATATATCTTGGGGACGCATCAGCCACCCAAGCGAAGTACTCGATTTTGATGACCAAGTCAATGTAGTAGTTTTAGACTTCGACGAAGAGAAAAAACGTATTTCCTTAGGTATGAAACAACTTCAAGAGCACCCTTGGGATTCGCTCGACGAAGGTATTGACGTAGGTACAAAAGTACAAGGACGCATTGTAAATGTAGCTGATTATGGCGCATTCTTAGAAATTAAACCAGGCGTAGAAGGCTTAATTCACGTCTCTGAAATGTCATGGTCGCAGCATTTGCGCAATCCACAAGAGTTTATCAGCGTAGGAGATGAAGTAGAAGCTGTCATTCTTACCGTAGATAGAGAAGAGAGAAAAATGTCATTAGGCATCAAACAACTCACACAAGACCCTTGGACAAATCCTGATATTCATCAAAAATATTCACAAGGAAGTAAGCACACCGGCGTAGTAAGAAATCTTACAAACTACGGTCTTTTCTTAGAACTCGAAGAGGGTATCGACGGCTTAGTCCATATCTCCGACCTCTCTTGGACTAAAAAAGTAAAGCACCCTTCTGAATTTGTCAAAGTTGGTGATACGCTTGAAGTTGTTGTTATCGAACTCGATACCGAACAACGCCGTCTTGCACTTGGGCACAAACAACTCGAAGAAAATCCTTGGGATACATTCGAAACCATATTCGTACCTAATACCGTACATAAAGGCACTATCGTTGCCAAAAACGACAAAGGTGCATCTATTGAATTGCCTTACGGTTTGCAAGGTTTTTGCTCTAACAAACACTTAGCACAAGAGGACAACTCTAAATCTGAAATGGGCGATACCTTAGACTTTAAAGTCGTAGAGTTTTCAAAAGATGAGCAACGAATTATTCTGTCTCATATCGCTACTTACAAAGAAAAAGTAGCTAAAAAACCTAAGAAAGAACAAGACGCAACTGCCGAAGACGCAGAAGTAACAGCTAAAAAACAAGACAACAAAGCGGGTAATACTACCTTAGGAGATGTCTCTGAATTAGCTAAACTCAAAGAAGAAATGGATAACCCCGAAGCAAATAACTAAAAAACTGCTCAAGTATATCCATGTTATAGCTTATCAAAAAGACCGTAGCAAGCAATTGCTACGGTCTTTTTTGATAAATGACTGAAACTCTTCATAATAAAGTAACAAAAACCCAGTTGTATAATTTGTATATGCAAATCATTTTTAGTAATTTTGCAAAAAAAACAAAAACAGTCTTCGTTACTTGATTACATCGTATATAGACAAGGATTATATGGCACAACAGAAAGAAAAAAAAGAGGTATTGCACTACTCGCAAGAAGACCTCAGAGAATTTGAAGTGATTATCAATGAAAAGCTCGCTAAGTCCCGAGATGAGCTCGAACACCTTAAATCCTCAATCCTACGCGCTGAGGGTGAAAGCAATCGCAGCACCTTAGGTAACTTTGATGACGGTGCCGATGCCTTAGAAAAAGAACAGCTCAACCAACTCGCAGCCCGTACGCAAAAATTTATTGCAGGTCTCGAACGTGCGCTTTTCAGAATCAAAAATGGAACCTATGGAATCTGCATAGATACAGGAAAACTTATTCCAAAAGAACGCTTACGTGCAGTCCCACATACACAGCAGTGTATTGAGGCTAAAATGAACCGTAAGTAGTAAGCAATAAGGCAAGTTCAACTTTGGTAAAGTTCGTAACTTTGCCAAAGTTGAACAATTGCGCAATCAAAATATCAAATTACTTACTACAAATATTTCGTTATAGCAATAGCTTTTTAATGTTTTGGAAAATATAGCACCTCATATAGAAGCACTTATTTTTTGTGCTGAAGCACCTATTGCACTTGCTGAAATCAAACAATGCTTGGAAGAAAAACTCCAAACTAATGTCCCTGATAATCATATAAAGGAAGCAGTAGAGTTACTTATGCAAAGATACGAAGCAGAAGAGTTTGCTATACAAATAAGAAAAGTAGCCGGAGGATACTGCTTTAGAAGCAAAAATCAATACGAAGCCGTAGTATCTACATTATTGAGCCAAAGGGCAAGGAGAAGGCTATCCAAAGCTGCCTTAGAAACATTAGCCGTAATCGCTTATAAGCAACCCGTAACAAAATCTTTTATAGAACAGTTAAGAGGTGTAGGCTGCGATTATAGCATTCAAAAACTTTTAGATAAAGAGCTTATCATTATCAAAGGAAAAGATAAAAGCCCAGGAAGACCATTGCTTTATGGTACGTCCGAAAAATTTATGCACTATTTTGGAATAGATAACCTCAACGACCTACCGCTACCACAAGACGTTGATAGCGAGAGCCCATTAGCAGACTCAGATCAAGAAGGCACGCCCACTGCTTCTAATAATGCCTAAGAAAATCCAAAACATAAGACAAACGCTAAAAATAAAAGCGTAAGAAAATCCAACATACACACAAATGCAATATGGATAACGATAAAAAATGAATAAGTCATATCCATTATTATTTCTCTCTAACCTCATTTATCCAAAGTACAATGGAATCTAATTCAGAAAAAAATAACGATAGCAACAACGATAAAAGGTCTAAATCTCCAAGACAAGAAAGACAAAACGTAAGAAAATTTAGCAAAAGAAGCAGACCACTCAAAAACCGAGACTCGGCAAAACAACAAGTGGCTGAAAAAACAAATACAAAAAGGCGACGAAACAACGACGAGCGTGCAAATAACGATGAAAATCCGAAAAGACCGCTCAGACAAAGCAGAACGCCCAAATATGCTAAAAAGAAAACAAACGAAATACAAGAAAATACAAGAGACAGACAGCCTAAAAGCGAGGTAGCAACATCAAAAAGAAGGGTAGCTAACAGACAAGATAAAACAACAAAAAACCGAAAAACACCCAGAAAAGAAGCCGAAGTAGCAAAAAACGAGGAAAACCTCAACCTAAGTATAAGGCTCAATCAATATGTCGCTAACTCAGGGCTATGCTCAAGAAGAGAAGCTGATAAAATTATCGCACAAGGGCTCATTTCTATCAATGGAAAAGCCGTTACTGAAATGGGAGTAAAAGTAAAACAAGGCGATATCGTTAAATACAAAAACAAATTGCTCAAAAGAGAAAAACCCGTTTACGTACTGCTAAACAAACCTAAGGACTTTATAACCACGACAAAAGACCCACAAGGACGAAAAACCGTCATGGACTTAGTCAAAGAAGCATGCGAAGAACGAATATATCCCGTAGGGCGTTTGGATAGAAATACCACAGGGCTTTTGCTTTTTACCAACGACGGAGACTTGGCTAAAAAACTCTCGCACCCCTCACATAGGGTACAAAAAATTTATAAAGTTACGCTCGATAAACCCATTACAGAGGAGCACCTCGAGATTATAAGAGCTGGATTAGAACTCGAAGATGGCTTCGTCAAAGCAGATGGCATTGCACAACTCTCGCCCGACGGACTCGAAGTAGGCATAGAGTTGCACGTAGGTAGAAACCGAATCGTAAGGCGTATTTTTGCACGATTAGGATACGAAGTCATGAAGCTCGACCGAACAGTATATGCAGGTTTTACCAAAGAAAATATCGGAAGGGCTCAATGGCGTTACCTCTCAGAGCGTGAAGTAATCAAAATTAAGTTTTTTACGAGCCGTAAGTAATCGACTTAGGTAGTTTCAGAACTAACAGTTTTTCGGAAACTGTTAGTTCTTGATGCTTAGCACATTATAGAAATAACATTTCTCAAAGAAATGTTATTTCTGGGCTTATTTAGCAAAGTTGTCGTACACCCTAAACAGTAGCACCCGCTGAAATAATAAAAAAGCACTGGTGCTTAGCTAAGGCAAAGCCTCAAAAATTTTAGATCATAATTTTTATTAGCAATCAGGTATGAGCAATAGCATGCCGTAGCGCAATGGTATTGCTCTTATCTAAAATATAAAAACTATCAGAGAGCAAAATTTTTCATATTACGTTAGTCAGCGTATTTCCCGTCAGCGCGGGAGTGCCTTTTCTGTATTGATAAAGCGCATAGCCATTGGTAGCATTTCGCTCGGATTGGCTGTGATGCTTATTTCTTTTTGTATTTTTGGAGGTTTCAAGCAAGTAATTAGGGATAAAATTATCAGCTTTACGGGGCATATTCAAATCACAAAATATGACCTGAGCAACTCCTACGAAGAAATCCCACTCTCTACCCAACATGAGTTTTTTCAAAAAGCCCAAAATAAGCAAATCCCACATATTGCCCATATACAAACCTTTTCGCGCAAAGCAGCACTACTTAAAACCGATAGTGAAGTCGCAGGGGCCGTACTCAAAGGCATTGATAAATCATATCAAAATCATCTCTTTTTAGCTAATATCATTGAAGGACGAATGCTTGAGTGGCAAGACTCTGCTTATACTAATGAAATCGTATGCAGCAAAAAAATTGCTAATGCACTTGAGCTCGCCATAGGCGATGAGATTTTATGCTATTTTTTACAAGAGCAATACAGAGTGCGCAAACTCCAAATTGTAGGAATTTATGAAACAGGAATAGAAGATTTTGACGATAAACTTGTCTATTGTGATAACAAACTCATACAGCGCATCAACAACTGGGAGCCTAATCAAGTCGGTGGTTTTGAAATCTTAGTCCAAGATTTTACAAAGCTAAACCCTAGCTCAAGAGCTATCCTTGAGTATCTTGAATATGATATGTATTTGGATAGAGTAACCGATATGTATCGTCATTTTTTTGACTGGTTTGCTATGCTGGAGCGCAATGTTGTTATATTTTTGGCTGTTATTTTGTTTGTAGCTGCTTTCAATATTGTATCGGTTTTGCTCATTATGATTACGGAGCGCACCGAAATGATTGGTGTTTTGAAGGCACTTGGCGCACGCAATAAGCAAATTAGGCGTATATTCCTCTTCAACGGACTCGAGCTCATTGGCAAAGGTCTTTTATTTGGCAACCTGCTCGGGCTTGGGCTCTGCGCTTTGCAATACTATTTCCAAATTATACCCTTAGACCCCCAAAACTATTACATGAGTAGCGTACCTATACAATGGGACTGGCAAATGATTATTTTTTCTAATCTATTTACGATTTTGCTTGTGCCTATGATTTTGCTGCTCCCTACTTGGTTCGTTACTCGTATATCTCCGATTAAAGCACTGCGTTTCGACTAAAAATAGAAATAACATTTCTTTGAGAAATGTTATTTCTATGCGCTTTTTTTCAATGGTCTAAGAGGTCAAGGCAATATCTTTCGATAATTTTCTTGAGCAGTTCTCCATAAATCGGTGAGGTAGCATAACCTACACCGCCGTATTTAGTAGAGCCTATTCTGTCTGCCCAGGCGCGGTAGTCCTTACCTTTTGTAAAAAGTGGCGAGTAGCGCAAATTTTGATGCAAAAACACGGAGTGTGCTCTGAAAGATTCCCAAGGTGTTTTGTATCCTGCAAAGGAATCTTTGATTTTGCATTTATAAAGCGTCCTTCCATTTTTTTCTATACGCTTCGAAGAGATAATTTTACTTTTATTGAGTTTCATCTCATCTTCGTTATAGTACTCTGTTGTTATCGTAGGCTCAGTGCTATTATTTTTATCTTTGATACCAAAGAAATTATTATGTACAATATAGCGTCCGTAAGCCGTTTCTAATGCCGCTTGCGAGAGTTTGATAGAAGCGGGTATATTAAATTTTACCTGTTCCATCAGTGCTGTTTCTATTTTACGCAGGTTTGTCGTATCAGTCAAGAAATGATACACGTGCTTTTCTGTTTGAATTTTATCGAGCACTCCCACAATAAAAAGCTGGCTAATTTCACGGTTAAGGGTGAGCAATTCGCTATCTTTGAGTTGCTCGAGCCTTGCTACTTTATTTTTGATAAGGTAGTCTGTAATAAGCAATTGCTTTTGCATCAAAAACTTATTCTTTTGGGCTTCAAACTCACTCGCTATTTCCTCTGTATTGAGGTTTTCGTAATAAGCAAGGCTGTAGCCTATGGCATCGTCCTGAAATTTAGGATTACTGGGTTCGACGAGGCGAACTTGCTCTATTTGTGTATGCTGCGTAGGACGCACAAACTGCGTAAGTGCGACAAGGGTCAGTGCAATCGAGAAGATTACAATTAAGCGGTCATTGATAACAAGCTGTAAGCTCACACGCTTACGCCAAATTGGTATCTCGAACGCAATTACACGTGAGATATAAGGCTTGTCTGAAAAGGGATTAATTCGTATAAGTGCCATTGTTGTTTGTTCTTTTTAAGAATTTTATAATGATTTTCTTACTTTTTTGCATTACAGTATTTTTGACTGCATGCTTTGCACTCTGCGGCATCAACCTACTCAAATGCGAGCGGGCTGTGCAAATTCTATCCTTGGGCTAATAACTGTGTGCGCACAGCTAAGCCTATGGAGGTTAGTTTAATGGTAAATCTGATAAAGTAAAAAGGAAGCAGCGATGCTATAAAAATTTATAGCGATAGTAGGCGTAGAGAAAAGCCCATAGAGATAGAAAATGGAAGTAGTAGGGCGAATACAAAAATCGCCTGCTCAGAAGAGCATGTGTACTGTAAAAGCAAGGCACAATGCCATGCGGGACGGCGGCTACCGACCGGGCGCAAATCACCAGCTTCGATTTTTGCTAAGTTTTGCGCATCAAAACGCTGTGCGTCTTTCGGTGATACAAATAATGGGAGCATTTTTTTTTGCAATTTTTTACCTAATAACTTGATTTTTAGAAAAATAATCGCTAATATTGTTAGCGATTGCTAATATTGAATGCAATATACAATCAAAAAATCAAATTGCCAAATTTTTTAGCAAAAAAATATTATGTTTTTAAGCAAAAATTTAAAATACCTCCGAAAGTCGCAAACTAAATTTAGCCAAACTAAATTTGCAGAGGCTATTTCAGCCCTTTCAAGCGACATTGATGTAACAAGAAGTGCCTATAGCTCCTATGAAGAAGGCAGGGCTGAGCCTAAACTCGAGCTCATTAATATTATTGCTAATTATTTTAGCATAAGTATTGACGAACTGCTCAACCAAGATTTGGAAAATACGCAAGAGCTCAGAGCAAGGCGAAAAGAAGACTTGCAAGACTATGCTAAAGGCAATAGGCAACGCGTCCTTGCCATTACCGTAGATAATGATAACCAAGAAAACATCGAACTCGTACCAGAAAAAGCCGCTGCCGGCTACACAAAAGGTTATGAAGATGTACAGTATATCAGCGAACTGCCCAAATATAGGCTACCATTTTTAGCACGTGAGAAAACTTATAGGGCTTTTGAAATATCAGGCGACTCGATGCTGCCGCTTACTTCAAAAACAATTATAATCGGTGAGTATGTAGAAAACTGGAACGAAGTCAAAGAGGGGCAAGTATGTATTGTCGTCTCCCGAACCGCAGGTGTAGTCTTGAAAAGAGTACATAGCAGAGTGGTAGAGCGACAAACACTTTTGCTCAAATCTTTTAATATCAACTACCGACCTTACGAAATTCCGATTGATGAAGTACTTGAAATTTGGAAATTCGCTGCTTATATTAGCCGAGATTTACCACAGCCACAAGTACAAGCCGAAGATCTCAAAGAAAGCTATGAGTATTTGCAAAACGAATTGCATGAACTTAAAGCTAATTATATGCGCACAAGGTAAGAACAAAAGTAGGATATTGATAATGAATAGATTAACAGCAAATTTAAAAAAATAAGGCAGAAAATACAGTTTTTGCTTGCTTAAAACAAAAACACTCCTTATATTTGCATTCATATTAGTAGCCCAGATGGCGGAATTGGTAGACGCGTTGGTCTCAAACACCAATGGTAGCAATACCGTGCCGGTTCGACCCCGGCTCTGGGTACAAAATAACAAAAGCCGAGTAGTCTAAAAACTGCTCGGCTTCTTTGTTTATGTCTCTTCTTGTGGCACTCATCAATCGATGCTGGAGGTCTATTCCGTATCTAAAATTTTCATCTCGACGCGTCTATTTTTCTCGGAGTTGAAAGGATAAAGTGGCTCACTTCCACCTAAGGCTTTCTCTATAACCCTTGAAGACTCAATTCCACCATCATATAAAAACTTAGCCACTTGGGCTACTCTTTTTTGAGAGAGTTCCTTCTGTAGGTTTGCTATTTTGTCATAACTTGGGTGGCTCGGGTCGGGGTCTCTGTCCGTATGCCCTGCCAGCTCAATGCGTACCGTAGGGTTTTGCTTCATAAATTCTAAAAGCACGGCTACACCTTTTGTATCTTGAAGTTCATAACTTCGAGGTTTAAACCTCAAATCAGCAAGCTCGATGCGCTGACCTTTTGCAACAGTTTGTTCTCCTATTTTAAAACTTGTCTGTTTGATTTCCGTGATAGTGAGGTCGGGTTTTGAAGTCTGTTCTGTTACTTCTAAAAGTTTAATCTGTTGTGGTTTTTCATATTCAAGGGGAGGGTTTTTGGCAATGTACTCCTCCTCGTCAATTTTTTCTACGACTTTGACAGAAAAAATGCCTTTATCAGCCGTACCTATCCAAAGTTTGCCATCAGTATCGAGGGTCATGCAAGTCGCTTGGCGGCTTGTAAAGTCCGAATTACTTACGTCATAACGATGCCAATCTTTTTCGGTATAAGTCATAAGACCTTGCCCTGCCCCCCATATCCAACCATCAAAATCAATTACAAAAGCAGCAAAATTAAATTTACTTTTGCGGGAAGAGCGTTTTGCCAAACGAAAAAGCTCACGATTGCAAGAAAGATACTGCCGACCTTTGCGGTCTAGCGCACCAGCGCATACATTATTATCCCTATCCACAACAAGCGCAACTACATCATCCATTAAATCATATACAATCCATTCCTTACCCGTTTCCGTACTAAAAAGCCCCTCAGGTTTGCCTATCCAAACTGTATTATCCCTATCTACTACTACGGCGTTCACACGGTTATCCACAAACTCGGGTACGTTCGTAAACTCATAAGTGTACCACTTACCTTCTGTATCGGCTTTCCAAACACCGCCTTCAGCAGTAGCAATCCAAGCATTTCCATTTTTATCTACGGCAATATCGTTGATAAAAAGATTCTTATTCTGAAAAGCGGGCATTTCTATACGCTTGATAATGTCACCTTTACGGTTCATTTTGATAACGCTAATGCCATTGTAGTAAGAGCCGAGCCATTTATTTTCATCGCTATCAATAGCAATTGCACTGATATTTTTAAGCAAGCTATCTTTAGGGCTATCAAAAATGCGCCAAGTACCATCTTCGTAGAGGGCGCAAAGGGCGTTATCCGTACCTATCCATTTCGTATTGTGCTTATCTATGCGCATACAATTGATGCGATTTTCAGGCAGGGGGGAGTTTTCACTCGATAAATTTTCGAATTGTAAATTAGGCATTTCATCGCCCTCACGTTGCGCCCAAAGGCAAGCCATAGAATAGCTATGTAGCCATAAAACAAAAACGAAAAAAAAGCATTTTTTCATAATATGACAGATTTTGAGTTTTTTATTTTTCCTCCGTAGAAATTTTGTGTAACAATAGCATTGATCAAAAAAGCCTTAGAAATAACATTTCTTAGAGAAATGTTATTTCTGGCTTGACAAGAAAAAATAAGACGTTTACCATATACGCCTTTTTTTGCTTGTTTTTTTAGTTTTTATGCACCTCACTTGATGATAATTACTACTTACTTTTTCTTGGCAAAAAGCGAATCAATCAGATGTTTGAGAATAGCACGTGTACGCGGCGACCACCACTGCTTCAAAAGAGGCTCAAGGATAGGAGTTAAATCTACATCGAGTGCACGCAGTAGCTCCGTACGGAGGTTTTTCTTACTCATTTGCCAAGTCATGGGGTCAAACTCCAAATAAGTAGCCATTTTTTTCTCTGCACGTTTGAGCAAATCCTCTGGCGCTGCCAACTCATCTACCAAGCCGACCTCAAAAGCAGCCTCTGGACTGAGCAACTTACCCTCTAACAAAAATTGATAGGCTTTGCGCTTACCAATCCAAAAGGCATACAAATCAAAAATAAGCTCGGGTACGACAATACCTACGGGCACTTCGTTGAGTCCGATACCATATCCACCTTTTGCCATTACACGATAATCACAGCAAGTTGCCATAACGCAACCACCAGCGGGGCTATGCCCACTAATGGCGGCAATAAGAGGTTTAGAAAAACCTACCCAATGCTTGGTCATCTCGATAAAAGCAGTCCAAAACTCTGCAACCCCTTCGCTATCAAGGTCATAGAGCTCTATCAAATCTAATCCCGAAGAAAAAAAGCCGTCCCCCCCAGTCATAATAACACCATAGATTTCTTCATGGGCTTCAAGCGCAAGGGCAGCCTCGTGCAAATCCCGAATCATTTGTCTGTTGATAGGATTCGAACGCCCTCTATTGAGCTTCAAAATCGCATAGTTTTTTTTCTGTTCGATGTGTAAAGTTTCAAACTCACGCATTATGTTATCGTTGTTTTTGTAAAAAAATTAAAAAGAGGACTGCGGAAAAGCGACTAAGTTTTATTTCAAACACTAAATCAAATGATTTTTTAAGAATTTTCAAAATAAAGTCCATAGAAAATCAAAAATTAGTGTGTAGTAGCTTTTATTTTTAGCTTTGCACACATTTACACAAAAAAAAAGAGCCTGCTCAAAAGGAATTGAGCAAACTCTTTATGCTTGCATATTTAAGATTTCTAAACGGCGATAATCTTAACGCTTTTTTTCGCCACCAGAGCCGTCATCATCTGTAGGTTCTTTCGGTGGCGGGGGAGTCATAGGATCATCACCTGCGCCATCATCATCGGGCTTATGGGGGCTGATATCATTGGGATCGTATTTCGAACCGCTTGTACCGCCTTTTACTTTTTTTAATGCCTCTGCATCGAGTGCATTATTTTTCAAGTTGTCGAGATTTTTTTCTTTGCTCATAAAATTAGAAAATTTATATTGTATGAAAATAATTTGTAAATCAAGGGCTTTGCAATATTTTTACAAAGGCTTTGTTACGTTTAACGCATACTATTGTGCAAGGTTTCAATTTTGCCTAAATAATCCTTGAAAAATAGTTTTTTTAATGGTCTGAAACAATCTTTACAAGATTTTAAGACTAACAAGTTTTTGCCCCTGTTTAGATTCTTAGTTATCTGAATCAGAATTTTCGAGATGCAAAGATGAGTAGGATTGAAGCGATTCTTACGCCGTTGCCTTTCTCGCCACAAACAAACAAGTAGTTTGCGCAACCAAAACATTACCTAAATAGTTCGAGAGTTCGTACGTCTTTGTCCAGACAATAAACAGAAAATCAAAACAGCTATCCAATGCAATAATGTCTATTTAATCTTTGATAAAGTTTACCCCACTAATTTCTTTCAAAATGACGCTTTACGAACAAGAACTCTACGAAGACTTATCTTCTTTTTTTGCGGTGCGTGAATATCAGCTTGTATCAAACTTCAAGCAATATCGGCAAAATACCGTTTATGGTTTTAAGAATGTTATTTTTTCCATAAGCGATTATGGCGATGAGCAACGCATAGAAGTTACTTTAGGCATTCGTTATGATTTGGTAGAAAGCATAGCACGTTCGTTTTTAGAAGGTTTGCGTAGCTTTCGCCCTGAGGGCAATACGATTATTAGCTCCTTAGGCAAACTTAGCAATAAGCCATATTATCGACTTCGGACGCATAACCGTAACGAACGGCAGCAAGCAGCTCGCACCATTGAACAATTTCTGTGTGAAACAGGGTTTACATTTTTAGATAAATACGAGCGTCTCGAGTCGCTCGATAATCTTTTTAATTCAACGCCCGAGCAGCCCGTAGTGCATCTGTTTAATCAAGACCAGCGCCCCTTTAAGGCAGTGATTATAGCGCACCTTAATCAAAATCCAAATCTTACTACACTCAAAAAATATTATAGGCAAAGCATAGCAAAAAATGCACTTTCAAGGCACTTTTTGCCTAAATATGAGCGTTTGATTGCTTATTTGGAAAACTTATCTTTGAATTGAGTTTTTTTTTCCTTAAAAATGCCGTAATTTGCAGCCTTATCATAAGCAAAATACAGCAAAGCCATAGTCTAATACTAAATGCCATGAGCACTTAGTCTTGTTTTGCTTTTTTTACTTTTTTGCTATCATACTGAAACCTTTTTTCACGTATAATGCTACAACTTAGTTTTATTCAAGAACATACCGATATAGTCATCGCTGGGCTTAAAAAACGTAAACACGTTGCTCCCGAGACTACAGTGCAGAAAATTCTTACCCAAGATGGGCAACGCAAAAGTCTGCAAACCCGTCTTAATGACTTGCAAGCCCAAGTAAACCAAATCTCGAAGCAGATTGGTATGCTCATGAGGGAGGGCAAAAAAGAAGAAGCTGAGCAAGCTAAATCCAAAACCTCTGCCCTCAAAGAAGACATCAAAGCACAGCAAGAGGCTTTGCGCGAAGTCGAAAACTTCTTGAATGAAGCCTTAGCGCATATTCCGAATATTCCACATGAATCAGTACCCGTAGGAGATTCAGAGGAGGATAACGAAGTTGTGAGCCTCATCGGAGAGCCACCTGCTATCTCGGCAGATGCTCTTCCACATTGGGAGCTTATCAAAAAATATGATTTAATTGATTTCGAACTCGGTGGAAAAATCACTGGGGCTGGCTTCCCTGTTTATAAAGGTAAAGGCGCGCGCTTGCAACGTGCAATGCAAAATTTTTTCTTAGACAAAGCTGGGGAAGCGGGCTATACAGAAGTGCAACCGCCTATTTTAGTCAATGAAGCCTCTGGCTTTGGCACGGGGCAGCTACCCGATAAAGAAGGGCAAATGTATAAAATCGTAGATGAGGATTTGTATTTAATCCCTACGGCAGAAGTGCCTATTACGAATATTTATAGAGATGTTATTTTAGAAGAATCTGAACTTCCACGTAAGCATTGTGGTTATACGCCTTGTTTCCGTCGTGAAGCTGGCTCTTGGGGCGCACATGTGCGTGGGCTTAATCGTTTGCATCAATTTGATAAAGTAGAAATTGTACAAATTGTCAAACCAGAAGATTCTTATACTGTATTAGAAGAGATGCGCGCGCACGTAGAAAGCCTATTGCAAGCCTTAGGATTGCACTACAGAGTATTGCGGCTTTGCAGTGGAGATTTAGGGTTTACCTCTGCACTTACCTATGATATGGAAGTTTTCTCCGCAGGGCAAAAGCGTTGGCTAGAAGTAAGCTCTACGAGCAATTTCGAGACCTATCAAGCCAGCCGCCTCAAATTGCGATACAAAGATAAAGACAATCAAAAGCATTTAGCCCATACTTTGAATGGTAGTGCTTTGGCTTTTCCACGTATTTTGGCTGCTATTTTAGAAAATAATCAAACCCCCGAAGGTATTCGCATTCCAAAAGTATTGCAACCTTATTGTGGATTTGATATCATCAACTAAATTACGCATTGCGCCTAAAAACAGTTTCGACATAAGAAACACCCTATTTTTCAGATTTTCTAAGACCTGATTATTTTTTTAGATACATACTATGAAGCTATCTGCATTTAAATTTGAGCTCCCAGAGGAACTTATTGCCCTATATCCTACAGAAACTCGTGACGGCTCGCGCCTTATGGTTGTGCACAAAGATACAGGTGAAATTGAGCACAAACAGTTCTCAGACATTATAGAATACTTTAACGACGGTGATGTCATTGTGGCAAACGATACAAAAGTTTTTCCTGCCCGCCTTTACGGTCGTAAAGAAAAAACAAATGCCAAAATTGAAGTTTTTCTTTTGCGCGAACTCAATCAAGCATCGCATCTTTGGGACGTACTTGTCGACCCCGCTCGTAAAATAAGAGTCGGAAACAAACTCTTTTTTGGCGATGGAGAACTTGTCGCAGAAGTAATTGATAATACAACATCAAGAGGACGGACTATACGCTTTCTTTATGATGGGGATAACGACGAGTTTTATCGCACACTCGATATGCTTGGCGAAACACCACTGCCAAAAGAAATTGGTAGAGAAGCTGAATCCCAAGATAGAGAACGATATCAAACTATTTTTGCTGCCGAAAAAGGAGCAGTAGCCGCACCCACAGCAGGGCTGCATTTTACGCCACAGCTCGTAAAAAGATTAGCACTACAAGGCGTGCAGCTCGCACCAATCACATTGCACGTCGGACTTGGTACTTTTCGCTCCGTAGATGTCGAAGACCTTACAAAACACAAAACAGATTCTGAAAATTATAAAGTATCAGAAAAAACCTGCCAAATTGTAAATGAAGCATTAGATAACAAAAAACGTGTATGCTCAATAGGTACTACAGCTATGCGTGCACTCGAAACTGCCGTCTCGGCGCACCACCGCCTCAAACCCGCTGATGGCTGGACTGATAAATTTATTTTTCCACCCTACGATTTCAAAATTTGTAGTGCTTTGGTTACAAATTTTCATAAACCGCAATCTACACTTTTGATGATGGCTTGTGCTTTTGGAGGTTTCGACCTCGTTATGCGTGCATACGAAGAAGCAGTCAAAGAGCGATACCGATTCTTTACTTATGGAGATGCCATGTTGATTATTTAATCGCTTATAAGTGTTTGGAGAGGACTCCAAACACAGCAAAATAATAAGTCAGAAATAACATTTCTCAAAGAAATGTTATTTCTAAGACTTTTTTGAAGACAGCCTATTTTTCTTTTCTAGCACATGCCCTAATTGATTGTAAAAAAAACGTTATTTCGAACCCAATGACTTATGCGTGGCATAGCTGAAGCAATTATAGCACTAACGAGTTTGCTCTTAGGAATAAGCCTTTGGTTTATGCTTGAGGTATGGACTGCTGATGCCGCTTGGATTTCGGTATATGCTTTTTTGCCTTCCCTTTCTCTTCACAGTTACTTTGATAAAGCATCAGCGACGATGCTTTTTGTCGTTTCTCTTGTAAGTTTTTCGGTCATGCTTTATACCTATTGGTATGCTTCGCAGCGTGCTAAGGCGTATCGGATATTTATTTATTTACTACTTTTTTTGGGTGCAATGTGGGCTCTGCTATGGGCAGGCGATTTGCTAAGTTTGTTTTTTGCGTGGGAGTGGCTCGGTATCTGTTCGTTTTTGCTGGTAGCTTTTGAGCGTCATAAATCGCAATCGGTAGCGATGGCATTGCGTGTTTTTCTTTATAACCGCATTGGCGATATGGGTTTTTTGCTAGCCATTTTAATGGCTTACGCCGAGTTTGGTACGCTACATCTCGAGACGCTACGCACCTTAACTTTGGCTCAGCCCTGGTCTCTATTTTGGATAGGCGGTGGTTTAGTATTTGCTGCTTCGGCAAAGTCTGCACAAGTTTTATTTGCCCCTTGGTTGCCTTCGGCAATGGTCGCACCTACGCCTGTTTCGGCACTGTTGCATGCCGCTACGATGGTAACGGCAGGTGTTTATGTACTGCTTAGGTGTTACTTTTTACTTACGCCCGATTTACTTTTTGTGCTTTCGTTGTTGGGCGGTATAACGGCAATCTGGGGTGCACTCTATGCCTTTTTTCAATTTCATGCCAAAAAGCTATTAGCAGGCTCTACAGTTTCGCAGCTCGGTTTTATGTTTTTAGCTTTGGGCGCGGGTGCACCTTCAGCGGCTTATTTTCATTTGCTTACCCATGCTTTTTTCAAAGCCTTACTTTTTCTTTGCATCGGTGTTATAGCCAAAAAAGCGGGTACTTATGATATGCGTAAGATGGGCGGTTTGCGCAAAGCTTTTCCTTTGGTATTCATACTTTATAGCATAGCAGCTGCTTCTATGGCAGGCTTACCTTTACTTTCGGGTTCGCTTTCTAAGGAATTAATATTGGCGCATTTGCATACACAGGCCTTTGTGCAGGGCGGCTGGAGCTGGATTTTTTTGGGATTTGGAATCATCTCGGCTTTGCTGACAGTGCTTTATATCGGACGGCAGTTGAGTATGGTGTTTTTAGGAGAGGTAGCGCACACTGCTCCCCTTCTATCACTCAAAAAGTATAATATGCCATTTTACTTGACTTTGTCGTTGCTCCTGCTTGCTATCGGCAGTACGGCATTTGTATTTTCTTATCCTCCGCTATCTCCGCTGGGGAGTCCGTTACTACCACTTTTTTCGGCACGTGCGCTATCGAATAGTAGTTTAGAAATCAGTTTGCTTGTAGCATTGGGTTTGCTGGCTATAGGAAGTTTTCTTATTTTCAAAGATTACTATCCTCGTAGATCTTACCGTTTGGCTTATCTGTTGGAAGCGCAGCATAGTTTATATGTATGGCTTTTTGTTCGTCCAGTATTGATCGTAAGTGGTAGCCTCTCTACTTTTGATAGCGACTATTTAGATAGGGGCATTGATGCTGTAGCACTTTTTCATTTGCGTATAGCAAAGTGGGTACGCAAAGTAGAGGAGCGTATTTTTTATCGTGGAATTCGCATTTTGGGTGAGTCGGCGGTTGTTTTAGGATTTATATTGGCTTGGATTGACCGTTATATTATCGATGGCATTATTCATAGTGGATTATGGATTGTGCGCCAGTGCAGTCCACTTATCCATAGCGATAAAAATACGCATATTCAATACTATCTTGCTTTAAGCCTACTGCTCGCTATACTCGGACTTATTGCTATTGTTTTTGGAGTGGGTTAGAGGGGTTTGCTTATGTATAAAAAATTTGCAAATCTCAAAATTTTTGTGCTTTTTTGTTTATGATTAAATTACACCTTCTAAACTTGCAGAATAGCTATGTCATTTTTCACCCAAAATTTAAGATTTGTAGTTGTATGCATTGCCGTGCTTTTTACTTTGATAATATTTATGCTCTGGTTATTAAAAGATAGTTCTACTGAAAATATTGATTATGTAGAACAGCCTACAGAGTCTGAAAATCAAGATTCTAAAGCAGAGGACTTAGTAGAAATAGTAAATGCTGATACTAATCAAATTATAGAGGTCAATGATATTGCTTTTGATATGATATGGGTGAAGGGTGGAATTTTTACAATGGGTTATGATTCTAAGCGTGATGGTAAAAATGTAGATAACTGGGTCAAGACAAAATCTGTACCGCTACGTGAGGTAAAACTTCCAGATTATTATATTAGCAAGACCGAGGTAACTCAAAAATTATGGCATGAGGTAATGGGAAGTAGCCCTGGTTCTATATACAACAAAAATTGTGGTGATTGTCCAATAGAAAATGTAAGTTGGAATGATTGTAAAGCATTTATTGAAAAACTCAATAAACTAACATATAAAAAATTTAGCTTACCTTCTGAAGCTCAGTGGGAATATGCAGCACGAGGTGGTGCTAAAAATGCAAACTATAAATATGCAGGTTCTAACAATATTGATGAGGTTGCTTGGTATCTTGGTAACTCTAATAAAATTACGCATCCCGTGGGGCAAAAGAAGCCTAACGAACTTGGTATTTATGACATGAGCGGCAATGTTGGGGAATGGTGTGAAGATGATTGGCAGGAGAATTATAACAATATACACTTTGATGGCTCTGCTTTAATAAATAAACCTCGTGGTTTGAATAGAGTTATTCGTGGAGGTAGTTTAAAAGATAGCAGAACCGATTTGCATATAGTTTTCCGATCTTACTATAAGCCAATAAATCGGGGCAGTCACGTTGGCTTTCGTTTATGCCTTGTGCCATAAAATTTTTAACGATTAATGCATTATTTCCATATAAACTATGGCTTGTATAATAGAAACCCTTCGCTTGGGATTATCAATTGAACCATCATCTACAAGTCCAGGCGGTAGTTTTTCTCCAACGCCTTTACTATTTATTACAGCATCTATGGAGTAGTTTGCACTCAATTTTGAGAGCTCTTTTTCTAAATAGTCAGCCACTTGAGTAGCGCGCTTTTCAGAAAGAGCCTGATTTACCTTTATTCTCTTACTGACATTAGGAGAACCTATTAGGTCTGTATGTCCTGTAATACGAATAACAATTTTTTTGGTATCTTCTTTGTAAGTCCCCTGCTCTTTACTATCCCAATCTAAAATCTGCTTTTCTAAATCTGTTATAATTTCTTGTAAACGTGCATAAGCATATTCTTTTAACTGGTAGCTACCAACATCAAAGGAAACGTCAGATGCCAAGACTTCTTCTTTGCGTGCTTCAAAAGCAGCGTCTAAATTATGTATATTTCCTTGTATCTGCTTAACTGTACTGGCTGCCTCATTGAGTTTATTAATATTATCCTTACGAGATTTAGAAGTCCTCCTTTTTTGTGCTTGAAGTTCAACTTTTCTTCTTGTTTCCTTTATAAGTTCTTCATTTTTATTTACTTCGGACAAGAGGTCTTTTGCAGGAGAATTTTCATTTTTCTCCACTACAGTTGTAATTTTATCCTTTAGAAGTTCATTATTTTTATCTAGTTCTCTTATAACCTCCATTAATTCTTTGTAAGCTACCGATGCTGGTTTACTAGAAGAGCAGGCAGAAATAAAAAGAGTTACAATTATCAATAAAACAACTGATAATTTGTTTCTGATTGTTAGCATAGTAGTTCTATTTTGTATTTATTTGTAGAATTTTTAACTGCACGCAAGATACATAGATTTATTTAAAAATAAAAAAATCGTTAAAAAATATCTCTAAAATAGTATATATATACCTTGAAAATCCTACTCATAAAATCCGTTTATGTCTGTTGCTAAATAAAGTATAGCTATAACATTTCTAGCAGGAGTGTTATGGCTGGTGTAATTTTTACCCAACGTCTGATTCTCAAATCTGCCACAAATAAAATTATCTGAATCAGGATTTACTCTCTATTCGTAGTCTCTCACTACGAATCTATGAACTTATTTAAAAGCGTCTCGCTTTTACAACAACAAAAAATCAGTTTACTTCTCTTCTTTATCCAAACCGTCTTTTATCTCTTGTACCTTTTCCTCGCTCAAGCCTGTGAGTTCGGCAGTCATTCCTATAGAAAAACCTTTTGCTAAACAAGCTAAGGCAAACTTAATTTGAGCTTCTTCTAGCCCAACTCCTTTTCCTTGCAAATAAACCTCATCTTGTTCGATGTCATATCCAATAGTTCCCCTATTTCCTAATTCGTTTTGAATAATGTTTGGTAATTGATTTCGCAGACGAGCTAAAATTAAAGGCTACCTGTCTCATTTTTATCCATATCGTCTTTGAGTTTTTGCACCTGTTCTTTGCTCAAGCCTGTAAGCTCAACGGTCATTTCAAGAGAGAGTCCTTTTAACAAGCAAGAAATAGCAAAATCGAGTTGAGCCTTTTCTATTCCCTTTTCTATTCCCTTTTCTATACCCTCTTCTATTCCAGCGGCTTTTCCCTCTTCTATTCCAGCGGCTTTCCCCTCTTCTATTCCAGCTCCTTTCCCCTTCAAGTACAATTCATCTTGTTCGATGTCATATCCAATAGTTCCCATATTTCCTAATTCGTTTTGAATGATGTTTGGTAATTGATTTCGCAGACGAGCCAAAATTAAGAGCTGTCTGACATACTTATTTAACGCTGTTTTATCGCTTTTTAGTTGCGACAAACGTGTTAAAATTTTGCGAACCACAGCCTCACGAGTCTCTTCGCCAAAATCCGCCAGCACTGCCATAATGACTTCTTCTGCGTGTTCGGATTCCAAAAACTCTTCGTAAGAATAGTCCCGAAAGGATTTGAGTACGAAGCCCTTAAATATTTCAGAGGGTTCAAGTGTTGAGCGCATGTTACTCGGCTTTTCGCCTAAATAATACACTACCTGATACACGGGCATTTGATATTTTTTTTGTAAAATAGCATGATACTCTTGCATACGAAATATCATTTTATCTTCGTCATGCGCCTGAAATTCTAATTGCAGAATAAATTCTTCATTCTCTGTAGTCGTAATTTGCAGCAGAAAATCAGACTCTCGCTCCAGCGTAGTTTGCAATTTGTCTTTGATAAAGCGATGCGCTTTTATTTCAAATCCAAACTGACGTTTTGAAAGTTTTAGTACATAAGCTACGATATTTTCTTTCAAGATTTTATCGTAAGCATTTTGTTCATTTTTAGGTTTTTCTTTTGCCATAAAAAGGTATATTAGTGTACAGCATCACGAAGATAATGCGTTTTTTTCGTAATTGCAACTATTTCGCCCTCGATTTCTTCATTTTTGTTGTCTGAATCAGGATTAACAAGATTAAAGGATTAGCAGGATGGCAAAAATCAAGTAAATCTCAAAATCCTGAAAATCTTGATTCTGACAAGATAGCGTCATATTGGTAGCTGATTTCGACATCAAAAAGTGCCTCTTCTCTTACTCTTCTTTTACACTCCTGCGGCACAGAACTGCTTTACCGAGCCTCGTAGGCTTGTAATACTTCTCTTCCTTAGCCTTTAAGGTGTCAGGAACATAAAACATACAGTTAAGTTCTATTTCTTTAGGAGTGCCTGATATAAATATTGAATTTCCTCTGCGAGGTGGTAGTCTGTAATAGGAAGTGTCATTATCAGGCTTATACCGTATTGACCCTATTTTACCCTTGCAAAATAGACTGCGTAAACTATCTCCTTTCTGATTTGATTCTGCATACATTTCATTTGAAAAAGCGAGCTTGGAGTCTCCTAATAGTTTTACTTTTTTTAAAAAAATCAAGTAATTTACGTATCTATATCCTTGAGCTATAAAAAAATCTTGTTCAAAAGGATTATCGTTGTTATAAATTTCTTTAAATGCTTTTATTGCAGTTGTATCTAAGTAGCAAAGCTCATAATCGGCTATCCAAGTTCCCGTTTTTATGGCTTCTTCCCGATTTGAAGGAAATCTTCTAACTGTATGATTCATATAATAAATCAATGCATCCCACATAAATACAAGTAGGCAAATCCCTAAAAATATTTTTAATGTTTTTTTATTCATCTTTACGGTAGTATTCATATGTTTGAGGAAATTTATGTTTAGAATAGGTACTTTGAGGCGAGTAAGTAGTGTGGGCAGTTCTGAAATAGTTAGTGGTCAAACAACTTTCCATATGCATAAACTTTACGATAGGGGCATCTTCAAAACCAGGCTTTACGAGAGCAAATATAGAGAATTTTAAAGCTACGGTAGATATTTTAGCAAATTCATTGATAACGTTGCCAGGGGCAAACGCACCCTTAAAACCGTGAGGTTTTGTCATATAACCTAAGTTGTTTCCCTTAGCATCTGTCCCTGCTGCTAAAGCCTCATCTACAACGTTGCTACAGTCTTTATTTCCCAAGGTATAAGGTAATGTACAAGCTCCCTTTGCAGCTTCTTTCATTTTTTCATCTGCTTCATGATTTGTAGTAATTCTAAATGCTTTTGTGTATCTTTTAATATAAGTGGCATCTATATGATCAGATGACATTGCATAATCCTGTAAAAGAATTTGTTTTTTCTCATGAGTTTTTTGAAGTTCCGCTGGTAATGCTTCTGTATTTCTATTGTCTTGTGCGTGATAATTACCTTCCTTCAAAACATAATTATGGGGACTATCAAAAAAATCTTCCAAAGATGAAAATTTGACCACTGAAAATACGGGTATTCCTGAACCTTCTAAATAAGTTCCACCTCCTGTAACACCTCCTTTTAAAAAAGCATCTTTTGATATATATGTCCAACCTTTGTCATCATTACCTATCAATACTGCCATGTGCCCAGCCCCACCAGCACCATTGGGATCTAAGAGCACTACAATATCTCTCCCATCAGGATCAACCGCCCAAAGTGGCATGTTTGCCACAAAAGCATAAGGCGAATAAGCAGGATATTTCGCTTCCAACGGATCTACACTCCAAAAAATAGGAATATCTTTATCGTCTCCGATACCGTAGAGACGTGCGCCGAAGTTTTGTGCGCCTGTCTCGAGGTCGGTTTCTTTGCCATTGAAGGTGTAGCGTGCCGACGAACTGCTACGGCGACCTATCATCAAAGCACCATAACTCAAATAATCTTGACTTGATAAAATTCTATTTTCGTAAGTTGCTGCCACCGCATTGCCTGTTTTGTTGTCAGAAATGGTAACGAGTACATTGCCTAAATGGTTTGATAAATCATAGGATTTTTTGCCCAAAGTGCGGCGTTTTTTGTCGCCACCCGATTGACTGCCTAAGCGTGCGAGATACAACCAAATTTATAATGTACAAGAATTATTTTCTTTTTCTTTTCCGTTTTTTTATGATGTTAGAAATGTTAAATGTATCATACAAAAAAAAGGAGCTAAGAAAAGCATTACTATTAAAATCATTATTGTATAAAACGCATGATCATTAATCTCTTTCACCCCTTTTATGATAAAATAATTACATTCTGGGTAATACGTAATATTAACACTGCTTCCTTTGCTTAATTGGTTGAAATTTTTATGATAACTATCCCCCAAACCTTTTTCTAAACGACCTTTCATTTTTATTGTGTCTAATTCAAATTCAAATATGACTGCCATTGTCTTTTTTTCTTTATCAATCCACAATACCTCACCTGCTAACTCGTAAGAAGCATTATTTATTGTACAAAAAACATATTGTCTATTGTATAAAAATAAAGTAAACAACAGTAAAATTATTATAAAATAACCATAACTGCTTCTTAGCAAATGTACAAATCGACTATTTACGCTTTTCTTCTCCGATATGTTTGTCTCCTTCATTATACAAAATTTGGTTAATAATTTCAATCGAAACTTCTGTAGCACTCGTGCGTATGCTTATATCAATAGTAGAAATATTTTTGTCCGCACTCTCTTTAACAACTCCCCATAACTCTTTATATAGTTTTCGGCTTTGAGCCTTACTATAACCATAAGCTTCTGCAACACTTTTAGAATATTTACGCACCTCCTTTTTTATATCTCTTTCAGCAGCCTTAAAAGCTTTTATAGCTTTTTTACGTGCATGCTTATTTAGTTCTCCTTTGGCTTTGCTACCAACAACCCCACCTATCATAGAAGAAGGAATACCTATAACAGCATCTGTTACTACTTCAAGAGTTGAGAATTTTGTCCTATCTTCAAATAAAAATTCCCAAGCCTGTCCAACTATTGACTGTGCACCACCTGCTGCAAATCCACTAGCACCATTAACAACAATAGCGCTTGTGCCAGTAAGTCCCACACCAGCAGTTAATCCACCAGCGACAATCCAAGCACCAGAACCAATTATAGTGCCAGCAGTAGCACCCGTTAGAGCTCCTTTTCCAGCACCTTTTAGCTTTTTTTTGAAGTTGCCTTTTGTAGTAAAAAAGCCAATTACTCCTCCTGCTACACCACCTATTAAAGCTCCTGCACCTGCGCTTACTAAAAGTGGAACGTCCCCAGCTGGGTCAGCAAAACCAATCGGATTATTGCGATTGACAGCATATGAATTTTCCCATTCCACAAAAACAGGATCCACATTCCATCGCCTCGCCACCCTGCTATCATACTGCCAAAACTCCGCCGTATAAGTATCGGGCGCAATTTCGGGCGTTTTTTCTTGGGTATTGAATCCAAAACGATACACATCAAGAGCCACCATCCTCTCCCCCATAGCCATACCAAAAGCATAATAATCGGTTTCCGATACGGCACGGGTAATATAACTATTCGTAGATACCGAACCTTCTTTGTTGTCCGAGACGACGACCAAGACATTGCCCAAATGATTGGATAACTCAAAGAACTTTTTGCCCAAAGTACGGCGTTTTTTTGGGTTTTCACCACGAACCACTCCCAAGCGACTACTCCCATAAACCGTCCACTCCGACAAACTTTCGTCTTCGTAAGTCGCCAGTACATTGCCAGTAGCATCACGAAGATAATGCGTTTTTTTCGTAATTGCAACTATTTCGCCCTCGATTTCTTCATTTTTTATGATTTTTTTGAGGGAGCGATTGCCCAAAGCGTCGTATTGATAGAATATCTGTGCTTCGGATTTGGTTACGGAAGCGATTTTGCCGTAGGTGTTCCACTCGATTTCGAGGACATCATCTTCGGGATTGCTCGTGAGATTGCCGATAGCATCGTAGCTGTAGCTCTGATTGCCAGCTACGCCTGTGGGGTCGCCGCTCAGGTCGTGGACACGGTGGAGGCGATTGTTGAGCAGCGTATTATAATCGTACTGCAAATCATCAATCAAATCTTCCAATTTATTTCTACGACTTAGACTTAGAATATTACCATTCGCATCGTAGCTATATCGGCTCGCATAACTCGTCGCTGAGGATTGACTATGGGCTGTTTTG
>JAFIER010000179.1 GCA_020832465.1 Bernardetiaceae bacterium
ATTTCTTAGAGAAATGTTATTTCTGGCTGGTAGTTATGCTTATAGGGGCTAACACACTAAGGACATCTAAAATAGAAAAAATGAGAGAGCAAATCCAGAGTTTATTTAAGCATAATGACGAATATCCACTTTTCTATATTGAAGGTGGTAGCAGGCTTTGGGGCATATCAGGTCCAGAGAGTGATTTTGATGTTCGTGGTTTTCATCTTCAATCAAAGCAACAATATTTTGACTTCAAAACACACCGTAACATTATAGAAATTATAGACGGGGACTTTGATTTTGTTTCTTATGACATCGATAAAATGTTTGGACTTTTAGCAAAAAGTAATCCGACAGTTTTAGAGTGGATAAGGGCAAATATAATTTACTTCAATGAACTACCAGATTGGACAACTTTTCAGCAGGGTATAATTGCAAACATTGATTTTAAGGCTTTATTTCATCATTACATTTCACTTGCAAAAGCAAACATAAACTTAATGCAGTCAGGTAAAAAGTTTACATATAAGACTGTTTTTTATTGTATTCGCGGACTTTTATCTGCTGAACTTGTAAGCCAACAAATTATTCCTGAGCTTTTAATTCATGACCTTTTCAAACAGTTTGACAAGGATAATGAAATTTTAAAAATTGCAAAAGATAGCTTGCAAATAAGAAAACAGCAAACAAAAAAAGAAGAAGTTTTGCAAAGCGACAAGCAAAAAATATTGACAGCAATTAAAGATTTTACTAATCAAGTTGAAATCAAAGCACCTAAAAGCACTAAAAACAAACAAAAATTAGAAAATATTTTGACAGCCTATAGTTTTAACTTAAAATCAAAAATTTACAGATAACTAAGTCCACTCCATCGGTCCTCCCCCCCTGGCAAGTAAGCTAAAAGGCAATAGCAATTTGAGTTTTCTTTTCTCTTTTTTTTCATAATGGCAACTATTTCGCCATCAATTTCTGTGTTGTCTGAATCAGGATTAGCAGGGTTGCGAAAATTAGGTAAATCCCGAAATTCTGAAAATCTTGATTCAGATAAAAAGACAGCAACTTCTACGCTGCTCCTGAGATTGCCGATAGCATCGTAGCTATAACGACTCGCATAACTCGTCGCTGTGGACAAGAGTACGAATACATAACCACTTATTAAGCCTAAGGCTTGAATATTATCTTTTGCGCTTTTCAAAATGTGGACCTGGCTGCGAAGGATGCCATTTGACGCGTCGCTGCCCTGTTCGTGAAGAGGTCCCCCTATAATTTGTATAAGGATTGGGTGGAAAAAACCTAAAACGATAACTTATCATCAATTCATGCGAACCGCCCCCCGTATGTCCTGCTAACTCATTGATTGCCAAATCATATACATAACCAATATCCAAACGATTATCAATATGCACACCCAACCCCATCGAGAGGGCATAATCGCTGCGATAAGTTATACTCCCCCAAAGCAAATCACGATAAGTATAAAGCAAACCCGCATCGAGTTGCACTGGTAGGAAGTCTGCTTTACGCAGCATAACCAAAGGCTCAAATCGGTGTTGATAATCTCTTGTACTCAAAAATACACGAGCAGAAAGCAAATAATGACGCACAAAATTCAACGGACGACGCTCCGTAGGCATAACGGTATTGTTCAAAAAACCAAAATCTGTGTTCACAAGTTGTGGCAGTGCAAGCGATAGCTGAAACATTTCTTTGAACATATAATTCAAACCAAAAGCTGCATCAAATGCCGTAGCGTTATTATTCTCACGAAATAGCTTAGGGTCAGCCGTGCTACCACGCACACGGCTCAAATCTAAGCGATTATTAAGCACTCCTAAAGAAACGCCCATAGATAAGCGAGAGGCGCGCTCAAAATCATTGAACAAATGATAAGCATAAGTGGCTGATACGCGCGTCTGCGAACGAATATTGATTTCGTCTTGCATTATATTCAAACCAAAACCACACTTTTCGTGAAAAAATGGAAAATCAAACGTCGCTGCTGTCGTAACGGGTGCGCCATCAATTCCCAACCACTGCCGACGGTGGAGCAATGATGCCGAACCAAAAGAACTATTCCCCGCAAAGGCAGGGTTGTACAAATATTGATTTTGAAAATACTGACCGTGCAATGGAATTTGCTGACCCAAAGCGGGTGAACAGATTACCATACAGACAAAAACTAAAAATCCGAATATAAAGAATAATTGTTTCATAGAATTTTGTATCATTTTTTGATGACGTTACACAATTTCATAATTTACAGTTTTTCAAACACTGTAAATTATTATTTATCAATTATACTCTCCATGTAGAAATAACATTTCTTTGAGAAATGTTATTTCTACATGGAGAGTATTGATTAGCAAGGTTTTAGATACATAACCTTGCTATCAGCAATTTTATGTATCTAAGATTTGTAATTCAAAACTACGCAGTTTGTGTTTGGTGCAGACAGCAAACACGGCAAGAGTAGTTGTTTTAAGACAGTAGCTTATGCTACTACGTAAATATGAATTGCACCCGATTTGTATCTCCCGTTTTTGGTGTCCATACCAAAGGTTGCTCACTCGTTTTTAAATTTTTCTTAAAAACTGCGTCAGCGCAAGACGGAAAATACCCCCTTAACGACCTCTTCTGTAATATCAAATTTGAGAATATAAAAATACTCACCTTCGGGTAGCGGTCTGCCATTGATGTGCCCGTCCCAATCATTTTCGTAGCGGTCGATGCGGAGTAGCTCCTGCCCCCAACGATTGAAAATAATGATATAATTGTCAGGATAGCGTTCAAGCCCCTCCACAATCAGAAAATCATTATGCCCGTCGCCATCAGGCGTTAATATATTTGTAACCTCTACGGCTGGGCGCATATCCACAAGCACGACTACACTATCCCTAAACTGACAGCCATTTTCATCTGTGCCGATAACCAAATAAGTTGTGCGCTCAAAAGGCGTAGCAATAGGATTTGCAATATTTGGATTATCGAGCGTCTCGGCAGGTGACCATTCGTAAGAAACCGCACCCGTAGCTTCGAGCTGTACGGGCACACCAATAACCGTCTTGGCAGAGAGTGCCGTCTCTACGGGAGGCAACTCCCAGACTCGAATAATGGCAATCCTGCTCGTATCGCGAATATTGCATTCATCAATGGCTATACGCCTGTAGCGCGTATCGAGCGGGGGGGAAGGGGCTTCATAATTTTGAGTATTGGTATTGCGAATATTTTCCCAAGGTTTCCAACCCGTGCTATCGGCTTCACTTTTTTGCCATTGATAGCGATAATTGCCTTCTTCGTTGCGCACACCACCCTCGGGCAGCGAGCCCGTGAGTACTTGCGGCTCGTCCGAAAAGCAGATAAACTGCTCGGCAGGCTCGACATAATTGCTATCCGAAACAAAAGGCGGACTCACCTCCACACGATAGACCTCACTTGTATCTGTAAAACAAGCTGAAATAACAATACGACGGAAATGTCGGGTCGCAAAAAGTGTATCGGGTGGATAATCTTTGCTAAAAATACTATCAGCATCTACCCAAACTTGCACCGAATCGTTATAAGTATCGGAATACTGCCAGCGGTATTCATATTCTAAATTGCCTTTTTGTGGCTGAGAACCTTTAATCGTTTTAAACCTCGTACCTAAGCAAATTGATTGCTCTACGGAATCCAAAAAATTGTTTTCAATTTCTTGAAATACATTGATACGCAATATATTACTCGAGTCTGCAAAACAAGCAGAAGTTACTACCCTTCGTAAAAATGTCGTATCCTCGAGGGGCTGGGGTAAATAAAATGGATTCGTCTCGTCGGGAATATTTTCCCAGATGATGCGATTTTCTTCGTGATTGCGAATGCCCTGTTGCCATTGATATTCATACGTCCCATCACCGCCTAAAGGTGTACTCCCAAGTGCACCCGTGATATTTTCGTTTTTACACACCTCGACTACGACGCTTGCCATAAGTGTATCTATATCACTCCCGCCGACCGTAATGGTAGTGTCCTTTAAAAAGAAAACTTCGTTTTCGCTAATCTCGGGCAGTACTGCTATGCGGACAATATTACTTGTATCAGGCTCACAGCCTCCTGTAATGACTCTGCGATAATAGGTTGTATCGGCAGGTGCACCGGGGTTGAGGTCTATAGCAGTAGCCGTGGGGTTTCCGATGTTTATCCATTCGGTAGAATCTGTCGGTACTTCATTGGTGCGTTGCCATTGATATCGATAATTTCCTTGCATTTCGGGCAGCGACCCTATGAGCGTTTCCGCTGAGTCGCCTAAGCAAATCACTTGGGCTGAATCGATTTGATTTTCGCCGTAGAGCGGAATGACATCTACACGAATCATTGCGCTTGTATCTCGGTGGCAAAAGCTCGATACAATACGGGCAAAGAAGGTTGTATCGGTCAGGTTTTCTACTAAAATTTCATCAGTATTAAAAGCGGTTGCTTCCCATTCCGCATCATCGGCGTCGCCTTTTTTAATCCATTCGTAAGCATAGTTTCGGTCTCCTCCTTGGGGTTCTGTGGTGGTAAGGCGCACTGTATCGCCCACGCAAATGACAAGGGTAGAATCTGGATTGGTAATTTGATTGTTCGTAATTTTGGGAATAAAGAAAATTGTAACCGCACTGCTCGTATCGCTACCGCAAGGGTTTGTGGCTATGCGTCTAAACTGCAAAGTATCGTTCAAAAAGCTGCCTAGCTGAAGGCTCTGTTCTTCTCCAACGGTATTCCAACCTGCGGCACTATCGGCGGAGGCTTGCCAGCGGTAGCTATAATCGGCGGCATAAATGGCACTATCTTCGGGCGCATTGCCATAAATTTTACCAAAATTAGCCCCTTCGCAATAGAATAGACTATCGGGAATCAAAATTTGTTCGCCAAATTTGGGGGTAATTTGTAGTTCTATGCTCGCACTTGTGAGCGTATCGCAACGATTTAGGGAAAGGCGACGCAAAAATATGGGTGCCGTAGGATTGTTAGGGATTTCAAAAACGGCATTGCGTGTGCTATCGGGCAGTGTTGTCCAATTGTCATCGTCATTGGATATTTGCCAAACAAAACGCTGTGCATTTGTAGTTTGATTGCCGGGAATAGTAACTTCTTGTCCTTCGCAAGCGATATCGGGTTGTGTGATGCTATTTGCCCCCATAGCGGGATAGAATAAAAATTCAATCACATTGCTTGTATCTGACTCGCCACAGGCTGCGGCAACAACTCTTCGGTAAAAGGTCGGCGTATTGATGATAGGATTTGTAAATTCTTGTGTTGTAACAGTGGTGTTATTCCAAACAATTCCGTCCCCAGATTCTTGCCAAAGATAGGTAAAGGTAGTGTCAGCACCTGTGGTAGTGTCTGTTACCGTTGCTGCTGGTGCTACAAGGGTTATAAGGCTTTCGCCAAAGCAGAAATAACGAGCGGAGTCAGCAGGGTTATCAGAGCTAAGGCTTAGTGTATTGTCAGATATAACACATTGTGCTTGGGACTGTTGCGAAATAAATAGCGCAAAAAAGGCGATACAAAAAAGGCTTAGAAAATAGCGGCGCATAGAATTTTTAATCAAATTTTAGATTGTATTCCGATTATAAAATGCTATGAATTTGCGATATTAAAATACAATACCAACATATCCACAGCGCATTTAGATAAGTTTTCTATAGCAAAGAACGTGAAAATTTGCAAAAAAGATATATATAAATCGGAATATTTCTAAAAAAAGAATTAGTTTTTTTCTTGTGGGGCTTGCAAATACTGTTTATCAATGCTAAATTTCTCTGGAAATTTGCCGTTGATAGTTTGATAAAACTCCATAATTTTTTTCATATCAGCGTGCATATCATCTGTAGGATAAACAACGACTTGAATGCCTGCTTCTTTTTTTGCATAATCCATATAGCCGAGTGCGATGGGTACATTAGCCATTTTAGCGACGTGGTAGAATCCAGTACGCCATTTTTCTTGTTTTGAGCGTGTACCTTCAGGGGTTACGACGATGCAGAGTTTGTCTTGTTGTTTGAAAAGTTCTGCCATAGCTTCGACCATAGATTGACGGGGTTCACCTTCTTTTTTGGGTGTTCTATCTATACCGATAGCGCCTACTTTTCTTAGCAGTCGTCCGAA
>JAFIER010000182.1 GCA_020832465.1 Bernardetiaceae bacterium
TGTATAAGTTGTACTTCTTAGATTAAATATTAGCTTAATAGCAATAACACAAATACTTTATGCACACAATTCCCTTCAACAAACCCTATCTCACAGGTCGTGAGACGCAATATATCCAAGAGGCTGTGGCTTCGGGCAAAATATCGGGCGATGGTATATTTACCAAAAAATGTCATGATTTTTTTAAGCAGCAGTACGGCTTTTCGTCGCTGCTGACTACCTCTTGTACTGATGCGCTGGAGCTCGCTGCCTTGCTGTTGGAAATTCGAGAAGGTGATGAGGTGATTGCGCCGAGCTATACTTTTGTGAGTACGGTAAACGCTTTTGTGCTTCGGGGTGCAAAAATTGTATTTGCCGATAGCGAAGCTCACAGTCCGAACATCGATGTGGCGCAAATAGAATCGCTTATCAGTCCGCGCACTAAGGCAATTGTGGTGGTGCATTATGCGGGTATGGCATGCGATATGGATAAGGTCATGGATATTGCCGAGCGGCACAATCTTTTTGTGGTCGAAGATGCTGCTCAAGCCATTGATGCTTACTATCAATCTGAAAAGCATCAAAAACCTATAGCGCTGGGTCGCATGGGGGAGCTTGCCGCTTTTTCCTTTCACGAAACTAAAAATATTATTTCGGGCGAGGGGGGCATGCTTGTGGTCAATGATGCCCAATATTTCAAACGCGCCGAGATTATACGCGAAAAAGGGACGAATCGGAGTGCCTTTTTTCGGGGCGAGATAGATAAATACGGTTGGGTAGATGTAGGTAGTTCGTTTTTGCCTTCAGATATTATTGCTGCTTTTTTGTATGCGCAGTTAGAGAACTTAGAAGCCATTCAGCGGCGTAGGCGAGAGATTTGGCATCGCTATTATACGGCATTAAAGCCACTGGAGCAGACAGGCTATATTCAACTTCCTACCATTCCAGTTTATGCCACCAATAATGCACACATGTTTTACCTACTTTGCGAAAACCTCGAGCAGCGCAGCGCACTCATTGCACACTTAAAAAGTCAGGGCATTTCGGCTGTATTTCACTACCTTTCGCTACACAAGTCGCCCTTTTATCAGTCTAAACACGATGGTAGGCATCTCCCTCATTGCGATAGATATGCCGATACGCTACTGCGTCTGCCTATGTTTTATGAACTTACAGAGGTACAGCAGGATAGGGTAATTAGCAGCATAAAATCTTTTTTTAACGCTTAGTACGACCATACTGCCAAATCCAAGAAACAGCTCCAATAATGCCATTAAAAAGATAAAGCAGGACGACAAAAAGCGAAAAACTAATAATTTGATTTTCTGTAATATCGGTTGTTGCTAATAACTGAAATAGCGATACTTCGCGCAAGCCTACGCCCATGATAGAGAGCGGAAGCAAAGAAATAATAGACATCACTCCCATAGCAGACGTAAAAAATACAAGGGGAAGACTCAAGTCTAATGCCCAAAAAAGTATCAGCAAACGAAAAACATAAATCGTATAAGCTCCAAAAGTTAGGCTTGATACTTTAAATATTAACTGCAAACTTGCTTTTTTCTTTTTTTTGAAAATGCGAAGCCAAAGCCACGTACTTACAAATGAAAAAATAAGGATAGTAAAACTAAAGAAATAAACATTGGTAAAAAGCAAAACCGAAGGAAATAGTTTTAATAAAAAGTAAAAACCAGCCATTGCCATAATCAAAAGAAGGTCTAAAATGCGATCGCCTACCGAACTCATAAAACCATCTTTATAGCTCCCTCCCAGTTTTTTTATATCTACAATTTTATATAGCTCGCCGAGCTGCCCTGGTGTTACTAAACCTGCCAACAGCCCCAGCGTAAAAATGCGAAAGGCTTCACCAAAACTCAAAGCTACTTCGCGCTCCACCAACAAAAGTCGCCAACGCTCTGATTTGAGTACACAAAATGGAATCCCCAACACAACTGAAAGCAGTATCCACCCCCAAGTTGCCGAACGAACCTCCTCATATACCGCACTCAAATCGCTACGATAAAGCAAGATTCCAAAAAGCAAAACCCCAATCCAAGGTAAAATCCGCTTGCCTTGTTTGAAGAGCAGTGGATGCTCTGCACTCAATGTTAAAAATTTACTTCTAATAGGGTTTAACAAAATAATTGATTGCTAAATTTTCAAGGTAATTTTTTATTGTGTAATTTTACACAGTAAACTGTTTGTATTACTGCTCAAATTTACTAATTTAAGCAACAATACACAATAAAATTTAGATAATTATATTTTTTACGTCAATTTAGATGCGTTAATGAATAAATCAATAGACAAAGATAGCCTCGAGAGACTCGTCCCAGACTATGCAGATGCTAATGACACTCTCGGGCAAGAAACTTTAATTTTGCATTTAGAGCGGTATAAGTTTGCTACTCGATTTCTCCCTCAGGGTGAAGGATTAGATATAGCTTGCGGAGTAGGTTATGGAACCAAACTTATGATAGAGAAGTGCGGCAGTCGGGTTACAAAAATTACAGGTGTCGATTTATCAAAGGAGGCTATTGATTATGCTAAAGAGCGATATAAAGATCCTAAAATAGACTTTGTAGTTGCTGATGCAAGTCAATATAATCATAGAGGCAAAAAAGTGGACTTTTTAGTGTCTTTGGAAACAATTGAACACATCCCTGAACCTCAAGATTTGGTCAAACATTTTAAAAGCCTTTTAAAACCTAATGGTGTATTAGTTGCCTCTGTACCTGTAACTCCTTCTGTTGATGGAAATCCCTACCATGTAAATGATTTTACGGTAAAAAGTTTTAAGAAAATGTTTACAGATATAGGATTTACAGAAATAGACTATTTTCCTCAAGACCAACCTTTCAATCCTTTTAAAGTTATATCTAAGAAAGATGGACGAGCACGAGATATTCGCTCAAATTTACCTAAGTATTATTTGCAAAATCCTTATGCTTTATACAAAAGAGTTGCTTCAACCCTCGTAGATGGATTTAAAAACAAATATCTAACCGTTGCTTGGCGCTTGAAAAAATAGATAGCAATCTGCATAAGAAGCTTAGTCATTGCTCAACGAATAAGCAATGATTAGGCTTATTTTTAAGCATCTTGATTAATTTCTCTTCTAATTGCTGATATTTGTTCGCAAACTATACCCAGAAAAAAGATGAGCATTCCTGTTACGAAAAGTAAAGTCATCGAAGCCGTTACGTGTATGCGTATCAAAAAAGCATACAGCACAAAATAAAGAAAACTCAGCGCAAAGCAAACAAAAGAGACGGGCAGGAATATACGCATCGGGTTGAAAAGAACTGTCAGATTGATAATCAGCATAATGGTGCGCATGCCGTCGCGCGCCATTTTTACAGAGCTTTTGCGTCCTTCTCTTTTTAGTACTTGTATAGGGACGTATTTTACGCCATATCCCATGCTATTGAGCGCCACTGTACTGGTAGTAGAGAGTGAAAAACCATCAGGCATTAAGTGCAAATACTTACGAATAACAGCTGTGCGAAACACACGCAAGCCCGAGTTGAAGTCTGGAATTTTGCGCTTAGAAAGCATATTAACTAGCCACGCCAAAACTGCCTTGCCCGGACGGCGCATCAAAGGGCGATGCGAATCCTTACCTCTTGCACCGACTACCATGTCATAATCTGGTGCGATTTCCATGAGTTTTTTTATGTCCTCGAGACGGTGCTGTCCGTCGCCATCGTAGGTGGCTACAAACTCAGTCTCGGCTGCTTTCATGCCTGTTTTGAGTGCCGCACCGTAGCCTCTATTGACGGGGTGGCTAATCACACGCACACCCATAGCACGTGCTTTTTCTGCTGTATCGTCTGACGAGCCGTCATCGATGACGATTATCTCGAGGTTCTCTAATTTCTTTAAAGGTTCGAGCACCTTTTCAATTACATCACCCTCATTAAAAGCGGGTATAACAACGGTATATTTCATATTTTTTAATTTTCGGGATAAAGCATGACCTGCCAAATCACAGGACGCGCTTTTTCTCTCGGGATTTGTTTTACATGCGCACTGCCAAATGCTTTTTCAAGGCGTGCGTGAGTTTCTTTCGTATCTGCCCAAAATGCTATGACCAAAAGCTGTGTAGGTTTAGAAACGTAAATTGTTTCCTGCTCGGCTTGTTGCAAGTAAGGCTTTAAATCAGCTATAGAAATTTCCTTTTCCTGAAAAGCAGTAGCATAGACTTCTCCTGTATTGTCAGATAAAACTATATTTTTTTTATCCTCAAGAGTTAAACTCTCAATTTCTTCAATCAAGGCCAGACGGTTAGGCATTCTAATATCGATTTGCTTTTTTAAGTCGCCTATACCGTAAACTCTAACAGAGTTGATATATATCAATACATTAAATGCCATAATTGCTATAAACAAACTCTTGCCCATGATAGCTTTTTTGTAGGTCAGTCCAATAAATAGAATAAGAAAAAGAGATACAGGGGCTAAATATCGTTCTAAGGTTAAAAAGGTCCGTAGATCCCCCATTTCCCAAGCAGGATAAAATAAAGATAGAACAAACATAAAAGACCAGTTGCAAAAAGCTGTGATGAAGAGAATAATAATGAGTTGTTTTTGAGCCAATACATTTTTCTGAGCGAAGTATTTGAAGGCATGGTAAACAATAAAAAGCAGAATAAATGCCGAGAGTACGTGAAGAATTATAAATACTACACTTGGAGATAAGGTAGAAAAAAATGGAATTTTATTCAACCAAGTAGAAGAAGGAAAAAAGGTATTTAATACAATAGGATTGATTAGCTTCAGATTCTCGAGATATAAAAGTCTTGTGCGCTCAAACATTTCACGGTTTTCTAAAAAGTTTAATGTTTCTAAACTCGCTTGATAGTAAAACTGCAAACCTGTAAAGCATATAAGAGAACCCAATACCCAAGCTAAATTTTTGATATTTATCTTTGTTTTTGTAACAAATCTATAAAAACAATAAGCTAATATGAGCGAGTATCCTGATGGATAATATGCAAAGCGAAAAAAGGAGGGCAAAAACAAGATAATACCTATCAGAATAAGTTTTATAACAGATATTGGCTTATTATGATTTTCATTTTGTAGCCAATAAAAACAACCTCCTACACCAACCATTAGAGTCGCTAGCGAAGCTAATCCAGAGATATTAACATAGCGAAAAGGTGCATAACAAATTCCGGCAAAGAGCATAATTAGTAGAATATGCTTGTGTTCTATCTTCAATTTAACAAGTAAAAAGGCGAGCGAAGTAAAGAAGGTAAGTATAAAAATGAAACTTAAAAAGTAGGATATGTATATTGGGTCTTGGAATACGGGATAAATAATTGCAGTACAAACAGCTATACCTGCTGCCCAATCGCCAAGTGGAACATACCGAGTCACAGACCAATCTGTTTTATCTATTAATGGCAGGCTGATTTTATTCCCCTCAGAAAGGTTTATTCCTGACAATACTTGTACAATATTATCAGCACCATAAGTCATCACATACTGCTTATACTGCAAAGCCGTAGCCACAACTATCAAGACAATTAAAAGATATTTTTGCTTCATGATATGCTATAAAAAATTTATCTTTGCAAATGTAACAAACTTTTCCATGCTTTTCAAAAAAGGTTTGCAAAACTCAAAATAAAAAAGTAGTTTTGGTAATAGCTTCCAAAACTTTGCATCTTCAAAAACCTTAGCCTATACCTATGCTACAAAAACTATCTGTTCTTAGTGGGAAAGTTTATCGCAAACTTACATTGCATAAGCCCAAAGAAAAGTTGTCAGTGTCTGATTTTGATCGTTCTGTATTGGCAATTCCTGAAGGGAGTGCGCAATTGCAAAAGGAGTTAGCCTCAGCCAAACCTTTTTTTGCAGGGCGTTTTGGTAGTGTAGAGTTGAGTATTGTACGCTCACAGCTCAAATATAAAGCCTATCAGCAACTCTCGCTCACGGGAAAAATACAAGCTAATTTTGCCGAAAATCGCAGTATTCACTTTCCACAAGGGGTGCGCGATAGTGCACATAATAATGCAGGCATCTTTCCAAAATCAGATGCTGTCTTAGAAAAATATAGCCAACTTTTTCTCGAAGATGTTCCGATTTTGGATATGTTAGGTGTGTGGTTTAATCCTTACGAGGAAGTTTTGGCACGAGATTATGGTTCAAAAAATCTAACGCTAATGCGTTTGCAAGCCCTCGAGCCCTACTACCACACCGATGCGTCTTGGTCTTCGGCATTGGCTGGTAAAAAGGTTTTGGTAATTCACCCTTATAAAGAGAGCATTGAGTCGCAATATGCCAAACGTGCGGATCTTTTTCCGAATACGGATATTTTGCCTGAGTTCGAGCTCAAAACAATGCGCGCGGTGCAGTCTATTGCGGGCAATAAAACCCCCTTCGATACTTGGTTTGATGCGCTGGAAGCGATGAAAAATCAAATGGAAAAAATTGATTTTGATGTGATGCTCGTGGGGGCTGGTGCTTATGGATTTCACCTGGCAGCACACGCCAAACGTATGGGTAAGCAAGGGATTCATATCGGCGGAGCTACGCAAATTCTTTTTGGTATCAAAGGCGCACGCTGGGATGAGCACCCCGTTATTTCTAAATTTTATAACGAACATTGGGTGCGCCCCCAAACTTCTGAAATTCCCGCCAATCATAAAAAAGTCGAAGATGGTTGTTATTGGTAAGCTGTAGAATAGACTTTAGTCTGTTCTTTTCGGTTAAAAAAAACTTTTGCGTCAGATATAAGTACCTGACACCAAGTAAACAAATTGTAAAAAAAGGCAAAACATCGAGATGAGATACAAAGCACTTACGCCTCGTGAGGCACTAAACAAAATTTTTTTAAAACTCAAACCTACTCGCATCGAGATTGAAAAGTTTAAAACTCAATTCCGTGCGCTGCTCGATAGCACAAACGAGAGCGAGAGCGAAGAATATCATAAAAATCTTGTCAGCGATTTTTTGAAAAAAACATATTACGAAGCCAAGCACTTTATCAATACCAAAGGTCGGAATGACCTTGTTATCCACAACGAACAGCAGGCACAAAGTGCTGTTGGTGTTATTCTCGAGGCTAAAAAGCCTACGAATACTAGCGAAATGCTCACGACCAAAAATCTCAATGCAAAAGCATTCCACGAACTGCTACTCTACTACCTGCGCGAGCGCATTACGCACAAAAACCTCGAGCTAAAACATCTCATCGTTACGAATATTCACGAATGGTTTGTGTTTGATGCTGCATTATTTGATAGACTTTTTGCACAAAACAAAATACTCGTAAAGCGATTTAACGACTTCGAAGAGGGGCGATTATCAGATAAAAAAACCAGTTTTTTTTATAAAAATATCGCTTCCTCAGCGCTCGAAAATCTCGAGGAGGAGCTCGAGTTTGCCTATTTTAATCTGAAAGACTACGAGCCTCTACTTCGTCAAAACGATAAAGCAGCCGATAACAAATTGATTGCACTATTCAAACTGCTTTCGCCCGAGCATATTCTCAAGTTGCCTTTTGCCAACGATAGCAATACGCTGGATAGAGGATTTTATAACGAACTTTTGCATATTATCGGACTTAGAGAAGTCAAAGAAGATGGCAAAATTCTTATCAAACGAAATAAGGAAGGTGCACGACACAGCGCAACGATTATCGAAGATACAATTACGAATCTGAAAACTTTGCAAAAGCTCAATCACATTGAAGATATCGAACAGTTTGGCAACGACGAGCAGGAGCAGCTTTTCAATGTCGGTATCGAACTGAGCATCACTTGGGTCAATCGCATTTTGTTTTTAAAACTCTTAGAAGCCCAACTTATGGCGTATCACAAAGGTGATAGGGCTTATGCTTTTTTGCACCTCAAAAAAATTAGAGATTTTAGCGAAGTGAATAGCCTCTTTTTCAGGGTTTTGGCGCACCGTCCCGAAGCTCGTGATGCGGATATTCGCAAAGAATTTGAGCACATTCCCTACCTCAACTCCTCACTCTTCGAACCCAGCGAACTCGAGCAAAAAACTTTGGTTATCAGCAATTTGCAATGTCATGGTAAAATTCCGATTTTCTCGCAAACCGTACTAAAAGACCGCCAAGGCAAAAAGCGAACAGGTACGCTCAATACATTAGCATATTTGTTTGAATTTTTGAATGCTTACGACTTTAGCAGCGAGGGTGCGGAGGAGATTCAGGAAGAAAATAAAACGCTTATCAATGCGTCAGTTTTGGGTTTGATTTTCGAGAAAATCAATGGCTATAGCGATGGTTCTTTTTTTACACCAGGTTTTATTACGATGTACATGTGCCGTGAGACAATTCGCAAAGCCATTGTACGAAAATTTAATGAGGCAAAGGGCTGGAGTTGTCAAAATTTTGACGACCTCAGTAATAAAATTGAAGATTATAAAGAAGCCAATGCACTTATCAATACAATTAAAGTCTGCGACCCCGCTGTGGGTTCGGGTCATTTTCTCGTCTCGGCACTCAACGAAATTATCGCCATTAAAAGCGAACTAAAAGTGCTTTTTGATAGGAACGGTCGCCATCTCAATGAAGTTTCGATTGCTGTGGTCAATGATTCGCTCTATGTCTTCGATACCGAGCAAGCCGAAGAGCACAACTACATTGCACCTGCACCACTCCCTGCTAAAGCGATTAAGCATTTTCTAAAAGAAGATGGTTTTGATAAGTACAATCCGCACGTCATCACGCAAAGGCATCGCATACAAGAAACGCTTTTTCGCGAAAAGCAAACGATTATAGAAAATTGTCTTTTTGGTGTGGATATCAATTCTAATTCTGTAAAGATTTGCCGACTTCGCCTTTGGATTGAGCTACTCAAAAATGCCTATTATACCTTCGAGAGCAATTTTAGCCAGCTCGAAACGCTCCCTAATATTGACATCAACATCAAGCACGGTAACTCCCTGATTAGTCGCTTTCCGATTGATGCGGATTTGGGTAAGGCACTCAAAAAAGTCAATAATGGTAAGAAAAATGGAAATGGCGTACATTGGACTATTGATAGCTACCGAATGGCAGTATCGAGCTATCGCAATGCTACTAACAAAACCGAAAAGCGAGCCCTCGAGCGTATGATTGCCGATATAAAATCGGATTTTACAACCGAAATTACCAAAAATGACCCTAAAGCAAAAAAATTGAGCAGCTTATCGGGCGAGCTCTCTAATCTGCTTGCGCAAGGTAAATTTTTCGAAATGGGCAAAAAAGAAAAAACCGAATGGGAAAGCAAAGTGCAGCAGCTCACTGCCGAGACAGAATCCTTAGAAAACGAACTCGAGGCACTTAAAACCAATAAAATTTTTATGAATGCTTTCGAGTGGCGATTCGAGTTCCCAGAAGTATTAAACGACGAGGGCGATTTTATAGGCTTTGATGTAGTAGTAGGGAATCCGCCTTATATCAGGCATGAGGAGTTCGTAGGGTTAAAAACTTATTTAAATTCGCAATTTGATTTATACACAGGCACTTCAGATTTGTATATTTTCTTTATTGAACGGGGTTTTAGTCTGTTAAAAAAGCAAGGTTTATTTTCTTTTATAATACCCAATAAATTTATGCAAGCAGGCTATGGACAACCTGTAAGGCGTTTTTTACTCAAACAAAACTTACTTGAAATTATTGATTTTGGCGATTATCAAATTTTTAACCGAGCGACCACCTATCCTTGTATTTTAATCGCTACCAAAGAAAACCCAACAGGCAGTTTAAAAATTGCAAAAATCAATACACCTGATTTTGCAGAGGATTTGCCCGTTTATGTTTCTAAAATTACTAATTCAATTCAGCAAAAGTCTTTAACTGATGAAACTTGGATATTATCGAATCCAAAATCTCAAGAACTTTTAAGCAAGATAGTTGCAAAAGGACAAAAGCTAGAAACTTATGTACAAGGAACTGCAAAAAGAGGAATCTTAACAGGCTTAACCGAGGCATTTGTGATAAAAGAAGATAAGGCATTAGAACTACTAAATACAAACTCTAAGCATAAAAATCATATTCGCCCATTTTTGTTAGGAAGAGATGTGAAGCCATATACTGTAGCCAAATCTTCGAGTTATCTTATCAAGTTTGAAAAAGGTTTTACGAAACGCTTTGGAGGTAGCCATCCTATAGATTGGTTCAAAAATGAGTTTTCCGAAATTTTTAATCATTTGATTACATTTAAAGAAAAAGCAGAAAAAAGAACAGATAAAGGTGATTACTACTGGGAACTGCGAGCTTGTGATTATTATGATAAATTCGAAAAGCCTAAAATTATGTATCAGGCATTTCAAGTCAAGCCTTGCTTTATTTACGATGAGAGTGGCTTATATTGCAATAACTCTATGTGGTTTATTCCTTCGGAAGACAAGGTTTTATTAGGAATTTTAAATTCTAAATTAGGCTGGTGGCTCATTTCAAAATATTGTACTGTCATACAGAATGGTTATCAACTAATTTGGAAGTATTTTGGTCAGATTCCAATAGTTACGGGTAATCGTTTAATCAGGCAACGGATTGAAAAAAGTGTTAATCGTATTCTTACGCTCAAAAAGCAATCCCCAACAACGGACACCACCACCCTCGAATCCCAAATAGATCAACTCGTTTATGAGCTTTATGGTCTTGAGCCGGAGGATATAAAAATTATTGAAAAGATGTAAAATATGAGCATGCAAATCATTGAAGTTAAATTTTTAGAAATAACATTTCTGCCAGAAAT
>JAFIER010000189.1 GCA_020832465.1 Bernardetiaceae bacterium
GGCTATTTTTATGAAGATGTCCCGTACGTAGGTAGGTTATAAGTCTGAACAATCCGATAGAACCCGCTATCATAAAACTCAATATACGAAAAAAAACCTTTACATTTATAAAAAATGCAAAGGTTTTTTTTGAGTATAAAAGTCTTGATGCTTTTAGGATTACTTAATCTCTACTTCAGCACCGAGTTCTTTCAGTTCAGCTGCTAAAGATTCAGCTTCTGCTTTATCAATACCTTCTTTCAAAGGGCTAGGCGCGTTATCAACAAGTTCTTTAGCTGCTTTGAGGTCGAGACCGAGGAGGTCTTTTACTGCTTTCACAACTTTAAGTTTCGCACCACCAGCAGCGGTCAAGATAACATCAAAAGCAGACTGCTCAGCGGCTTCTTCGCCAGCAGCAGCAGGTCCTGCCATCATTACAGCACCACCACCCGCAGGCTCGATACCGTATTCGTCTTTTAAAATATCAGCCAATTCGTTGGCTTCTTTTACAGTAAGATTTACTAACTGTTCTGCGAGTTCTTTAAGTTCTGCCATTGTATTTGAAATTCAAATATGTGTTCAATAATTTGTATTAAATCAAAAAAGCCTTAGTTTTTACGCTGACCGCAAGGCAAAGCGGCACTAAAAATATTGGAAGCATTTATAAAGAAATATAACTCTGTAACATTTTGTCAAAAAAGATGAGTTACATTCTGTGCGTACTTAGTTTGATAAAGAAATTTTGTTTTTGTTGTAGGAATTGCTTACTCACCTTTTTCAGCAATACCCTTAACCATCGCAGCGATACGCCCGCCGCCACTTGTAATAGCGCCTGCGAGTCTTCTACCAGGAGATTGTAACAACATAATAACTTCTCCGATAAGTTCTTCGCGCGATTTGAGTTCGCTTAATGTTTCAAGGTTTTCTTCTCCTATAAACAGCGATGTAGCGATAGACGCACCTTTGAGCAGTGGTTTTTCGACTTTATTAGATTTGCGATACTCTTTGATAAGCTTAGCAGGCAAATTACCTACTTCTGGCGAAAACATAACAGCCGAGAATCCCGTAAGTACTTTTTCATTAAAAGGGCTATAGTCCGTCTCAAGACGTTCTAATGCTTTAGTAATGAGTGTATTTTTTACGACTCTGTATTCTATGCCTTTTTCAAAGCAAAGTCTTCTCAAAGCGTTAGTTTGCGCTACATTTAATCCCGAGGAATCTGTGATATAGAAATACTCGGTATTTGAAAATTTTTCGGCAAGCTCATCGACGAGCTGCTTTTTTTCTTCTCTCGTCATGACTCTATCTATTTTTAGATTTCAAAATAAAGAAAAATGGAATTAAATACCTTTGATAGACGACTTATCCACCTTTACAGATGGGCTCATAGTCGTCGAGAGGTGAATGCTTCTAAAATATGTACCCTTTGAAGATGATGGTTTCAATTTGCTAAGGGTTTGTATGAGTTCGATGGCATTACCTTGAATTTTTTCAGGCTCAAAGGATACTTTTCCGATAGAGGCATGTATAATACCGAACTTATCAACTCGGAAGTCTATCTTACCCGCTTTTACTTCTTTGACTGCTTTAGCCACGTCCATTGTAACGGTTCCTGCTTTTGGGTTTGGCATTAAACCACGAGGACCGAGCACTCGCCCAAGTCGTCCTACTTTAGCCATAACCGTTGGCATCGTGATGATGACATCAATATCAGTCCATCCTCCTTCGATTTTTTGGATATAATCGTCAAGACCAGCATAATCTGCACCAGCATCTAATGCTTCTTGCTCTTTATCAGCCGAGACGAGCGCAAGTACGCGTGTCTCTTTGCCCGTACCGTGAGGCAGTGTAACTACCCCTCTTACCATTTGATCAGCTTTACGCGGATCTACGCCGAGTCTAACTTGCAAATCTACAGAGGCATCGAATTTGGCGCAGTTAATGTCTTTCAACATTGTACTTGCTTCTTCGAGCGAGTAGAGTTTGGTAATGTCGTACTTGGCAAGGGCTTCTTTACGTTTTTTTGTCAGTTTTGCCATTTGTGCCTGTGATTGTAGTATGACAATTCGCTCAAAAGGCGAATCTCCTACAGTGAAAAAATAATTTTAAAAATGTTGCATGTTCGTAGTGCAGCTGAGCTTTATTAGCAATTAAGCTTGCGCCTGTTCCCATGGTGCGTCTCCATCGATAGTAATACCCATGCTTCTTGCCGTACCAGCAATCATGCGCATAGCAGATTCAACGGTAAAGGCATTAAGATCAGGCATTTTTGTTTCTGCGATAGTCTGCACTTGTTCCCACGTTATGCTTGCTACTTTATCGCGGTTAGGCACACCAGAACCTTTTTTAAGTTTGGCAGCTTCCATTAATAAGTATGCGGCAGGAGAAGTTTTGATAATAAAATCAAAAGACTTATCGCTATAAAGGGTAACCACAACAGGCAGGAGCTGTCCTTGCTTGTCTTGAGTCTCGGCGTTAAAACGCTTACAAAACTCCATGATATTTACACCCTTACTACCAAGTGCTGGACCGATGGGAGGCGCCGGATTGGCTTGCCCACCTCGCACTTGCAACTTCAGAAAGTTTACAACTTCTTTCATATTGCTAAGAGATAATGAATGTCAGACAAAACATTTTTTGCTTTGCCTTGGGTTAAAAAAAAGGTTTAGCACTTCTCATCATAAAGATTATAAGCGCAGGAACCTGTGCGTAGTAGCCATAGGAAGCATACAGCATACTACTAATTTATATTTTGTAAACGGCTTATCACACTTTTCATCAATTGCTTATATATAGCGTTTTTTTTTGTGTGTGCGTCGTTTTTTAATTCTTATTGCACCCTCTTCTGCAAAAGGGATTTGATTTTAATTAGACTTTTGCACCTGTACGTAATTGAGCTCGAGCGGCGTTGTGCGTCCGAATATTTTCACCATTACGTTAAGTTTTTTCTTCTCTTCGAAGACCTCTTCTACTGTGCCTGTAAATCCTGAGAAAGGCCCGTCCATAACTTTGACATCTTCTCCGACAACGTACCTTCCATCTTCTTGTACTTCATCGGCATCGGAGGCTTCTACACGTCCTATAATGCGTTTGATTTCCTCTTCGCGCATAGGTTTAGGCATTTCGTTTTGCCCCTCTCCATCTACACGTAAAAAACCTATCAAGCCTGGTACACTCTTGATTTGGTGGATAAGCTCGCCACTATTCAAATCTTCAAGATTGGCATGTATCATAACATAACCTGGAAAAAAGTTGCGTTCTACGGCTACTTTTTTTGTTTTTCCATCTTTGCTTTTACGAATTTGATAGACTTTTTCTGTCGGAGTGAGCACCGTAGCGATATAATCTTGCAAGTCGTTGATAGCGACATCTTTCTCAATGTACTCTTTTACTTTTTTTTCTTGCCCGCTTACTACTCGCACGACATACCATTTTAATTCAGCCATAATGCTTGCTCGGAGTTTGTTTGATTGCCTATTTAATTACCTAAGTGCTTTTTTAAAACAAATTGTAAATTGATTTAATGCCCTCTTGGAACACGACATCCATGCCTGCAATAACGAGTGCAAAAATCAAAGAAGCAATAAGCACAACGATAGAAGTGCGTTGCAACTCGGGCATTTTTGTCCAAGTTACTTGCTGTGTCATTTCTGTGTGCGACTCTTTGATAAAACTTATAAACTTGTTCATAATTTCAAAATAAAAATCAAAACCAAATGTAAAGAAATTGTGAGTTTAGAGGCATAATGCTTCTAAACTCACAATATTTGGAAAGCCTTGAATAAGGCAATTTTGCACGGGCGGAGAGACTCGAACTCCCAACTTGCAGTTTTGGAGACTGCTGCTCTACCAATTGAACTACGCCCGTAAATACAAACTAAGGCATTTTTTGTGCCTTAATTGGAATGCAAAGGTATATACATTTTTTTAAAAAAGCAAACCCTTTGTAATTTTTTTTGAAGTTTTTTTTAGCTTTCCTATTTTTTCAGGGTTATTGCACTAAATTCTAAATCCCATGACCAGAATATCGTCAATTTGTTTAGTATCTCGCATCCAATCACTTAGAATTTGCTCTAATAAAACACGCTGCTCTTTGAAAGGATAACGCTGCAAACGCAATAGTAACTTTCGGAAACGCTTTGCCATAAACTTACTGCGCATACCGCTGCTAAATTGGTCTTGGTAGCCATCAGAAAAAATATAAAAACTGGTAGGTTTTTCTTTAAGCTCGATAACGTGCTTCTGAAAAAGTTTGTCTTCACGCCGCCCACCAATAGAGAAGGTATCGCCTTTAATGCGCACAACCTCTTTTCCATCAATAAAAACTAAAGGATTTTTTGCCCCAGCAAACTCAAGTACACCACGGGACTTATCTATCACACAAATAGCGATGTCCATACCGTCTCGATTTTGGGTTTCGTCTTGCTTTAAAGCATTTTTGATAGAGATATGCAGTTGGTTAAGTATCTCATCAGGACTGCTTACGTTCATCATACCGACAATTTGATTCAAATAAGCGTCGCCAAGCATAGACATAAATGCACCTGGCACGCCATGCCCTGTGCAATCTACGGCAGCAATAAAAATTTTGTTTTCCTTTTCAAAAAACCAATAAAAGTCTCCACTTACTAAATCCCTGGGTTTGAAAAAAATAAAAGCCTCTTCAAAAAGTGCTTCAAAGGCAGATATTTGGGGTAGCATAGCCTCTTGAATACGCTGGGCATATTTGATACTGCCCATGATTTTTTGATTTTTTCGCTCAATTTCATCAAAAGCAAATTTGAGCTTATAAGTTTTCTCTTCTATTTCTTCTTTTTGTTCGAGGATTTGCCGATACGAACTGACAAGTTGCAGTGCAGAATTAACCCTTGCGAGTAGCTCAATTTCATCAATAGGCTTACGTACATAATCAATTGCACCCGCTTGCAAAGCAGTTTCTAAGTGCTCAGAAGAGCTAAAAGCAGTAGTCATAATGACGGGAATATGCTTTGTGTCTTCTCGTTTTTTGAGAAAACCTAAAGCCTCTATGCCATTCATTTGTGGCATTTCCCAATCCATGATAATCAAATCAGGCTTATGCTTAATTGCCTCTTCACAGGCTTCAAGCCCATCTTTGGCATAAAGCAAATTAAAATGCTGCCCAGACTCCTCGAATATACTATCAATAACCGCAATATTACTATCGTAATCATCGGCTACAAGAATCGTATATTTTCGTTCTGTATTAAATTGGGTTGATTGCAGCTTTTCTTTCATGTAATAATAAAGCCTGTATAAACTAAAAGTACAATGTATTTTTTTTTCTTGATTTGAAAAAGTTCGGATTGCTACTGCCCCTTAGCAAAACAAAGTGAGCACCTGCTTAGCACTATATGTTAATATTGATAAGACAATAATAAAGCCACTTTAGTTGGTTTGCTTATTTTGAAGTACATAAATTACACGTTCTAAGCCTTTATCAGTGGTATAAATAATTTTTTCTTCAAAAAAATATCCACAAACATCAGCATAATGACGTATATTTTTTTCAGCGGGCATGTAAGCATCAAGAGCTCCCCATTCGGTCTCGACCCTAACATAATGCTCGTCTATTTTTTGCCCTACATATTTGATTTTGTCCCCAGGTGTTTCTATAAAAAGTCGCCCACCTTCTTTTAAAAAAGGCTTCATACGGCATAAGGTCTGCTCCTGCTCCTCAAGGGTAAGTTCTAAAATACCAGACCACATCCACATAATAACATCTGCTTTTTCAGGGATCTTCACGTTTCTTACATCTTGCTTAAGCACCGTGATTTGTTTGAGTAAATCTTCTGGGAGCTTATCGAGCAGCACTTGCACTCTATCAATAGCATAAATTTTACCTTCAAAACCATGCTTTCTAAGTAGGCTAATTGCCCTTCCATAGCCAATACCCACTTCTACAAGAATAGCATCTTTGTCAATATATTGAAAAATCTGTTTTATATCTACGCCGTCAGTAAAGCCCATTAGTTCTGCTAATTCTATGAACTTGTCTAAGGCTATATTTTCATAGAAATCAATATTTGTTTCGCTCATAAGTAGAGAGTTAGGTAGTTTTTTTAGGTAATTTTGATTGTATTCGCATAATTTTTCGCAATATATAGCTTTTTAGAATGCCTTACAAATTTCGTTTGCAATATTGCAAAAAACAAATAACATTTCCCAAAGAAGTATTATTTTCTCTGAGAAATGTTATTCCTACGATATGAGTGCCTAAATGCTCAAATGCCTTTTGCTTATTTTACCATTTCAAGGCTTCTATCAATAAACTTTGAAAGTGCTTCGCCTTTAAGCATATTCTGCGAGAGTAGTGCTAAGTCATAAAGCTGACGCGCCGCTTTTTGTGCATGCTCTTCTTCTTCATTTTCAGCAATTTGTGTAATAAGAGCGTGGTTAGCATTCACAACTACCTGCGACATATCAGGCATTTGAGCACCTACACCGAAGCTACTCATTTGCGACATCTCTTTCATACGGCGCATAAACTCTGGTAACACAACTGTAACGGGCATCTCATCAGGCGGCAATGCCTCTACTTGTACGGTTTTACTCGGGTCTTGGATTGTTTTTTCAAAAACTTCCTTAACCTTTTTTGTCTTTTCCTCACTTAATAAAGATTCTATTTTGTGCTCCTTTTCGATAATTTTATCAATGCTATCAGAGTCTATGCGTTTAAATTGCACTTTTTCAAGTTTAGACTCGAGGTTATTGATAAAATGATTATCCAAAGGTCCGTCTAAAAGCAATACATCATATCCTCTCTTTTTAGCAGATTGAATAAATGTATGCTGATTCTCGGGGTCTATGGTGTAAAGGATTATTTTTTGCTCGTTTTTGTCGGTTTGTTCTGCTTCTATATGTGCGATATATTCTTCTGTGGTAAAATTTTTGCCTTCTATATTGGTAAGTAAAGCAAATTTATTAGCTTTTTCGTAGAATTTTTCTTCTGTAATCATACCGAATTTTACGAATACGCCAATATCCTTCCACTTTGTTTCGAAAGACTCACGCTCGTTTTTGAAGAGTTCTTGCAGTTTTTCAGCAACCTTCTTCATAATATAATTGCTAATGCGGCGTACATTGCCATCAGCTTGCAAATAACTTCTCGATACATTGAGCGGGATATCAGGAGAGTCAATCACACCGTGAAGTAGCGTCAAAAATTCTGGTACAATATCCTTAACCTCATCAGTAATAAAAACCTGACGGCTGTATAATTGTATCTTATCCTTAGACATGGAAAGATCTTGCTTGATTTTCGGGAAATACAAGACTCCAGTAAGCTCAAATGGATAATCTACATTGAGGTGAATCCAAAAAAGTGGCTCGTCTGAGTAAGGGTAAAGCGATTTGTAAAATTCTTTATAATCTTTTTCCTCTAAATCGCTGGGTGATTTAGTCCATATCGGTGCCACTTCATTGATAATTTTTTCACCGAATTTAATGCTTACAGGCAAAAAGCGGCAGTATTTTTCGAGTATTCCGCGCAAGCGATTCTCGTCTAAAAATTCCGTAGCATCATCAGCAATATGCAAAATAATATCTGTACCACGCTCTTCCTTAGCTTCGGATTCTGTAAGCTCAAAAGAGGTAGAGCCTTCGCAGGTCCAGTGGGCTGCGCTCATTGCTTCGGGTTTATAGGAACGAGAAATAATTTCTACACGTTTGGCAACCATAAAGGCAGAATAAAAACCTAAGCCAAAATGTCCGATAATTTGCTTGGCATCTTCAGCATTTTTATACTTTTCAACAAACTCAGTTGCGCCAGAGAAGGCAATTTGATTGATATATTTTTTTATCTCATCAGCCGTCATACCGATACCTTTATCGCTCACTGTAATGGTTTTGGCTTCAGCATCAAAACTCACTTCAATTGTCGTATCGCCTATTTCGCCTGTAAACTCTCCTAAGGAGCTCAATCTTTTAATTTTTTGCGTTGCATCTACGGCATTGGAAACTAATTCTCTTAAAAAAATTTCATTGTCTGAATAGAGAAATTTTTTAATAATCGGAAATATATTTTCCGTATTTACCGAAAGTGTACCTTGTTCTTGCATATTTAGGTTTGGCTATGATTTAATTAGTTATAAAAAATAATTCAACAATTACAATCTATGCAAAATTTGTTTCAAAAACGATTTTAATGACAAAATGACAGCAATAAAAAACGATAAGGTTTTGAAAACTATATATTTTTTTTGCGCTTTGGTATTTTATATCTAATTTTGGTTGTAGTCTGCGTCTAAAAACTTCAATGACGGTTCAAAGTTCATTGGCAGTTATTGCGCTATCTGTTTTTTTAGATTCAAAATAAGTATGAAGCAAAAAACGTATTGGGGTATCTTTTTATTTTTGATATTAGGCATATACAACGAAAGCCTTGCGCAGCGCGCCGTAGTCCTAGGGCGTGTGGTACAAGCAAACAAAACGCCAATAGCTTTTGCTACGATAGGCATCGAAGGCAAAACCATTGGTACTTCAACAGATGAGCAGGGCAACTACCGCTTATCCGTTCCCGCTAACGAGGATTTTACCCTCGAAGTACGCTATGTAGGTTATAAGCGCAAACAATACGAGCTTAGACTTACCGAAAACCAGCTTTTTGTACTCGATATAACGCTTGAGGTCTCCGAACAAGAAACAGGAAATATTGTCATTGAAGAAAAAAAAGACCTACGAGACCGAAAAGAAGGCATGCAACGCATTAGCATGGAAACCCTAAAGCGTATCCCTACAGGATTTGACGATTTTTCGCAACAGCTCATGACTATCGGCTTAGGCATTGTTTCCAACAGCGAACTCTCTTCGGCATACTCAGTGCGAGGTGGTAACTTTGAAGAAAACTTGATTTATGTCAATGGTATGGAAATATACCGACCCTTCTTGGTGCGCGCAGGCGAACAGGAAGGCTTGAGCTTTGTCAATCCTGAAATGGTCGAATCCGTATCTTTTTCAGCAGGTGGGTGGCAACCCAAGTACGGAGATAAGCTCGCATCTGTATTAGATGTTACCTATAAAAAACCAAAATCCTTTGCCGCTTCCGCCACAGCAGGGCTACTAGGTGGGAATGTAAATGTAGAAGGATCAAACAAAAAGCAAACCGCGCGCTATGTCGCTAGTGTACGCTACAAAGATGCACGCTACCTCTTCAATACGCTCGAGACCAACGGCGAATTTCTACCCCGTTTCCTCGATGCACAAGGATATTTTTATTTTGATTTGAACAAAGACAAACGCAATCGCAGGGGAGATTCTATACGAGTTACAAGTTTGGATTTTATTTTTTCCTTAGCAGAAAATCGTTATAATGTCATTCCTTCTAATCGTGAAACTACTTTCGGGACTTTCGACCAGCAGATGAGACTTTCTGTAAACTACCGTGGGCAAGAAATCATGCAATACGAAACGGCACAGGCTGGGCTTCGATTGCAACGGCAGTTTTCCGAAAAGTTTAATAGCTATATTATGCTCTCGGCAGTAGGCACAGGCGAGCGAGAATTTTTTGACGTCGAAGGTTCGTATAGACTTTGTGATGTCGATACGGATATTAGTTCTGACAATTTCAACCGATGTGCACTTACTCGAGGCGTAGCTTCTGAATATCGGCACGCACGCAATACACTTAAAGCCAGTATTTTAAGCCTACAAAACCGATCCACCTATCGGCATAGCGATAAGCTCACCACAGATTTTGGTTTTACCTATAGATATGAAAATATCAACGACCAACTTTATGAGTATAATTTTACCGATTCAGCGGGCTATGCCGAACGCACTTACTTTTTAGATGCTAACTTAGGCTTGCAATCTTCACGAATAACGGCTTATGCCCAACAGACTCTTTTACTTTCGGATACGCAAGATAGTAGTGCAGCCGTGCATTATCAGTCGCTTACTTATGGCTTACGCATGCAATACTGGTCGGTCAACGGCGAGCTGATGTGGAGCCCGCGTGTGCAGTACTCGATTCGTCCGAATTGGCAGCGCGACATCACTTGGCATGCCGCTACGGGTATTTATCGTCAGATGCCTTTTTATAGAGAGTTGCGCAATTTTGAGGGTGAGCTAAACCGAGATATTCGGGCGCAATCTTCGGCGCATTTCACGCTGGGCATGGATTGGAATTTTGAGCAATGGGAACGCCCATTTAAGTTTTTGGCAGAAGCCTATTACAAACCGATGTGGGATGTCATTCCTTACGATATTGACAATATGCGTTTGCGCTACTACGCAGAGAATGCAGCAATAGCTTATGCCGTAGGATTAGATATGCGTGTGAGTGGGGAGTTTATTCCGAATACGGAGTCGTGGTTTAGCTTGAGCTTTATGTCAGTGCGCGAAAATGTAGATTTTGATAACAATGATTTTATTCGTCGCCCCTCAGACCAGCGTATTACGGCTACTATATTTTTCGAAGACCATATTCCAAACAATCCTACAATTCGAATGTATTTGCGCACCCTTATCGGCTCAGGACTGCCTTTCGGACCGCCACAGAGCATTGATTTTCGTTCTGCGCTTTCTGCCCCTCCTTATAGACGTGTGGACTTAGGTTTTTCGAAATCTATTTTATTCAAAAGTAGTGAAAGACGCTACATCGAATCGCTTTGGCTTGGCGTAGAAGTTATGAATGTTTTGGGCGTAGAAAATGTTATCTCTTATACTTGGGTATCGGATTTTATCAACGATTTTCGATTTGCCGTACCAAACGGGCTTTCACAGCGTTTTTTTAATCTTAAAATTTTAGCGCGTTTTCGTTAAGTCAAGATAAAATAACAATATTTATAAGCCTAAGCACCATCAAAAAAAAGAAAAAAATGAGAAAAGACTTTAACGATACAGGGCTTTGCAATCCCGATATGCACTATATGGTAGAAACCTCGCACAAGCTCGACAGTGTCATGGATTTGATTGCAAGACGAAAATATTTTACCATGAATAGCCCAAGGCAGTTTGGCAAAACAACTACTGCATCGCTACTTTATAAAAGATTACTCGCTTCGCCTGAATATCTGGTTATTCGCATTAGCTTGGAAAGCGAAGGAGAAGAGACTTTTACCTCTTACGACAGCTTTATACAAACGCTGATTACTATGATTATAAGCCGCACACGAACGCAAAATACAAATATATCAGAATATTTCGAGCAAAACCGAAAGCCTATTCACAACTTTGAGTCATTGCGAGATTTATTTATAACTTTTATAGAAATACAAGAAAAAAAAGTAGTCTTAATCATTGATGAAGTAGATAAATCCAGCAACTACAAAGTGTTTTTAGAGTTTTTGGGCATGCTACGAGACACTTATCTATTGCAAAATGAGGGAATCGTTTCTTTTTTTCAATCCGTAATTTTAGTTGGCGTGCACGACATCAAAAACCTCAAAAGAAAAGTACGGCCCGAAGACAAGCGGCAGTTTAATAGCCCCTGGAATATTGCAACAGATTTTACCATTGATTTGAGCTTCTCGGCAAAAGAAATTCAAAGTATGCTGAAACAATATGTCGATGAAACAGGAAATCAAATGCCAATAGAAGAACTTGCCGAGAGGCTGTATTATTATACCTCGGGATACCCTTATCTGGTTAGTAAAATGTGTAAAATTATCGATGAGCTTATCATTACGAAAAGAGAAAACAAAAACTGGTCGCTCGAAGATGTAGAAGAAAGTTTTAGATACTTAGTCAATCCCGCATACGAAACGACCCTTTTTGACGATTTAGCTAAAAATTTGAACAACGATAAAGAATTGTATAACCTTGTATTCGAAATTGTTATTAATGGCAATAAAAAAATGTTCAATATTGCAAATCCTGTGGTTTCTATCGCTTCTACTTACGGAATTTTAAAACCTGATGCACGAGGCTTGTGCAAAGTACATAATCGTATTTTTGAAAAAAAGATTTACGATATGATGATTTCTATTCGTGAAACCTCTGAAACAGTACCCAGTTTGTATCGCAATTTATACGAAACTGATGAAGGAGATTTAGACTTAGAATCCGCACTTCTGGCGTTTCAAGAATTTATGCAAGAAAATTATTCAAACAAAGATTTGAGTTTCTTAGAGAGAGAAGGTAGGCTACTTTTTATGTCATTTCTAAAACCTATTTTGAATGGTAAAGGATTTGATTTTAAAGAACCCGTAGTTGGAGACGAGCGAAGAGCAGACATTATAATTACTTATGAATCCCATCGCTATCTGGTAGAACTAAAACGATGGCAGGGAGACCGATATCACCAAAAAGGTTTGCAGCAGCTTTGCGATTATTTAGATTTGTATAATCTCAATACAGGATATTTATTAATTTATGACTTTCGCAAAAATAAAGAGTATAAATCTGAATGGATAGAAGTCAGAGAAAA
>JAFIER010000287.1 GCA_020832465.1 Bernardetiaceae bacterium
AGATGAAAGCTGGGAAGGCGGCACGGCTCCTCAGCGGCCCCCTGGACCACCAGCCTGGGAGCCGCGTATCGTTTAAACTGGGAAGCGCGACAGGCTGCCGGGAAAACGCCATGAGCCAGACTGACCTTCTGGGCCGAATCACAGTAGATCCGGAGAAGTGCGGCGGTAGGCCTTGTGTGCGCGGGCTGCGTATGCGGGTAATCGACGTATTGCAACTCTTGGCGGCGGGCGAGACTCCGGAGGAGATTCTGTCGGAGTACCCTTATCTGGAGCCGGAAGACATTACTGCCTGCCTCCTGTACGCAGCGCGACAGCTCGACCACCCCATCCTGGCTGCCTGATGGGCAGAAGCACAGCGTGACCGAAACGGCCGAGGCCACCGATCCGATGCAGGTCTGGGTCGATGCCCAGCTGCCGCCTTCCTTGGCTCACTGGTTGCGAACAGAGCATGCCGTCGACGCCCTTCACCTCGCCGACCTTGGGATGTTGCAGGAGCGGGATTTGATCATTCACGACAGGGCAAAGGCTCAATCTCGCGCCGTCGTAATCATCACAAAGGATGACGATTTTGTGCGCTTGCTCGGACAGTTCGGTTCCCCTCCTCAGGTCGTATGGGTGCGCTGCGGAAACGTCAGAAACCGGGAATTGCGGCGCATCGTCCTGGAAGCTTGGCCTAAGGCCATCGAGCTCCTGACAGCCGGCGAGCCGCTTGTCGAGATGAGGCCGCGTCGCGATACCGACAGCTAAGGCGGCCACAGGAACTCGCCAATGACTTTGCAGCAATTCCTCCGGACAGACCTCCCGATCATCCAAGCCCCCATGGCCGGCGTCCAAGGCAGCGCGCTCGCCATCGCGGTCTCCAACGCAGGCGGTCTCGGTTCCCTCCCCTGCGCCATGCTCAGCCCGGACGCCATGCGCCAGGAACTGGAGACGATCACAGCACAGACCAGCAAACCGTATAACGTCAACTTCTTCTGCCACACGCAGCCCGAGGCCGACGCCGAGCGTGAAGCGATCTGGCGGAAAGCGCTGGCGCCCTACTTTGTCGAGTTCGGCATCGATCCGGACGCCATCCCCGCTGGCCCGCAGCGCCTGCCGTTCAGCGCTGAGGCCGTCGAGGTACTGGAGGCGTTCGAACCCGCCGTCGTCAGTTTTCACTTCGGGCTGCCGGAACCTGAACTGCTGGAGCGGGTAAGACACTGGGGCGCGAAGATCCTGTCCTCGGCCACGACGGTGGATGAAGCACTCTGGCTCGAGGCCCGTGGGGTCGATGCCATCATCGCCCAGGGGATCGAGGCCGGTGGGCATCGCGGCCACTTTCTGTCGGACGACCTCCACGCGCAGGCCGGCACCTTTGCGTTGGTGCCTCAGATCCTGCGGGCGGTGAAGATTCCGGTGATCGCTGCTGGCGGCATCGCCGCCGCCAAGGGTGTCGCGGCAGCCATGGCGCTCGGTGCTGCCGGCGTACAGGTCGGCACCGCGTTTCTCTTGTGCGAGGAAGCCAGCACCAGTGCCTTGCATCGCGAAGCCCTGAAGAGCGACGCCGCCCGCGTCACGGCGCTGACCAACCTGTTCACCGGGCGACCGGCGCGGGGCATCGTCAACCGCCTGATGCGCGAGGTCGGACCCATGAGCACTGCTGCTCCGGCCTTTCCCCTGGCGGCGACAGCCATCGCGCCCCTGCGCGCAAAAGCCGAAAGCCTGGGCAGCGGTGAGTTCTCACCCCTGTGGGCCGGGCAGAACACGAGCGGATGCAGGGAAGTCTCGGCGTCGGTGCTCACCCGGGAGTTGGCCGCTGGAATCGACGTGTCGACATGATCTGATTTTGTCGACACATCCGTCTGAGCCTCTGGCACTTGACGCAGTTCATCAGCTCGTTCTGCGCGATATTGATAGGCATAACATATGCGCATACATTAGGCCCATCAATTTGCGCAAGGCCCGAACCATGCCAGCTGCTGATGCTCCCAGATCCACCCGAAAGCCGACCAACCTGTCGCTGGATAGTGAGCTTCTCAAAGAGGCAAAAGCTTTGGGAATCAATGTCTCACGGTCCGCAGAGGCGGGGATTGCAGAAGCCGTGAAACGGCACAAGCAGGAGCGATGGCTGGAAGAGAATGCCAGCGCCCTGGCCAGCTCGAACGCCTACGTTGAAGCCAACGGATTGCCTCTCGCGCGGCACCGTCAGTTCTGATGGCCCGTTTCGACGTTTTTGAAAACGAGGGCGGCTCCGGCTATCTGCTGGACGTTCAGTCAGACCTTCTCAGCGGCTTGAACACCCGGGTTGTCGTACCGCTGCTGCCCCAATCCTCCGCGCCGTCTCCTGCCCAACGACTGAATCCTGTGTTCAGCGTTGAGGGTCAGGAGGTGGTCATGGCGACACAGTACATGGCTGCAGTGCCCGAAAAGGAACTGCGTACTGGAGTCGGTAGCCTTGCTGAGAAGCAGGATGAGATCTCCGCAGCATTGGAGATGCTGTTTCTGGGTTTTTGATGCGGAAATCAAAACGCCCGGCAGGACCCATCCCCCGCTTCGAACCGACCTGCGCTGAGTTCGCCATACGCCTGCGCCTCGTTTCGGTGCGCGCATGTTCATGAGGCATGCCAGCTGTGCACGATCTGCTCCAGCGGCAGCGTGCAGCTCGGGCAGGTTTCTTGCACGCCTTCACGCGCACACAGAATGGGCGCTGCCGCCCGCACAACGGCCCGGCTTCTGGAACCATGAACCATCCCCTTCTGTCGATCCTTGTTTGCAATCTTCAGGGTCGATCCCGCAACCCCTGGGATTCCCACACGACCCGAAGTCGCACCTGACGGTTGATACCTCGAGCACAGACATGAGAGCGGCACATGCAATCTCCGCCAGATCGTTTTCAGCCCATAGACTCCAATAACGTTCCCCGCTACGCAGGCATCGCGACCTTCATGCGGTTGCCAAGTGTCCCTCTGGAGCAGGCGCATGACGTGGAGCTGGGGCTGATTGGTATTCCGTGGGATGGCGGCACGACCAATCGACCCGGTGCTCGCCACGGCCCCCGGCAGATGCGGGAACTCTCTGCACTGATGCGAAGATTTCATCCTGTGCTCGAAATCAGCCCGTACAGCCTTGCCAATTGTGCAGACCTGGGTGACACGCCGGTCAACCCGGTCAGCGTTGAAGATACCTTGGATCTGGTCGAAGACTTCTACCGGGATGCCGTGGATCGGAACATCGTGCCGTTGTCTGCAGGCGGGGATCACCTGATCAGTCTGCCGGTGCTTCGAGCGCTGGCAAAGAAGCATGGCCCCATGGGAATGGTGCATTTCGACGCCCATACGGACACCTTGGATCGGTATTTCGGCGACTACAAATACACCCATGGCACACCCTTCAGACGCGCCATCGAAGAGGGGCTCCTGGACCCCAAACGTGTGGTTCAGATCGGCATCCGGGGCGGGCTCTACAGTGCAGACGATGACGCCTGGGGGCTCGAGCAGGGCATTCGCGTCATACGGATCGAAGAGTACTTCGAACTCGGTGTGGACAAGGTCATCGCGGAGGCCGTGAGCGTCGTCGGCAAAGAACCGACCTATGTCAGCTTTGATGTGGATTGCCTTGATCCTGTTTATGCCCCAGGAACCGGGACACCGGAGGTGGGCGGCATCAATACCTTTGATGCGCAGGTGATGCTGCGGGGCCTGCGCGGTTTGAACCTCATCGGCGGAGATGTCGTGGAGGTGTCCCCGCCGTTCGATCCAAGTGGCAACACGGCCTTGGTGGGCGCGACCTTGATGTGGGAAATGCTGTGCATTTTCGCAGAGGCCATTGCTCACCGGCGCTGACAACCAGACTCGACCTCCACGAAACATTCCATCAACGATACATGGCAGTTGGTCCACAGTGCCCATCGATAAAGCTGATCCACCTGATCAAGCTTCAAAAATCCATCCGGGGATCACGGCCCTCGATAAGAGGCTTCTGTTCAAACTGACCGTTCCGTCATTGATCGGTGTTTTCGCCTTCCTTTTCCCGGTCGTGCACGAAGGCCAATACACCATTGTGATGGCGATCCTGGCGAATATGCTGCAGGAGGCGCTATCGGAATACATCGCCTCCATCGTCATCGGCATTCTGTTCGTGTCAGCGACTGCGACGGCCTACTTCACGCTCATCAAGCCGTCATCCCCACCCAGAACACACTTCATAAGGGAGCTGTTTTCGGTCAGCATCCCCTGGTTGCTGCTGCGCTGGGCCGGGCTTGGCATCGGGCTGATGATCCACTTCAGCTGGGGGCCCGAATGGATCTGGTCTGAGCGTACCGGGCAGATTGTTCTGCACGATCTGGCCACGGCCATCATCACCATCTTCCTCTTTGCAGCGCTGCTGCTGCCCCTGCTGACTGAATTCGGCCTCATGGAATTCATCGGCACGCTGTTCCGGAACCTGTTCCGAAAGCTGTTCTGTATTCCCGGGCGGGCGTCCATCGACACGCTGGCTTCCTGGCTGTCATCGGCCCCAGTGGGTGTCTTGATTACCGCACAGCAGTACGTGAGCGGCTACTATTCCGCGAGGCACTCTGCGGTGATCGTCACCAACTTCTCCATCGTCTCTTTGCCCTTCACATTGGTGGTGGCCGAGTTCGCCGGCCTGGGGCACATGTTTCTTCAGTACTACGCCACGGTTGTCGTGGCGGGCGTCTTGACCGCCATCATCTTGCCAAGAATCCCTCCCCTTTCACGCATTGCAGATGACTACTATCCGGCGGGAGGAAACATCCTGAACGAGGAGGTTCCTGCCGGCCGGTCCCTGGTGTCGTGGGGTGCCGAGCAAGCCATCAACAAGGCGCGCACAGCACCGAATCTGGCTGGCGTGATGACATCCGCCGTCAGGAATGTCAGCGATATCTGGTTCGGGCTGACGCCACCGTTGATCGCCATTGCCACCCTGGGCTTGGTGGTCGCCGAATTCACGCCCATTCTGACGTGGCTTTCGCTGCCGCTGGTCCCGATCCTCGAGTTGATGCAGTTGCCCGAGGCTGACAAAGCTGCGCCGGCCTTCCTGCTGGGGTTCGCGGAGATGTTCTTGCCTGCAGTGGCCGCCGCCAGCATCGAGAGCGAGCTGACACGGTTTGTCATCATCGCGGTGTCGATCACACAGTTGATCTACATGTCCGAAGTCGGGGTCCTGATCCTGAAGTCGAAAATTCCGCTGAATTTTCTCAATCTGGTGACCATCTTTCTGCTCAGGACGGCCATCAGCTTGCCGATTGTGGTCTTGATCGCCCATTTCGTCGTCTTTTGACCCTGCAGCAGTCGGTTGCTGCTCGAGGCTCAGGTCTTGCCGGCAATGAGCTTCCTGTAGCCGCGTTCGGTGATCAGCACGAGATGCACCGTGGTCGGGTAAATCCGACCCTCGTCACGCAGCCGAGCGATCGTCTCGGCATTCGCGTCCTCGGCAAGGTAGAAGTAGTCCTCGCCTTCGACGAGCAGATGCCGTCCGCGTTTGAAAGCCCGGAATGCCGTGCCCTTGGGGACGCCGTTGTGCTCATCGATCTGGCGAAAACTGAGCGTATCGTTGTCAGCGAAGCGTATGAAATCCATGATCCGGCTCGAGCAGATGTCGTCGGCGGTATGAATGGGAGTGACGTCATTATGAACAAGATCGAAGGTCTCGAGCGCCTGCTCAGCCAGGGCCACGACAACGCCATCCTGCGCTTCGGTCTCGGCCAAAGCTATCTGACCGCCGAGCAGCCCGGCCCTGCCGCGGAGCACTTCGAACGCGCCGTTGCGCACGACCCCGACTACTCGGCGGCCTGGAAGGGGTTGGGGCAGTCGTTGACCCAGCTCGATCGTCCCGAGGAGGCGGTCGAGGCATACGAAGCCGGCATCGCGGCCGCGAAACGCAAGGGTGACGCCCAGGCCGGCAGGGAGATGGAGGTGTTCTTGAAGCGTCTGCTCAAGAAGCTCAACGCAGATTCCTCGCGCTGAGCAGGCGGCGTGCTGCGCGCGTCCTTGCCGTGTCGCAACGATCCCCCGAGGCGCTTCTGGACACGAGAGCCGGACGGCTTGGCACACAGCCCGGCAGGATCCAAGTCCCGCCGGGCGCCCTCCTCCCTCACGCCGCCCTGGTCAGACTGCTGTAGCTGTTCATCAGGTTCCGGTAATCCGGAATGTGATTGGCGAACAGCGCGCCCAGCCCCTCGACATCATTGCGCCAGTCCCGGTGCAGTTCACAGGCCACGCCGAACCAGCTCATGAGCTGAGCACCCGCCTGGGACATGCGCTCCCAGGCCGCATCGCGGGTGATGGCATTGAACGTACCGGAAGCATCGGTGACGACGAAGACCTCGAAGTCCTCAGCCAGGGCCGAGAGCGTCGGGAAGGCCACGCAGACCTCGGTGACGACACCGGCCACGATGAGCTGCTTCTTGCCGGTGGCCTTCACCGCTTCAACAAAGTCTTCGTTGTCCCAGGCGTTGATCTGTCCCGGACGGGCGATGTAGGGCGCATCCGGAAACGCCTCCTTGAGCTCCGGAACCAGCGGCCCGTTGGGACCGTCCTCGAAGCTGGTGGTGAGGATGGTCGGCAGCTCGAAGTACTTCGCCAGCGCCGCCAGGG
>JAFIER010000195.1 GCA_020832465.1 Bernardetiaceae bacterium
ATTTCTATTGCAATAATTGTCCTTTTCATGGACTTGATAAGAGTTTTCTTTTACATATTATATTTTACCCTAGTTTTGTGTACTGGTTTTATTTGTAGGCTTTGGGTAGCTGTTGCAGAGTCTCAGGATTTGCGTTTCAAACGCTTTTCTATCGAAGATGGGCTTTCCCAAAATAATATTACCTGTATTTTAGAGGATTCCTATGGCTTTCTTTGGATGGGTACACAAGATGGGCTTAATTATTTCGACGGGTATGAGTTTAAAACCTATAATCATACACCTGGCGATACGCTTTCTTTGTCAGCTACACACATAACGGCTTTATATGAAGACCATAATCAAAATGTGTGGGTCGGCACGCTATCAGGTATTAGCCGTTTTGACCGCGAAACCGATGCTTTTAGACAATACACTACAAAGCACAACCCGAATAATATCAATAGTAATCAGGTTTTGTGTATTTATGAAGACCAAGCCCAGCATATTTGGATAGGTACTTCTGACGGCTTGTCTTTGTATAATTCTAAATTAGATAAATTTGAAGCCGTAGGGCATATTTATCCCGGTACTTCGGGCGTGCAAATTGAAGCAATATTTGAAGATAGCCGTGGTAAATTATGGATAGGCGCAGAAACGGGGCTTTATTATTTGGACCTGACGACCAAAAGATTGCATTCCTTCAAAGTGGGTGATAATTTTCCTATAAATTCTGCTGTCAAAGACATAGAAGAAGATGCCAAATCTAACCTATGGATTGCTACACATACAGGACTATATCAATACGAAACTAAATCAGATGTACTGCATCATTATGCTGGATTTGCAGAGCATGAAGACTCACTTACCTCGGCTATCGTACAGGCTATATCTATAAGCCAAGAGCAACATATATGGATTGCTACCTATGGCGGCGTATATACTTACTTTCCCGAGAAAAAGTTATTTGCAAAATACAAGCACCAAACTAACAATCCATATTCCTTAGCAGACAACACCGTAGAGGATATTTTAGTAGATAGAGCACAAATTATTTGGGTAGCTACTTTAGAAGGGCTACATAAATTTGACCCACGCAAAGAACTTTTTAGCTCTTATCAAAGTATGTATGCTGCGCTTAGTCGTAAAGTCAATGATAATGTACAAGCTATATTAGAAGATAATCGCAAATTTATATGGGTCGCTGCGGGTCAGGATATGTATAGATACGATCCGAGGACGCAAGAGTTGCAAAGTATTAGCGAGCTCAGTCAAAAAGTTCCGCCAGAGTTGCAGGCTTCTAGCATTCAAGCACTATGGCAGGCGCAAGATAGTAGCCTTTGGATAGGCACTGAATCTGGTGGTGTGATGCGCTATGATTTTAAAGCCGATGTTTTTGAAGTATATAAAAGTACGACAAACAAAAATGAAATAATTGACGATAAACATATTAGCAATAATAATGTATATGCAATTTATCAAGATAGATATGGTACAATATGGATAGGTACATCTGACGGACTCGATAGCTATGATCCCCGTACTAATCTATTCAAACACTATAAAGCCGATGGCAAAAATGGTAGCCTTAGCGATAACACAATTTGGTGTATTGGTGAAGACCGCTATGGAGAGCTTTGGTTTGGTACTTCATCAGGGCTTAATCGTTATAACCCAAAGAAAGACCATTTTAAAAACTACTTTAAGACAAGTAAGCAAAATAACGGGCTTAGCGATAACGTCATTATATCGCTATATGAAGACACAAAAGGAAATTTTTGGATAGGCACTATGGGCGGGGGCTTGCATCGCTTCGATAAAGAAAATGATAAATTTGAACAGTTTACAGAAAAAGATGGACTACCTGATGGCATTATCTATGCCATTTCAGAAGATGCAAGCGGTAACTTATGGTTGAGCACCAATAGAGGTATTTCTAAATTTGTTATACAAGAAAGAAAGTTTCGCAATTATGACATCAATGATGGACTAAGAAGCAATCGCTTTACGCACGGGGCAGTCTGCCGTACAACCTCTGGCGAGCTTATTTTTGGTAATTTCAAAGGACTCAACGCCTTTCATCCAGATAGCATCAAAGATAATCCTTTCATACCGCCTGTTTATATTACGGGGCTTCGCGTACTGAACAAACTCATTATCCCTGACGAGAGCAACATTATAGATAAGCAAATCATGAAAGTAAGAGAGCTTACACTCTTACACGAACAGAATACTTTTTCCTTTGATTTCGTTGCTTTGAGCTATAGACTGCCCCAGCGCAATCAATATGCCTATATGCTCGAAGGCTTTGATAAAGATTGGATTGTTACAAACTACAAAAACCGCACGGCATCTTATACCAATATTCCACCCGGAGAATATACCTTTAGGCTCAAAGCCTCTAACAATGATGGTGTATGGAATGAAGAGGGCGTAGCCATTAAAATTATCATTACCCCCCCCTTTTGGCAAAGAATATGGTTTATTGCACTGATCGCAATTTTGATCGTTGCTGTTATTTGGGGAGGATACGCACTTAGAAGCAGGCAACTCGAGAGGCAGAAAATAAAACTCAAAAAAGAGGTTGCCATGCGCACCCAAGAGCTTGAAGCAGAAAAAGAAAAACTACAAAAAGCCAACTTAGAAGTATCACTCAAAAGAAACGAAATATTAGCCATAAATAGCGAGCTACAACAAAAACAAGAAGAAATTTTGGCGCAGCGAGACGATATCTCCGCACAGCGCAATGAAATCGAACAAGCCTACGAAAAAGTAAAAATTTTGAGCACGATTGGGCAACAAATTACAGCAACCTTAGACCTCGAAAAACTCATCAACAGAGTCTATAAGCAAGTCAATAGCCTTATGGATGCCTCTGGATTTGGCATAGGCGTGTATAATTCTGAAAAAGAAATTATTGAATTTAGGGGTTTTATCGAAAATGGTGAGGTTTTGCCTTATCACTGCGACCCCATGAACGATGATAGCGTACTCTCTACCTGGTGCCTTCGTAATAATCAAGAAATTCTAATGAATGATATTGAAAAAGAGTACGAAAAATATATCGAGTATATGCCACCTATTACAGAAGGTGAAATGCCTCTTTCGCTGATTTATATGCCACTAAGCATGAATAGCCAGCCGCTCGGTGTACTTACCGTACAGAGTTTTGCAAGACATGCTTACAGCCACAAACAAAAAACAATCCTCGAGGGCTTAGCCTCTTATATTGCTATAGCCTTAGATAATATCCGAAATTATGAATTTTTGAAAGAAGCTAAAAAAACCATAGAAAATAGCAACCTGCGCATTATGGATAGCATCAGATACGCAAAAACAATTCAAGATGCTATTTTGCCAAATGAAGATTCTTTTCGTGCAGTTTTTACTGATTTTTTTACTATATTTAGACCCAAAGATGTAGTAAGCGGAGACTTTTATTGGCTTAGAGAATTTAAAGATTATGTATTTATAGCCGTAGCAGACTGCACGGGGCATGGCGTACCAGGTGCATTTATGAGCATGATAGGTAGCCGTATGCTCAACGAAATTGTCAATGAAGCCGCAATTACAGAGCCCGCAATGATTTTAGCTGAGTTGCATCGCCGTATTCGCCTTGCACTTAAACAAGCACAAAGTCGAAATGATGATGGTATGGATATTGCGCTTTGCAGAATAGACAAAAAAACCGATACAGACCATATAAACGTTATTTTTGCTGGTGCAAAAAGACCCCTTGTATATCAAAAAGGAGAAAAAATCAAAGTCCTAAGAGGAGATATTCGTTCCATAGGAGGTAGGCAAAAAGAAGAGGAGCGTACATTTACGCAAAAAACAATTCAAATGCCCCCTAAAACTACAATTTATATGATGACAGACGGTATCGCTGATCAAAATAACGCAACAATGAAAAAATACGGTACGCAAGACCTATATCTTTTTATAGAAGCCCATGCCAAACTGCCTTTAAAAGAGCAAGCCAAGCTACTCTCTAAAGAAATTGATGCTTATCAGGGTAGCCAAAAACAAAGGGACGATATGACTATTATAGCTATTACGATATAATAAAAATAAACTACCATGATGAATATAACGACCCCAAATCCCAGTAAAAGCCTAAAAGACTTTAAAAACTATTTGCAAGAAAGGCACATCAATTTTGTCTTTCAAGGACAAATGTCACAAGATATGCTCGCACTCGTCGCTGCTAAAATGCGAAAAAATGAGCCTGATTTACTCATATCTAAAAGATTATTTGCCATAGTTATAGAACTGGCACAAAATATTCATCATTATTCTACCGAACGCGCTTATTGCCAACACGATAAGCGTGAAGTTGGATGCGGACTCATTATGATAGAAAAAATGCCCACACGCTATTATATCACCGCTGGCAACTGGGTAAACCCTGAAAATAAAGAAATCATACAAAATAAATGCGATAAAGTCAATATAATCAAAAAAGAAGACCTCAGAGAATATTACAAACAGCAGCGAAGAGTAATTCGTAAAAACCACTCTGGTGGAAATATTGGATTTGTGGACTTGATAAGAAAGTCTGGAAGCCCTTTGCAAATTCAATTTTTTGAAGACGAAAGTAAGGCTGATAGCTTATTCTATACCATTAGAGTTTGTATCAAAAAAAATTACAGAAAACAGGCATAAAAACGAAAAGTACGGTATTGATTGATTATTTGTAAAATATGAGAAAATTTAATCTTAGTATAGGCAGGCGTGTGCTTCTCGCTAATATCCCTCTGATTTTAATCGCAGCAGGGTTAGCTATATCTAGTCTTGTAATTCTGGTCAGAAGCCAACGCATGATAGATAACTCTTTTGAAGTCATAACGCCATCGGTAGAAGAAATTAGCAATTTTACGCTACTCATCACGCAATCCCGTATGTATATTACCAACTGGGTACACCTACCAGAAAACGACGATGACAAAAAAGCACTACGCAAACTCCATAACCGTGCGTTCCCACAAGTCAAAAGCCGAATTTCAAACTTAAAAAGAAATTGGAAAAACCTAGAAAATGTCGCTTTAATTGATTCTATTATTATCGATTATGACGAAGTATTACAAGCGCAAAAAGAAATCATGCAAAGGCTTGATGACCCCACTGACTATAATAACGGCGAAAAACGAAACAAAAGCATAGAAAAAATAAATCTTTTTATCGTCCCGCGCACCGAAATGCTAATCAGCAAGCTCGAACGCCTATCTGAAGAAAAACTCAAAGAAGAAAAACAAGCCGCAGAGCAACTTACAGTGTATTTTGTTAGGCTACAATGGATGCTTAGTATTTTTGCACTCATGCTTTTTATATCAGGATTAGCAGCCACTTGGCTTACTTATAAAATTGTATCAGACCCTATCAAAAAAGTAAATCGGGTCATATCCGAACTCTCAATAGGTATCATACCCAAAGAGTTTAATACAAACTTTGGAAAACACGAAATCGGTGCAATGGCACAAGCACTAAACCAACTCATTCTTGGACTGAGAAATACCTCTGAATTTGCTAAAAAAATCGGTGCTGGTAGTTATACAGTTAATTTTAAGCCACTTAGCGATAAAGACGTGCTCGGTAATGCACTTCTTGGCATGAGAGATAACTTAGAAAAAGTCTCGGAAGAAGACCAAAAAAGAAACTGGAGCAGTGAAGGACTCGCCATATTTGCAGATCTTTTAAGAGAAAATCACGATACAATTGACCGGTTTTCAGAAGCCATTATCGTCGAACTCGTTAAATATACAGGTGGAAATCAAGGAGGGGTGTTTTTGCTCAATGCCGAAACGCAAAGCATGGATATCGATAAAAGCAACGTACAGCTCGAACTTACTGGTTGCTATGCATGGGGAAAGAAAAAATATATCGAAAAACAAATTCAAGCAGGAGAAGGATTAGCAGGACAAGCCTGGCAAGAAGAGCGAACAATATACGTTACTGAAGTGCCTAAAGACTATATACATATCAAATCCGGACTTGGTGAAGCCAACCCAAGAGCGATTATCATCGTACCATTGAAAGTAAACGAACAAGTATTTGGGGTTATAGAAATGGCTTTTATGGGCGAAATTCCTAAGTATAAAATCGAGTTCATTGAGCGAATAGCTGAAAGCTTTGCAGCCACACTTGCGAGCGTCAGAAACCGAGAGCGTATGCGAAGACTACTCGAAGATGCACAGCAAATGGCAGAGCAAATGAAAGAACAAGAAGAAGAAATGAGGCAAAACATGGAAGAGCTCCAAAGTACGCAAGAAGCCATCGAAAGAAAAAATAGAGATTTCGAAGCCCAGCTCAACGCCATTAATAAATCAGCTGGTATGATCATTATAGACCCCAGAGGGCGAATCATATCTATCAATGATAAATATCTTGAGCTTACAAAATACCAACGAAACGAACTCGTACAGGCTAAAGCTACTAAAATACTCAAAGATGGCATAGAAAATTCAAGCCAATACGTAAATCTATGGGAAAACCTAAGAAGAGGAATACCCGTAGAAAGCGAAGGTGAACGAAAAGACAAAGAAGGCAATACTTTCTGGATTAGAGGAGCTTACTACCCTGTTATGGATAACAAAAACAAACTCGAGAAAGTCATTCATATCGGTACGGATATCACAGAAGAAAAAAATAAAACACAAGCCTTAGAGCAAAGTTTGCAAGAACAAAAAGAAATTTTTGAACAAATGGAATCCCAAGAAATCATTATGAGAGATGCCTTTGACGAAATGCAAAAAGTAAGCGAAGAAGCAGAAGCCAAACAAGCAGCACTACAAAAAGAACTCGATAAAGCCATAAAGAAAATTGCTGAACTCGAGAAAAACCAGGACTAACAGTTTTCGAAAAACTGTTAGTTCTGAAACGGCGTAAGCCAATTTACTAACTTGGCGTACACATTAGGATACAAAAAAACTTCAAAACTTATCAAAGGCAACCTACCAATCTATAACGTCATCAGCATCAAGAAAATCAAAATTGTAACCTTCTACATCACCCACTTCTATCAGCTCGCCTAAGCGAAGCAGATAGTTTGCATGTGCCAATACTTTAAATAAAGGCTTATCTGTAAAAAAAGGAAGTTTGCGTAAACGAGGATCTTTTTTATCAAAAGAGGCTGCTACCTTAGACTGATAAAGCAAATGCAACATATCACTCGTACCACTATAAAAAATATGCGCTACTTTATCTATGACATGCCATTCTGCTATTTTAGCATTGATTTCTTCAAAAAAATCTACAGTATTAGCCAATCTTATACGAGAGCCAGCACGCGACTTGCCTTTGCTGTTGAGATGCTTGAGCTGTGCTTTGCCTTGTTTTTTGCGTACCATATATTTTCTTATTACCTTATGCTTTTGTATCTCACCACCCTGACAATACCCTATAGCCGCATAGCCCGCTTGAAGCAAAAGTAAGAGATAGGGCTTAGGCATAAGCGGAATATCTTGAATGTAAGCCTGTAGATCCATAGCACTAACCCTACCCTGCTCGTCAGTAGGCAATGCTGGGAAAGTAAGCGGTAGCCGAAAATGCAAAAGATTATTCTGTTGCCGTTGCAATGAAATTTTATGGGTTGATTGATGATAAGTCAATTCTAAATCCCCTGCAAGTGTAGCAAACTGTAACAAAAGTTCTATACTTTGATTTGTATCGAGTTTTTTCATATTATTGACGGGTAAAAAATAAAAAAGACCTTTTAAAGGGCGCGCATCATACATGCCTTTAAAAAGTCTTTTTTGAGCGTTCCATCGCATAAAGTAATAAATCACTCATACTACTATACATTTAACAGCCAGTAACAGCCAGAAATAACATTTCTTTGAGAAATGTTATTTCTAAGCCCATTTTTGCATAGCGTAGGGTTTGCAAACCCTACGCTATGCAAAAATGTATAGTAGTATGATAATCACTTATGGCTATATCGCCCAATATCAGAAGTAACATTTCCCTGAGAAATGTTACTTCTAATATTACATAGTTAGCGCAACTAATAAAGCAAAGGGCAAATTAAAAGTTTTCCCTTATATGACTTGTATGACTTGCTCTTGTGCCTACTTTTTACGTTTGGCTATATCCACTTCAAAGACATCTGATTTGTTATCTTTTTCGTCTTTAAAATGAAAATAAATTTTTTGAGTATCAACAGCAGGCTTGTGAGTAATATCCATAGCCGCTTCATACTCTTTCCAGTCCGCCCCTTCAAAATTTTCTTTTTCGCTCATTTTAAAGTGAGTTGCGCCTACGGCAAAAACCCTCATTTGTGCTGTACCACCTTTGAGCTTAGGCAAATCAAAATGTACGCCTACGGCTACGGGTACACGGCTTGTAGTATCTTCCATAGAGGCAAAAGAGTAAGCTACTAAGTTATTTATTGTAGAGTATTCTGAGGGCTTAGGTTGCTTATCCATTTCTCGCTTACGCAAATAATCTATGTATGTACTTACAGCATCTTGATGATTTCCCAATACCTGATACACATCGCCTAAGGTATAGAGAATATCCGCAACCATAGGATTATTTTCGCCCAAAGTAGCCACTGTTTGCAAGGCTATCTCTTCTGCATCTTCGTAGTTACCTATGCTCAAATTAAGCTGTATCAAATAATTAAGGGCTTCTAAATACTCTTTTGAAGCATCGCCTTTTTCTTTAGAAATACTCTCGGCATACATATTGAGATACTGCTGTGCTTTTTCGTAGTCGTATTCTCTTTGGTAATGCTGCCCAAGTATGATTTGAAAATAGGGATAATCTGTTTGGGCAAGTGCTTCAGCCTCCTCAAGGTCGTAAAGTAATACATCTTCAAACGAAAATTCGCTACCTTCGCCTTCAGCACCCCCACTTACACTAAAAAATTGCGTATCTTTGGGTAAAGGTTCAAATACAAAACTTGCGTATTTGACACTCATCATATCACATTTTATAGTACCAAAATGAGTACCTTCAGCTGCCTTGAGCACAAAATTCTCACGAGTGCCAATGCGCATCAGCAGTGCACCAGCAGAAGGCGGAGATACAAACTCATAGCCACTCTCGTCCATACAAGTAATCTCAAAAGTAACAACAGTTTTGCTTTCGCTTACTTCAACACTATAAATATTCAAGTATTCCGAAGAAGCACGCGCCACAACAGGCTGCATAACCGTACGAGGCTCATCATCGGCTGCGTAAAGCATAAAGTAGTCTGCACATAACAGGTTTATGAGTAAGCAGAGCGTTAAGAGTTGGGTTATTTTTCTCATATATCAAAGGTTTTATATCGCATTTATGCAAAGTTTATGAAAACAAATATATCTGTTTTTAACGAAATTTGAGCACTTTTAAAGACAAAATTTTTAAAATTTAGCTATGCTTATACAAAATACACAAGCACTACAAAGATAACAACACACAAGATAGTAAATCTTTACTAAGATAAAAAATTATTACAGTAAGGATTTTGTCTTTGATTTTAAGCACAAATCTATACTTGTAGCATACGCCAAAAAGTATGATAAAGTTTATAGTACAAAATATATAAGCCTAATTCAAAACATAGTGTTTTGAAATTCCTATAAATAAAAAGCCCTCCCTACAAGGTAAGCAAAATACCTACCATAAAAGGAGAGCTTTTGTAGCTAAGCAACAGACTTTACAAAGCAAATAAAAAATATTTGATGTGCAATGATTAATTTATATGCTTGGCAATTTCTTTCTCAAGAGCTTTCCCACGAAGACCCACTGCAAGCACTATTCCTTTTTTGTCTATCAAAACTGTATGAGGAATAGAACGCACACCATATTGTCTTGAAACAGCATTATCCCAAAAGCCTAAATCAGACACTTGAATCCACTCAAGATTATCCGCTTCAATAGCACGAACCCAGCTGTTTTTATCCCTATCCAAAGAAACACCCACAATCTCAAAATTAGAACCTTTAAAACGGTCATACATCTTGACATTATCAGGATTCTCACGACGACAAGGACCGCACCAACTCGCCCAAAAATCTATCAATACGTACTTGCCGCGCAAAGACGAAAGCTTAAAGGACTCCCCATCTACTGTGTTTTGCTCAAAATCAGGTGCAGGTTTGCCCACCTTAACCTCCTCAGCAACCACAGTACTTGCGCCACTCCTCAAATCAGACATGCTAAGACTATAAATAAATAAGCCTAAAGCTAAAACTGGAAACATTAAAAATGTACTCTTCATAATAAGAATTTTCTATAATAGTAAACTGTATCACGTTTTTTACAATTAGAAAATGCTAACCAATGCAAATAACTATTGGAAAGCCCTCTAAAGCAACAGATAAATAAGCCTATTGCCAAAATAAAAAAAACAGGTAAATAACACAAAAACTCAATAATGCTAAATTATTTTTTTGATTGTCAAATACTTAACTCATAATCTCCGAAGCATTGCTTGTGCCATTAGTATTGCCTTACGCAAAACTCGTGCAAAGATACGATAATTGCTATAGAAAAAATAATAAGTCGCATGATAATTCATAGATTGGTATAAAAGCACTGCCAATACGAAGTCTCGAGTAAAAAATAAAAAGAAGTGCCTACTCTCTGGATATTTTTTCGCTACCGCACTGCCAAAAACTATAATTGCATATCATAAATTTAGGGCAGTACGGTGAGAGAAAAGGTTGAAGATGCTTGTTTTCAAGCTGGGGAAGATTACAGAGAATGTATGTAATTTTGATATATATGTAGATGCCCCCACCTGCAAAGTGGGTAGCGAGATGGTCGTTTTAATAATTGTACTGCTCTTACTCAAACTTTACCCAAAATGAGTCGTGTTTCCAAGGCTAATTGAAGGTTTTCAGTGCTGGTTTTGAGAAGTTAGTAATAACATAAAAAAGATTATGCGTTTCCCAAAGTTTTCCCATAGCGGTTGCTAAGATGTACAAATAAAGTAAGAGCAGTACAACAT
>JAFIER010000199.1 GCA_020832465.1 Bernardetiaceae bacterium
GAAAAGGCGAGTAGTGTGCAAAAACAAGAGGAAAAAGAGGCTTCAATAGAAAAAAAAGAACCTATTGATGCCAAACAGGCGGTCATGCTTTTGGAATCTAATTGTTATATTTGTCATAATGCCAAGCCCATAGCAGAGGGTGATATACAAATCGCACCCTCTATGAGAAGTGTTAGTGATGTTTATATCAAGGCATATCCCCGGGAGGCTAATTTTGTCAAAGCAATACAAAAATACCTTGATTCTCCTTTAGAAGATCATGCGCTTATGCCTGATGCCATTCAAAAATATGGCGCAAAGCCACCGCTTTTTGTAAGCAAAGAAGATAGTGAAATGCTTCTGCGTTATTTGTATAATCAAGTAGCGGAATAAAGGTATTTATTTGTTTTTTTGTGGGATAGTATGCCTCTCATACTACTAGACATTCTCCATATAGAACTAACATTTCTCAAAAAAATGTTAGTTCTAAGCCCATCTTTCCATAGCTTGGGGTTTGCAAACCCCAAGCTATGGAAAGATGTATAGTGTTATGAAGTTTTATTCAAATTTAAAAACATTTAAACCAATAGCAAATCCATATATTTTTTCTTTTGTTTTATAAATTCTGATTTTATTGCAGGCTATTCCCAAATCAATTTTAGCCCACGACTTTCCCCCGTCTTGAGTTTCGTAGCCAGCGTTTGCCGTGCCTACAAAACCGTGCTTTTCATCTATAAAACCAATACCAAATTCTCTTGCTTGTGCATCTTGTACCAAATCAAACTCTACCCATGTGTTACCGCCATCGGTTGTTTTTGCTATTCTTTGTTGCGCCACTTGTGGGTCGGGATTGTAAGATTGAATCGTAACATATCCTACTTTATCGGTCGGGAAAGCCACTTTCCAAGTAGTCTCAAATGGTCGGTTAGATTGATATACCTTTTGCCACGTTTTTCCGCCGTCAGCAGTTTTTAAGATTAAAGCATTTGATTTTGCAATATCCTCGTCGGTAGCTGCACAAACAAAGCCATTATTTTTGTCGGTCATGTATATATCGAAGAGCATTTTGCAGTCTGTATTCATAGATTGAGCCTTCCACGTCTGCCCACCATCGTGCGATACCAGCATATTAGCGGGACTTCCGACTCGCCCTACGGCATAAATATGATATTTATAATCTGTTTTTCCGTGGTTGATATACGGTTCTTTTACAATATCAATGGCACACAACCCCTTTACATAAGGTCCTTCGTAGGCTACGGGATTCCATGTTTTGCCGCCATCTGTGGTTTTGTAGAGCGGAATCGTATCCGTTACATTAGGAAAATAATCCGTTCCGACCGTGCCGACAAACCCAATATTTTTGTCTATAAATGCAATCGTTCTAAAAAAAGAGCCTTCTTTTTCCCACTGTTTTTCCCAAGTTTTGCCCCCGTCTTTAGTATGAAAAATTTTTCCGTAGCCATTGACGTACCAGCCCGTGCTTTCATCTACAAAATAAATATTGTCCTGCTTGCCAGGGTAATATTCAGTATCTAATTTATTCCATTTTTGTACTTTTGAAGAGGATTTATTTTCACCATTGATGACTTCCAAGCTCCACGCTACGGCACTATTGCCTACATCAAAGTTATAGGCATCAAAAAGCTGCATGTATTGTTGATTATTAAACTTATCAAAAGCCTCTTTCATAGTACCAGACTTTGCATAATAATGATCCGTCTCGGGGAAGACTTGTAAAGTCGCATTATCGGGGTGATAATAATTTACAGTACGCACTATTTGTTCGTGGTCGGCTTTTGAGAAGGCTTGAAAATCTGATTCGCCAAACTGCACAAGTACTTTAGCATTTGTATTTTTCCAATTTTCTAAATGTGGCATATCTTGTATTTGTCGCCAATATTCAGCATTCCTGCTATAAATCATACCTTTTCCGTCATACATCCATTGTGTTCTGAGGATTGTATCATTTTTTGGGTCTTTGGCTAAATCTTCCAAACGCTCCTTTTCTACAAAAAAACGATAATTGAGTTCGTACTGATCCGTAATTGATTTTTCGTATTCTAAAGGTTCCATTTCTGCCAAAAGGTGCTGCACACGATACATTTCTATTTGGTACTCGAACCAAGATTTAGCTGTAGTACCATACACAATTACGCCTGCTACATTGTGCTTTGCGCTTAATGCTGGTGCTATGATGCCGCCCATAGAATGCCCCATAATGATAACTTTGGTTGTATCTACATAGGGCAAAGATTTCAGTTTTTTTAATCCTACTTCAAAGTTTTCAATCTCATCATACAAATCGCAAGATTCGCAAGGTGGGGTATTATAACTATCGCCCAGCCCACTTTTTTCTATTCTCAAAGTAACAAATCCAGCTTTTGCGTAAGCATCAATCATTCTTTTGTAGGGATGATTTTCTGCCAGATTGTCAATAGAAGAGCAAGTATATCCGGGTATAAAAAGCAGTGCTGGGAGTTTGCCAGATTGCTTGGGTTTGTTTATGATAACCCGAAGCTGCCCATCTTTATAAGCGGCTTGGTCGTAGATTACGTCCGAATAAGCAGAAGTCTCGAGTGGCACACCTGCAAAGTTGCCTGTCAAGGTTGTTGCTTTCGAGTCTCTGAGTATAGTTATTTCTATCGGGTCGCCCGCTATTTTGTTAGAAATAACAGAGATAAGACTTTCATAATCATTGATTTTAGTGCCATTGATTTCTTGAATGATGTCGCCTTTTTGAAGTTTGATAGCAACAGAAGTCCCTTGTACGGCTTCGACAATTCGGATACTGTTTTCTGCAAACTCTAATCGAGCACCCAAAGCGGCTTTTCTTTTTAAATCTCCTTGCGCTTGAGCAAGCTGACAGCTAAGGCTAAATAGCAAATAAGTAAGCAATACGATAACATATTTCATTTTCTCTAAACCTTTAAAGTGATGTAATAAGTAAGTGTACAAAAACAGCAGCACTTATTATTTGGATAAATATCTGATAAACAGATAGCTATAAAGATAATAAAAAGTACTGGTGGTTAATTTTGATTATTACAAAGATAAAAAGCGTTTAGTATATGTTTATTGTCAAAAATTGCTTATTTAGAAAGGAGTTGGGAGGGGGGGATCTTAAAGTGCTGTTTAAACGATTTGCTAAAAGATGGCATATCCGCAAAACCTACCATTATGGCTACATCTTGCACTAACTCACCTTGCATCAAAAGCCGTTTGGCTTGCTTCAAACGCATTTGAATAAGGTATTGATGAGGCGATAATCCAAATGAAGTTTTGAAAAGGCGTATAAAAGCATACTCCGACATGCAGGCGAGAGGAAGCAGGTCTTTTATTTTTAAATTTTGCATATAATGCTCTTCGATATAAATTTTTGCCTGCCATAAAGCTCTAAAATTTTCTTGATTTATAAATAGCTTCCGAAAATTTAGCTGTGAATACTGTTTAAAAATCTTAGATTGATCCAATATAATACTTTCAGCAAGGTGATAAAATAACTCTGTATTGAAAAAACTATCTTGTTGTTGCCGTTTTGATAAGGCACAAGCAATTTGATTTAAGTTGCTTCCTAAAACTGTATTCTTAATGTTGTATGTATTGATAAGAAATTTGTCTGATAATACGAACTCTTCAAAATCCTTATTTTTAAAATGATGATTGATAGCCTCAAGAACAATGCGATTAGAAATATCTACACACAGCCCCAAAGCTTTTTTCTTAATACTCACTTCGGCTAAGGTATTATTGTTTGCGATTATATACTCGCCTTTTTTGACCACATACTTTTTGTCTTTTATAATATAGGTCTCTTCGCCCCGCATCACAAATTTAGCAGCGAGGTTATGAAAAACTGCCTCACCATTAAAATGATTAAAATTTGACATTTTAATCATATTGTTGTTCTTGTCCAAATATAAGTTTGCATTCATAATAGAGTGATTTGTTTATAAATAAGTGTCATACTACTGGACATGCTCCATATAGAAATAACATTTCTTTGAGAC
>JAFIER010000206.1 GCA_020832465.1 Bernardetiaceae bacterium
TTCAGACCGAGAGCAAGAGCTATTACAAGAAGCACTCAAGCATACCTTAGCACAAAACGAGATGCTCACAACACGTGAAAAAAGAAGCCTGCGCTACGACATTGTAGAAAATATCGAAGATAAAGCATTTGAAAATTTACAAGCAAAGGATACCGATAACCTCGCTGACTTAATCGTAGATATGGGACTTTACAACAACCCAGAACTCTATTTTAAAATCCTCGAACAGCCGAAATCTACCCAAATATTACAATTTGCTTACGAACTAACAAGTATTTTGCGTGCCAACAAAAACATCGTAACCGCTACAGAGCGCGCTGCTAAAATTATCTTTGCACTCAAAAATTTCTCACGACAAGACCAAAGCGGGGAGAAAAAAGATGCCGATATTAACGAAAGCCTACAAATTACGCTTACGCTTTATCAAAACCAACTCAAGCACGGCATCAAAGTTATTCGCAATTTTGCCGACTTACCCCAATACAAATGCTTTATAGATGAGCTTAGTCAAGTATGGACAAACTTGATTTATAATGCCATACAAGCCATGGGAAATGAAGGCACTTTGGAAATTACGACAAAAACAGAAGAGAACAAAAACATACTTATTAGCATCAGCGATACAGGTGGTGGCATTCCCAAAGATATTCAAAACCGTATCTTCGAGCCCTTTTTTACCACTAAAAAAGCGGGCGAAGGAAGGGGCTTAGGCATAGATATTTTCAAAAAAATCGTAGAAAAACACGAAGGTAAAATTTGGTTTGAAAGCAAAGATGGCGTAGGCACGACCTTTTTTGTAAGTTTGCCCATAGCGCAACGGTAGTGTATAACAAGTAATGCTTAAAACTAACAGTTCTTTGAGAACTGTTAGTTTTGAAAGACTTTGAGCATTACATCTTTAAGACTACCAGCGCAACTTATACATACACCTAAATAGAAAAAAACTTAGCAAATATATCATAAAAATGTACTAATATTTAACTCAAATAACTTTAAATTAAAATGATTACAAAATTTGATAACACAGGAAGCATAGCCAACCTTCAATCTATTTTGAAGGAGCTCGAAGCCAATGCACAGATAAAATCAATGCTCATTTTGGCGGCTGACGGTAATGATTTTACACCTGATAAAGTCAATGCTATTTTGCAAGCAATCAAAAAGCCAATTATTGGCGCAACTTTTCCAGAGGTCATTTACGAAACCTCGCATTTTACAAAAGGAACTGTTGTTTTGGGCTTAGAGAAGTCTATGCATGTAGCCATTATTGAAGGCTTAAGCGATGAGCGTCAGTTTTATGCTGATATTATCGACGAAGCCTTTCCAGAAGTAGATAATGCAGCCACTACCATCGTATTTGTGGACGGTTTATCGCAACGCATCGGTAACTTTATTCACTCCTTGTTCAATGTTTTTGGACTCGATACCAATTTTATTGGCGGTGGTGGTGGCTCACTTACACTCAAGCAAAAGCCTTGTATATTGAGCAACCAAGGGCTTTTAGAAGATTGTGCCATTATAGGACTTCTCGATATGCAAAGTGCATTAGGCGTAAAACACGGCTGGAAGACTATTGCGGGGTCTTTTGAGGTTACAAGTTCAGAAAATACAGTCATCAAAACACTTAATCATAGACCCGCTTTTGAAGTGTATAAAGAAGTGGTAGAAAAGCACAGCGGTCTTGTTTTTGATGATACCAATTTTTTTGATATAGCTAAAGCATATCCTTTCGGTATTGTCAAATTAGATGCTGAAATGGTTGTACGCGACCCTCTATTTTTGCAACCCGAAACGCAAGCCTTAGTTTGTGTAGGTGAAGTCCCCGAAGGTGTATTTATTGATATTCTCAATGGTAGCGCACAGGGCTTGATAGATGCCGCAAGAGAAGCACGAGAAACTTCTGAAAATTCAAAAAAAAATAATGATGTAATACGTATATTTATTGACTGCATATCGCGCGTACTATTTTTGGGTGATGACTTCAATAAAGAACTCGAAGCTGTAGCTACAGAAAATTTACCTATGGTTGGTGCTTGCACTTTGGGCGAAATTGCAAATAACCAAGGAACTTACTTGGAATTTTACAATAAGACTGCGGTTATTATAAATCTTAAAGACAACTAACAATATGGACAATAGCAAAGACTATCTCAAAATATATTACGAAATAGCCATGAGCATTGGGCAAAGCCTCGAGCTTAAACCTATGCTCGAGGGAGCATTACATACTTACTTGCAAAAACTAAACTGTAGCGCAGCTCTTATATTTGACAATAAAAAAGAGATAGTTTTTGCCAATCCACGTGTTCGAGCCTTAAATAAAAATACGCTCTATCAATACGCTATAGAGCAAATCCCTGAAAAAATTCCTCATAGTTTTTTAGCCATAGAAGTAAGCACAAAAGAATTTATATATTGGTTCGAACTGCCTGATTACGGCTATTTGCTATTGCTTAGTGCACACCAAATCCCCGTAACGGTTTGTCAATCCTTAGTAAGAATAAATGCTAAACTATCGAATGCTATAAAAGCCTGCTTACAAAATCAAGACAATAAACTCATGTTGTCTGAAATTGCAACTAAAAACCAAACCCTACAAGCCTCCGAAGAGGAACTTCGCCAAAACTTAGAAGAGTTGCACGCTACGCAGGAGAGTTTACAACATAGTTTTACCCAGTTAAACCTATTGCAAAACCTCATAGATGCCTCTACTGACGCTATCCAAGCCTCCGACGAGGCTGGCAATTTCGTCTATATGAATCACGTGGCAGCCGAAAGATTAGGCTTAAATCCCCAAGAAATTACACACTACAAAGTGCGCGATATAGAACCCATTTTTGGTGCTGACGGTGCATGGCAGGCACACGTAAAAGAGGTGAAGCAAGCAGGCGTAATGGTCATAGAAAGTGAGAATGCCAATCGAATAACAGGCAAGAAGTTCCCCGTAGAAGTGTCCGTAAGAAATGTGCAGGTGGACGGCAAAGGCTATATGGTGGCTATTTCCCGTAATATTACAGCACGCAAAAAAGCCGAACAAGAGCTTCAACAGAAAAATGAGGAGTTACAAGCCTCTGGAGAAGAGCTGCGCCAAAATCTCGAGGAACTAAACGCTACACAGGAGAATTTACTACAAGCCCAAACACAAGCACAAAATAAAGCCCGTTTTTTGGAGGCGATTGCCTTATCAAACAGCTATCTGTTGGAAGAAAGCGATTGGCAAAAAGCCTTAGCCAAAGGCTTTGCAGAAATAGGTACAAGAGTAGGCGTAGATAGGGTCTATTATTTCGAGAGAGTGCCTAATTCTGAAAGTGATGAAATACTCATAACCTTAAAAATAGAATGGGTTTCGCAGTATGCCACAGCCGAAATAGACAACCCCGATATGCAAAATATGCCTTTGGCAGCTCTTGATGAAATAGCTGTCAAAATTTTGCAAAATCAAGTTTTTGTAGCTTCAAGGTCAAAAGTAACAGGCGAGGCTTTAAAACAATTACTCATTGCTCAAAATATTTATTCGCTAACAGCAGCACCTATTTTTATAGAAGGTGAGTTTTTTGGCGTAATAGGTTTTGACGATTGCATGCAAGAACGAGATATTTCACAAGAAGAAATCAATATTTTAGAAACCTTAGCCGCCAACTTAGCCACTACCATAAGTAGTAAGAAAGCCGAAGTTGCTTTGCGCGAAAGCCAGCAGCAGTTTAGCTCTATCATCAACAATATGCGCGGAATTTCCTACCGTTGCGCCTTAGATGAGTTTTATACCATGCACTTTATCAACGATGAGGTAGAGCGCATGACGGGCTACCCCGCCGATGATTTTATCCGAAACAAAAAACGTTCGTTTGTAGAACTTATTCACCCCGAAGATTTAGCTTTAGTAGATAAGCGTGTAGCAGAAGCCGTCAAAAAGAAGACTGCTTTCAATATGCGGTATCGTATGCGGCGCAAGGACGATACATATATTTGGGTAGCGGAGAAGGGGCAAGCCATTTACGATGAACAAGGAAACCCCCAATGGCTCGATGGGGTCATGATGAATATTACAGAACAGAAAAAAGCCGAAGAGGATCTATTACGCCAAAAAGCTTATAGCGAGTCTTTGCTCAATGCCATTCCCGATTTGGTCTTTGTGTTTGATGCCGAAGGAACATTTTTGGAATACAAAGCGGGCAATGAAAAAGAACTGGCTATGCCGCCCGAAATGTTTATGGGCAAAAAAGCAAGCGAAGTACTGCCTCCGTCTTTGGCAGCGTCTATGGCTGAAAAAATAGAGGCGGTGTTGAACAACCAAAAGCAAGAAACCTTAGAATATCAGATGCCTATGGGCGAAGCTATGCTCGACTTTGAAGCAAGATTTTCGCCTTTCGGTACAGAAAAGATAATTGCTATGGTGCATAATATCAGCGAGAGAAAGCAAGCTGAGCAACTGATTCAGCAGCAAAACAAAGCCCTACAAGCCTCCGAGGAAGAACTCAAGCAAAACTTAGCCAGTTTACAAATTTTACAAAAATCGCTTGTCAAAGCTGAGGAAAAAGCTGTATATAAAAGCCAACTTCTAGGGGCTATTGCCAAAGCCAACGAACATCTTGTGGTAGAAAAAGACTGGTTTGGAGCTTTATCTAAAAGTATGGAATACATCGGCACAGCTATGAAAGTAGATAGAGTATATTATTTCGAAAATAGCAAAGACCCCGAAACGCAAGTCCTTCTAACAAGCCAAAAAATAGAATGGGTTAGAAATGGTATAGCCCAAGAAATAGATAACCCTCAACTGCAGCAACTACCAATAGAAACATTTGGAGCACTTACAGAAAAACTGACTAAAAATGAGTTTTACGAAGCCATTGTTTCCGAAATAAGTAGTAATGATGCACTCAAAAAACTACTCCAAAGTCAAGGCATCAAAACAATTATGCTTTTGCCTATATTTGTTTTGGGTGAGTTTTATGGTTTTATAGGTTTTGATGACTGTACGCAAAACCGCTCGGCAAGTGATGAAGAGATTGCTATACTAAAATCCTTAGCTTCGAGCCTTGTCGCTACTTTGCAACGCATCAAAGCACAAAATGCAGTACTCGAACAGAACGACAAACTCCTTGCCTCAGAAGAGGAGCTCACACAGAACCTCGAGCAGCTCGCCAAAACACAAAGAAAAATAGAAGTGCAAAAAACTGTTTTAGAAAAAACACTAAAAGAAAGCAAGCAAAAAAATATACAGCTCGAAATTTCAGAAAAAGAGTTACAAGAGAATATGAACCTGCTCTTCGAAGCACAGATGAAAACACAGGAACAAAAAGAACAACTCGAAAAAACATTACAAGAACTCAAAAGCTCACAAGCCCAACTCATTCAATCTGAAAAAATGGCTACGCTCGGGCAACTCGTCGCTAATATTGCACACGAAATTAATACACCACTCGGGGCGATTCGCTCATCGGCGGGAAATATGACAGAAGTCCTTAACAGCACACTGCCTATGCTCCCCACATTTGTAAAAGAAATTTCAGACCGAGAGCAAGAGCTATTACAAGAAGCTCTCAAGCATACCTTAGTACAAAACCAGATGCTCACAACACGTGAAAAGAGAAGCCTGCGCTACGACATTGTAGAAAATATCGAGGATAAAGCATTTGA
>JAFIER010000212.1 GCA_020832465.1 Bernardetiaceae bacterium
TTCTATCCAAATTTCATCGGGTAGAGTAAAGTTATCCTTGAAGACTTGCATGATAAAAATGTCTTAACCTATAATCATGTTCTGTTTTTTATCGATACTGTTTTCTATTTAAAAGGTTAAGGCTTTATGCAAAACTACACAAAAAAAATCGGCATCGGGACGGTGCAATTTGGTCTCGATTATGGCATTGCCAATGAGCGGGGGAGAGTGCCAATGAGCGAAGTTATCGAGATTTTGGACTTAGCACAGAGTAGTGGCATTTCGCTACTCGATACGGCACGTGCTTATGGCGAAAGCGAAAACGTTTTGGGACAGATTTTGAAAGTGCAAAACGCTGATTTTCAAATTATTTCTAAGATGGCAGCGCAAAGTGTTTCGCCTAAAAAAGACTTAGAAACTTCACTTTTAGCGTTGGGTTGTAAAAAGTTGTATGCTTATCTTTTGCACGATTTCAATGATTTTGAAAAAAATCCTACCCTCTGGCAGCAGATGCAAGATTTGAAGACTTCCAAGCAAGTTGAAAAAATAGGTTTTTCATTGTACTACCCACAGCAATTAGAGCAACTTTTTGAGCAAAAAATAGATTTTGATTTATTACAAATTCCCTACAATATTTTTGATAGACGCTTTGAGCCTTATTTTGAAAAGCTCAAAACCAAAGAAATAGAAATTCACGTGCGTTCGGTCTTTTTGCAGGGTTTGTTTTTGATGCCTTTGGAAAAAATTGCGCCACACTTTGCCACAGTGAACAAAAAATTAGCGAACTTAGCAGCCTTAGCAAAAGAGGCAGGAATTAGCAAGGCAGCTCTTCCACTTTGGTTTGCGCTGCAAAATCCGCACCTCGATAAGGTCTTATTGGGATTAAGTGGAATAGCGGATTTAAAACAAAACCTCCAACTTATCGAAACTTTTGACACACACAAAACGTGGTTTAAAAGTATTGATTTCAACTCTTTACAAGAACAAAACGAAGATATAATTTTACCTTTTAGATGGAAAAACTAAAATTAGGCATTATTGGAATGAGCGAGGGAAATGGACACCCTTATTCGTGGGCAGCTATTTTCAATGGTTTTGATATGAACTATATGAAAGATTGCCCTTTCCCTGCTATCCCTGAATACCTATCAGTTCAGAAATATCCTGAAAACTTTTTATATAGTGAAGCAGAAGTAACTCATGTTTATACGCAAGATAAAAGTATATCAGAGCATATTGCTAAATCGTCTAAGATTCCCAATGTAGCGAGTAACTTAGAAGATATGATTGGAAAAGTAGATGCTTTGCTCTTAGCAAGAGATGATGCTGAAAATCATTTTTACTTTTCCAAGTCATACTTAGAGGCTGGCATTCCTATTTATATAGATAAACCACTTGCCCAACTACCTTTTACTGCAAAGTTTATCTTAGAAAATCAAAAATTTGATAGTCAAGTTTATACTTGTTCGGCTTTGCGTTATGCAAAGGAGTTTGAACTTGATGCCCAACAGCGAGAGGATATAGGAAAAATAATCAGCATACAAGCATATACGCCAAAAAGCTGGGAAAAATATGCTATTCACGTTATAGAGCCAGTGTTAGTTTTGTTAAATTTCCCCAAAGTTTCAGAATTTAGGTGTAATAAGATAAACAACTACCACAGACTTTCTTTTGTAGCAAATGAAGAAATTATCGTTACGATAAGCAATTTACAGAAAGCAAACACGCCTTTGTATTTAGAAGTTACAGGCGAAAAGAAAACTGTGAAATTGATTTTCAAAGACTCCTTTAATGCTTTTAGGGCGGCGTTAAAAGAGTTTATTATCCAAGTAAAGACACGAGAAAATCGTATCCCAAGAGCGCAAACCTTACAAGTAATTGAAATTATTGAAAAAGGACTTTTATAGATATGAAAAATAATAACATTGATACAGTGCTGCTCACTGGAGCTACAGGAAAGATTGGCAAAAGGCTTATTGACGGCTTAGTGAATAATGGCTATTCTGTTATCTTTACTTCAAGAAATAGCGACAAAATTAGAGAAATAGAAGCTGCATACATTACTCAAAAAAGCCCATGTGTTTTTGGGATTGCCGTAGATTTAGAGAGTAATAATCTGCTCGATACGCTTTCTGCATTTTTTCAAAAGCATGACCTTTATCCACAAGCCTTAATAAACAATGCCCGAAACATTGATTATCTCAAAATAAACGAAAATGCACATACCGAAATAGAAAACTGGTTGGGTGAGTTTAAATTTGCTGTAACTATTCCTTACGAACTTACCATGTTTTTGGCAAAAGAGGAAAAAGCAAACCTGCAAAGAGTTATCAATATAGCTTCTATGTACGGTGTAGTTGCTCCTAATTTAAAACTATATGACAATCCTCACCAACAATCGCCCATCAACTATGGAACTTGTAAAGCTGCCATGTTGCATCTTACCAAAGAATTGGCAGTAAGATTAGCCAAGCAAAATATACAAGTTAATGCTGTTTCGTATGGTGGAGTTGAAGGACGAGTGAATGAGTCCTTTTTGAATCGCTATCAAAACCTTGCACCACAAGGTAGAATGTTAAACGAAAACGAGCTTTACGCACCTATTCGTTTTTTACTATCAGAAGATTGTACTGCCATGACAGGGCATAACCTAAACTACGACGGAGGATGGACATTATGGTAACAAAAAAAGACCGAATCGCTATTATCCCTGCAAGAGGAGGCTCTAAACGCATTTCTAACAAAAACATTATCGACTTTCAAGGGAAACCCTTGATAGCTTGGACAATAGAGGCTGCCTTACAAAGTCAGATGTTCGATAAGATAATAGTAAGCACCGATAGTATGCAAATTGCAGAAGTAGCAGAAAAATATGGTGCTGTTGTTCCTTTTTTACGAGAGCAATATGCTGATGACTTTTCGCCTGTTAGCGCAGTCATAGTAGATGCACTTGAAAAAATTGCTCCCCACTCCTATAAAGTTGTCGCACAACTTATGCCGAATTGCCCATTAAGAGATGCCAAAGATATTCAAAACGCATTATCTTTTTTTGAAACAAACAGTTTTGATTTCCAAATCAGCATGTTTCCTTTTGGTTGGATAAATCCATGGTGGGCGTATAAAATAGAGAGCAAGAGTAAGCCTATACCACTTTTTTCTGATGATTTGAGAAATCGTCGTTCACAAGACCAAGAGCCATTGTACTGCCCAACAGGTGCAATCTGGATAGCTAAAACGGATAAGCTGATGATAGAAAGAAGTTTTTATGGCAAAGATTTTCAATCTTATATAATGAACTGGCAGAATGCTGTAGATATTGACAATTACGAAGATTTAGAAATGGCAGAAGCATTGTTTCTACTCAAACAAAAAAGGCAGTAATCTAATGGCTAAAAAACCACTAAGCCCCCAAATCTTTTTCCGAGCCGATGGCAATACCCAAATTGGGCTGGGACATATTACTCGCTGTTTGGCATTAGCGGATATGCTGCGGCAGGAATTTGATTGTGTGTTTTTGGTGCAAAACCCTACTGCGGCTGTAAAAGCACAAATAGAGGCAGATTTCAAACTTTTTGCACTGCCACAAACAGAAGATTTCCTAAGAGAAGCTCATTTTTTGGCAACAGAAGTGCTAACAACTGGGCAGACGATTGTTTTAGACCACTATCAAATCCAAACCGAATACCAAAAAATACTGAAAACGGCAGGACTAAAAGTGGTCTGCATAGACGATATGCACGCTTGGCACTTTGTGGCTGATGTCGTGATAAACCATGCGGGGGGCGTTTCGGAAAAAGATTATTCTTGCGAACCTCATACCAAACTTTATTTGGGTTTAGAATATGCCCTTTTGCGCCGTCCCTTTTTGGAGGTTGCACAAAAATTAGCAGCGCAAGGGGGACGAAAGATTGAAAAAATAGAAAACGTCCTGATTTGTTTCGGCGGTTCGGATATTCACAATCTTAGCCAACAGGCAGCCGAAGCCTGCTTAAAAAATCCTCAATTCAAAGAAATTCACGTCGTTTTGGGTTCGGCTTTTTCATTCCTCGAAGATTTTACTAACTTTGCCCAAGCACATCACCGCTTGCATCTACACCAAAATCTCAACGCACAAGAAATGTGCGATTTGATGCTGCACTGCCATCTGGCGATTGTGCCTGCAAGTGGGATTGCGTATGAAGTATTGGCTACGAGAATGTATATGATTACGGGGTGGTATGCGGAAAATCAGAAAGCGATGTATCGCTTCTTATCAAAAAACAAATTGGGCTGGGGTATTGGCAATTTTGAAAATATAGACAATGCCAATCTAAGTTTTGACTTAACAACGCAATTTTCTACATATCCAAAAACTTACCTTGAAAGCACGATAACCAAAAAGTTCAAAAGTGTTTTTTATGGTCTAATGATGCATATACGCAAGGCGAATATCGAGGATATGAAGTTATATTTTGATTGGGCAAATGACATAGAAGTAAGGCAAAATTCTATCCATACCGAACCCATTGTATGGGAAAATCATCAGCGATGGTTTTTGAATAAATTGCAAAGTGAGCATACAAGACTTTATGTTTTTGAAATACAATCAAACCCTATTGGGCAACTTAGAATAGACTTTCAGGAGAACATCGGCTTGATTAACTATGCCTTGGATACCCGATACAGAGGTTTGGGATTAGGTAAGCTCATGGTACAAAAAACCATGAAGGAGCTAAAAATGGAAGGTAGAACAATAAAACTCAAAGCACAAGTAAAACAGACCAATATCGCCTCGCTTAAAGTTTTTGAGCAATTAGGTTTTGCCCTTGAAAATCAGGAAAACGGTCTTCTTACTTTTTTTAAATAAAACACCATGCAAGACATCAAAATCGTTATGAAATATATGATTTTTAGTGCGCTTGATTTAGCATAAATTTACGTAATTGCCTTAGCCATTCAAATTTTATATTATCAAGATCAATACTAAAATAATGGAAACCCAAGTCTATAACTTCTCAAATATTCGTTTTGCCGACTTACAAAAGATGGTGTCTATTCGCCCTAAAAGAAACCTAACAAAATTTGAAGAGTGGTTTTCTTTTGACTATCCATTAAGCGATGAGGAAATTTCCTTGTTGGAAAAATTGATAGAAAAACACGCTTTAATGCTACCCGCTTACCAAGAAGAAGACCTAAAAATGAAATTTCTAAGCCCAATTTTCAATCAAGTAGATTTTTTTACGTCTGATTTTCACGAATGGTATGAACCTCATTTTTCTGGAAAAGTAAATGGGTATGAATTGAAAGGTTTTGTAAATTTTATGGTGGCTAAGGGCTTTGATGTGCCCGAAAAACCTTATTTTTTTATTCAAGAGTTTAAGCCCTCTATCCCCGACAAAAATCCCGAGTATCAGCTATTGGCAGAAATGTTGGTAGCTATCGAGAAAAATCAAACCTCCATATTTAGGGGCGGTTATATTATAGGACAACTTTGGAAATTTGTCATTTTAGAGAAAATAGCAGAAAATCAATTTGAATACTTTGTTTCTGAAGCCTTTGATTCCCTAAAAATAAAGGATTTAAAACAAATTTACGTAAATTTACAAGCTGTTAAACTTATATATTGTCAAGACTAATGCAAGACATCAAAATCCAAAGATTGACTCTCAAAAATTTATCATAATGAACAGACAAGAATTTATAGAAAAGTATAAACACTTATTTTGGTATCTTGATAAGCAAAAGCTAACGCAAATAAGTGATGCTGTGCTCGTTGAATTTATCCTAAATTACGGGGATTTAACGTCTGTAAAGGAGCTCATAGCAGTATTCGGAATCGAGAAAGTGGCTCAAGATTTTGCAAATTCTGTAAGAAACAAACGCCATAATTATTTTCCGCAGGTCAAAAATTTCTTTGAACTATATTTTCAAAAACATGTACCTCAATATCCTTTCTGACGACAAGATTAGGCAAGGATTGATAGATTACTCTTTAACTTTCTAAAAAAACACCATGCAAGACATCAAAATCGAAAACCTTACCATAGGGCAAAATCATAAGCCTTTTATCATTGCCGAAATGTCGGGCAATCACAATCAATCCTTAGAGCGGGCTTTGCAGATTGTAGATGCAGCGGCAGAGGCAGGGGCGCACGCCATTAAGCTGCAAACCTATACAGCCGATACCATGACGCTCAAAGGAATTTTGAAAATAGAAGATAAAAATTCCCTTTGGTATGGCAGAGAGCTTTACGAACTTTATGAAGAGGCTTATACGCCTTGGGAATGGCATAAGCCCATTTTCGAGCGTGCCAAAGAAAAAGGTATGCTTTGTTTTAGTACGCCTTTTGATGAAACTGCCGTAGATTTTTTGGAAGACTTAGGGGTGAGCTTTTATAAAATCGCCTCTTTTGAAAACAACGACCTGCCCCTACTCAAAAAAGTAGCTCAAACGGGCAAGCCTGTTATTATCTCGACGGGAGCAGCGACACTTAGCCAAATCAACGAAGCCGTAGAGAGCTTGCGAAATAATGGCTGCAAAGATTTGGTACTACTCAAATGCACCAGCACCTACCCTGCTACCCCCGAAAATACCAATCTGCTCACCATTCCGCATCTCTCTCAAGCCTTTGATTGTCTCGTAGGGCTTTCCGACCATACGATGGGCATAGGAGCAGCCGTAGCATCGGTGGCATTGGGTGCAAGGGTCATAGAAAAACATTTTACTTTGCGCAGAGCCGATGGGGGCGTTGATTCGGCATTTTCTATCGAACCCCAAGAGCTAAAAAGTTTGGTTATAGAATCCGAACGTGCCTTTTTAGCCTTAGGAAAAGTGCAGTATGGTGTGCAGAAAGCCGAAGAAAAAAGCCTCATTTTCAAACGCTCTATCTATGCTGTTGCAGACATCAAAGCGGGCGAAAACCTTACAACCCAGAATATTCGCGTCATACGACCAGGATACGGCTTGCAGCCCAAATACTACGAAACGCTTTTAGGAAAAACAGCTCATAAAGCTATCAAAAAAGGTACTCCTTTGAGTTGGGAAAATTTACTTTAAACAAATGAAAAAACACATCATTCTTTCCGAAAAAAGATGGCATCACGGCATGGCTGCTGCACTTGAAAAAAGAGTAGCAGCCCAATGGGTATTAATAGACCAAAAAGAAGATTTTACATTTGAAAACTTGCAAAATCTGCAAGCTGATAAAATCTTTATCCCACATTGGTCATATATTATTCCAGCCAAGATTTACGAAAACTTTGAGTGCATCGTATTCCACATGACAGACTTGCCTTATGGCAGAGGAGGGAGTCCGCTTCAAAATTTAATTGTGCGTGGGATAAAGCAGACAAAAATTTCTGCTATAAGGGTTACAAAGGAGTTAGATGCAGGACAAATCTATCTTAAAAAAGACTTGCCTTTGTATGGGACTGCCCAAGAAGTTTTTTTTCGTGCTGTCCCTTTGATAGAAGAAATGATAATAGAAATCATTAACCAAAATATTCAACCCCAAGAGCAAATAGGGGAGGTTACTACTTTCAAAAGACGCAAACCCGAAGAAGGAAATATCAAAGCACTCAAAACCATAGAAGAAGTCTATGACTATATCCGTATGCTCGATGCAGAAACATATCCAAAAGCATTTGTAGAAATTGATAATTTTAGAATAGAGTTTTCAAGAGCTTCTATCAACGCAGACCAAACCCTAAGCGCAGATGTCCGAATTATTCCAAAATAAAAAAATTCTCGTAGTAGTAGCGCACCCCGACGACGAACTGCTGGGCGTAGGTGCTAGCATGCACCACCTTATCCAACACCATAACTGCCAAGTGAGAGCTGTTATTTTGGGCGAAGGCATTACCTCACGTGCCGATACCCGCAATAGGGAGCAATGGGAGCAAGAGCTTGCCACTCATAGAAACAATATCTATGCAGCCCAAAAATGTATAGGATACGAAAACGTAGGGATTTACGACTTTCCCGACAACCGTTTTGATACCGTTGCACTATTAGATTTGGTAAAAATAGTGGAAAAAGAAAAACAGGATTTTCAACCCGAAGTAATTTTTACCCATCACGGCAGCGATACCAACATCGACCACCGCCGAACCTTCGAGGCAGTCATTACAGCCACACGCCCCATGGTACAAGAAGTCGTCAGAACAATCCTGACCTTCGAAACGCCCTCCTCTACCGAATGGCAGGCTTTTAATTACCCAAACCCCTTTCTACCCAATTTTTTTGTGAGCTTTGGAGAAGAAAGTTTAGAGGCTAAAATCAAAGGTATGGAAAGCTATGAGTTTGAAAAACGCCCTTTCCCACACCCACGCTCCCCCGAGGCCCTGCGCATTTTGGCACAGCGCTGGGGGGTAGTAATAGGCAAAAACTTAGCAGAGGCTTTTATGCTGATACGGCATATTGGGTAGTACTTTTTCTCTTACTTTACAAATCGGGCTTTACAAATTCGAAAAAAATTCGAGGGGGTGCGATTTGTAAAGTCATTTAAAAAAAATGGTAAGGATTTGTAAAAAAAGCTGCCTATATTGCCAAAATATCGAGTTCTGCGAATATTACAGTTAGCACAAAAATCTGTATATTTGTCTAAACAAAATCTGAAACAAAACGTGCAGACCATCAAAATACCCTATGGCGTGAGCAACTTTGCTACCATTCCCGAGCAGGGCTACTATTTTGTAGATAAAACGCCTTTTATAGAAAAATTAGAATACTGGGAGAGCAAGTTTATCGTTTATCTGCGTCCTCGCAAAATAGGTAAGAGTTTGTTTGTTTCTCTTTTAGAACATTACTACGGCAAAGAACACAAAGCTAAGTTTGAAAACCTTTTCAGAAACTACTACATCGGACAAAATCCTACACCCTTGGCAAATGGCTACGCCGTACTCAAAATGGATTTTTCAGGGATAGAAACTAGCACAGAAGAGAAAGCTTATGAGGGTTTTGTAGCCAAAATTCAAAGAGATTGTGAGCGATTTGCTATCAAATATGCGATACCTGATAAAGATATACAAAGATTGTTTGAGCAAAAGACACCCCATGGCGTATTAGAAACCTGCCTTAATATATACAAAATGCACTCAAACAAACTACCTATCTACCTCATGATAGATGAGTATGACCACTTTACCAATGAAATTTTGATAGGCAGTTTGCAGCATTTCAAAAAAGCCGTTACGCAAAATGGTTATGTACGCAAATTCTACGAAGCCGTAAAAGTAGCAACACAGCAGGGCATAGTGGATAGAGTTTTTATTACAGGTGTTTCGCCCATTACCTTAGATTCGCTCACCAGTGGCTTCAATATTATTACCCATCTGACAACGGAGCTGGAGTTTCACGATATGATGGGCTTTACCGAAACAGAAACAAGCCATTTTATAGACCTAATTTTGCACGATAAAAGCCGCAAGGAAGCCGTTATGGGCGATGTCAGAAAGTGGTACAATGGTTATTTGTTTTATAAAGATGCCCAAAATCGCATCTATAATTCTGACATGGTCTTGTACTTTGGAAAACATTTTCAACGTTACCAAAAATATCCCGATGAAATGCTCGACCCCAATATAGCCCCTGATTACGGCAAACTCAAGGCGATGTTCGAGATACAAGACCCAGCAGGAAATTATGCCGTTTTGGAAAGAATCCTGCACGCCAAAGGGATTGAAGAAAATTTGATTATTCAATTTTCTTTTGAGCGAAAATTTTCGGATAGTCAGTTTGTGAGTTTTTTGTTTTACATGGGCTACCTCACCATCGAGGGCGTAAATCCGATGACGAGTCTTTTGCGTTTTACCATTCCCAATTTGGTGATCAAAGAGTTGTATTGGGATTATTTCGCTTGGCTGCTCACCGAAAGGGAAGCGCTGCCTTATACGGAGTTCAATATCAGGGAGCGTGTAGCGAGCATGGCAATGGGCAATATTGAGAGCTTTTTAGATATGATGAACCATATTCTGCAAACCCTCTCGAATCGAGATTATCTGAACTTTGATGAAAAGTATATCAAACTTGTAATGATAGGTTTTGTGTCTATCGCAGGGATTTATCTACCCAAAAGCGAGTACGAAACTCCAGCAGGTTATGCCGATTTGCTACTCATAGCACCCCCTCAAAGGACATTGGGTTTTGAGTACCTGTTCGAGCTCAAATACATCAAAAAAACTGATGCTACACCAGCCCATATCAAGCAGACACAAGCCAAAGCCAAAGCACAAATTTTGCGTTATCTCAATAGCGACCCATTCCTCAAAGAAAAAACAAATCTTTTGGCTTATACGCTGGTCTTTGCCAAAGACAAACTTTTGGTAGAGAAAGTATAACATTGCTATCGAAAATGTTATTTCTTAATCTTAATTTGCATCTTTGCTATAAAAGCTATAAATTTGCTTTTGTATATGAGAACCACCCCTTAATCCCCTCCTTGAAAAGGAGGGGAGTTCGCAAGCTCCCCTCCTAAGATTAGGAGGGGGCAGGGGGTGGTTGAAAGTTCTGATTTAGCCACATTAAAAACCCCTTATGTCTGATACCGTCATTCGTGTAGAAAATGTTTCCAAACGCTACCGCTTAGGCTTAGTCGGGACAGGCACGCTCAAAGAAGATGCCGCCCGATGGTGGGCAAAAGTACGCGGAAAGGAAGACCCTACCCTTAAAATCGGTGCTAAAAATACGCTCGAAGACAAAGAAAGTCAAGGGCACGTATGGGCGTTGCAAGACATTAATTTTGAAGTCAAAAGGGGTGAAGTGCTGGGCATTATTGGCAAAAATGGCGCAGGAAAATCCACTTTGCTCAAAGTCCTTTCGCGCATTACGGCACCCACAACAGGGCAAATAAAAATGAAAGGACGAGTAGCCAGCCTCTTAGAGGTCGGCACAGGGTTTCACCCCGAACTCACAGGACGAGAAAATATCTTCCTCAACGGGGCTATTTTAGGTATGACTAAATCGGAGGTACGCAATAAGCTCGAGGAAATTGTAGATTTTGCAGGAATTGCCAAGTACGTAGATACCCCTGTGAAACGATACTCATCGGGTATGCGGGTGCGTTTGGGTTTTGCCGTAGCGGCATTCCTCGAGCCCGAAATCCTGATTGTCGATGAAGTCCTTGCCGTAGGTGATGCCGAATTTCAGAAAAAAGCCATAGGCAAAATGCAAGACATCTCCAAAGGAGGAGGCAGAACCGTGCTTTTTGTAAGTCATAATATGGGGAGTGTAGAATCGCTTTGTAGCCGTGCATTACTGTTATCTTCTGGTCAAATAATTGTTGATGATTTAGATACACGTAAGGTTATAAACAAATATTTTAACCAAAATACGTCTGCTAATGATTCTCGAGTAAAAAAATGGGAAGGCGAGTATATACAAGATAATTTTGTATTACATAAGTTTAGCCTAATAGACTCCCATAAAAAGGTTATTACTTCTACAGTTTCTAATAATAGTATTGTTTATGTTTGCTTAGAGGGGAAAATAATAAAGCCTTTGTCCAAGCTGCTTCTTGGTTATGCAGTTTACCCTAAA
>JAFIER010000214.1 GCA_020832465.1 Bernardetiaceae bacterium
TCTGTTCTCTGTTCTCTGTTGAACGAGTTCTCGCTTTTACGAGTTGCGGAATTGACATTAAAATTTACCATAATTGAAATGGATTTTTGGTTTGAAATAAATAAAATCAATCGTACATGCATGCTTATCTGATTGATGCTACTGCAAACATAAAACACAAAATTTATATTTGCAAATTTTTTCGCAATTTTTTTTTAAAAACATCAATAAATACATAAAAATATCTTTATGTTTTAAATAGCCTGTGTCAAAAAAGTCTTGCTAAAATCACAGCCTTAGATACTAAAAAAGTATTTTTATGATTTTAAAAACTAATTTACAGCAGTTTAAAAATATCAAAACAATTGATTTAAATCTAAAATATTCGTGTATCAAAGATCTTTTATGTCAGCTATTATTGTGTTTGCAATTATAACTAACAGTTCTATCAGAACTGTTAGTTATAATTGTAAAATTTGTGCAAAAAAGCTATTAAATAGCCTTAAAAAAAAGTAAACCTGAGTATGTGAGGTGTGGACTGCCCACACGGAAGCGAAATCTCGCCGTGTTTGGTGTCCGCACCAAACACTTTTTTCCACGATTAAAATCGTGGGCTTATCTCTTAATGTTTGAGGGTGCGATTTGCAACCAGTTTTTTCGAAGTTTTTTTTGAGAAGGCTTATTAAGTAGCTGATTTTCAATTGAAAAAAGGAGTTAAAAAAAGTCATAAATAACATTTCTGCCAGAAATGTTATTTATGACTTTTTAATACATAGCACGAAACTGGAGCTTCGTGGCTACAGTAAAAAACAACTCTAAGGATTTTTTTTAGAAATGCTTAGGGTGTGAGGAGTGGTTTTTCATAAACACTTTCAATACCCTAAAATATCTTTCAAACGCTCTGGCACGCTGTGTTCATCAAGACTTGTGCCCGAGCCTCCAAAAATCGTAGGATATAAAAAGTAACTCTTTGGGATAGCTTTAATCTCAAGGGCATCTTGAAGATTGCCATTATCGAGAAATTGATACCAATTCATATTGTATTTTTCTATGGCATTTTTCCATTTTTCGGTTTCACGGTCGATAGAAATACTGACAAATACGATACGTTCATCATCTTTATACTTATCGTAAAGTTTTTTCATTGTCTTGATTTCTTTGCGGCAGGGCCCGCACCAACTCGCCCAAAAATCAATCACCACATGTTTTTCATTGATTATATCGCCCAAACGGACTTTATTGCCTTCTATATCAGTAAGCAATGCTGCCCGCAATGTATTAAAAATAAAGCTGCTTTTATCTTCGGACTGGCTCAAGCTATATTTTTGACTCTTTTTGCGCTCAAATTCTTGCTCAAATATCTCGGCAAGTGCGCTATTACTTTTCGGTGCAAAATGAAGGACTTGTTCATAAAAATCCTGATGCTCTTTGGGCGGAATAGTAGCAAAAAGATTTACTAAAGCGAGATAATATAAATCGCTCAGTGCTTTGTTGGCAGCGATTTCTTCGAGTAGCGCTATGGTTTTACGCTCTGCCTCTGCTTTATCTGTTGCTTTCCAAAGTGCTTCAATTGCATCTATTTTTTCTACTTGCGTCGTAAAAAAATCTTGATTAGGCGTACCCGAGAAGTGCAAGTTCATGTCGTTGTCGGAATGCACTTCAATAGTCGCTTTAGTTTCTATAAGCATAGGCATTTGCATATTCTTATCTTGTGCAGCATTGCCGAGTGCGAGAATAAATAGCTCGGGTTTTGTTACATCAACTTCCAACTCAAACTCATGATTCTCAATAACGGCTTCTGCAAAAGGAATAGTTTTGAGCTTTCCTTCCTCAGAAGTAATACGGATAAGGACTACTTGCCCCTCTGCTGCCCAAGGAATCTGTCCTTGTATTTTTGTGTTTTGAGCCACCGAGATTTCTACCATAAAAAGGAGTAGTAAGAATAAGCCTATAGAGAAATACTTTTGCATTGTATTTTATTTTTTTATGATGATTAGAAATCTATTTATAAACTTCAAGACTAAAAACAGGTACTGAAAAACCATCGGTCTCCCAGAAGGGAGTATCATTAAAATCAGGTTTGCTCCAGTCTGCAGTTTTAAACTTAAATCTACAGTAGCTGTATTTCCCTGTTTTTTTTTGGGTAGAAGTAAAACGTAATCCTACGTCATGCGCTACTTCTGTGATAATTTCATCTGTTTCAGCATCTAAAACACCAATATATTCTATTCCAATAAAGAAGCCGCCTTTGGGAAGCATAATGCCTATATCTTCTATGTCAAGCGTAATGTTCTTTTTCTTATTGGGTTTGAGTACGAAAATATTATTTTTTAAATTTTTGATAGGCTTGTCAGCGGGTTTTCCTTTTTTGTTTTTGTAAGCTACTACTTTCAAAACAATAGCTGTTCTGTCATAGCGACTCAAAAGTATTTCTAAGGATTTGAGCGATTTTCGTTCTGAAAAAGGATTTTCTATCAGCGTAATAGCTTCTAAACCAGCTGATAAGCTCCACATAAATTGATGTCGATTGTTTTTGGGCTTTTCGTAACCAAGCTTAACGGTTTTGTTTTTTGGTGTAACTGTTATGGCTTCTAAAACAGTAATATCCTCCGACATCCAAATGGTATCGGGAATACTGCTTTTATCCAGTTCAACACTTTCATAGCCCACTTGCGAAACCTCGATATAAACCACCTCATCGCTCAACTCGAGGTCGGCTTGCCCTTTTGCGTCGCTATACGTCCTACCCAATACCTCCGTGCCATTGAGATAAAGAATATCAGCAAACTCTACAGGGCTTTGGGTCTCGGAATTTAAAATTAGAACAACTTGCGCTTGGGCTTGCAAGTTTATTATAAAAAAAGTCAGCAAAAATAAATATACAAATTTCATAAATATAGAATATTAAGCGGTGTACATCAAGTCGGTAAATCGACTTAGGTAGTGTCAGAACTAACAGTTTTTCGAAAACTGTTAGTTCTATAATTCCATTCAAATAGGAAGCTATAATAATATAAACTGTTTATAAGCAACTACTTATGAGATTTGAAACTACAGTGCGCCAATTTTAGTATAATTTTACCTTCTGCCTACAACGGTTGCGCATGCATACTTTGACTAGCCTTTGCTGAGCAGGACAGTTGTATGCACTGTTAGCATCAGTTCTCTCTTTTGGCTTTTAATCTTGTTCCATCAGCCAAGATAAATTCACATTCTCTTTTGTCAGAAGATAAAAAATATTGGATTTGGACTTCTTCACCGTTTTCCTCGATAAAAATCTTTTCAGGTGTGATTTTTACTACATTAGCTTCTACATCAAATTCATTACCCTTGATTTTTATCTTATTCTTCGCTATAAAAATCTTTGTTCCAGCAATCTTTTCATTTAGCATATAGCCAAGAGCAGCATCGTCTACGCTATCATTGCTTATTTCTTTTGATACATTATATATCTCCCAAACCGTATTCTCCATATCTGAATTACAGTTATTTACAGAGAATAATAGTAATATCTGAATTATAAAAAATTTCATTTTTTTTAATTTAAAGGTTGGTTTAAAAGTTTTTGCGCCCTTCTACTCCGATAAATATCCAGCAGAAAGGCACAAAAACAAAATAATCAATTAGCCAACTCACATTTTTGAGTTTTATTCCTTCTCAAATGGAATTGGAACAGCGAATTATTGTCCGATATTCTCATTCACAATATCTGTTACAATTTCTGTAACCTGTAAAGGAGAAATTTCCACCTCTTGACTATTCCCATCTGGTGGCGCTGCCGAACTTGTAAAGTGAAACTCACCACAAGGTCCAGTAGCTTTGATATCATACTTATCGACTGATATACCGCTAAAACCAACTGAAACGTCAATCCAGCCAGTTACATGAAATTCGCATCCATTTGATGCTGTGATTCTCGTATTTATGTCTATCCTTTTTTCAGGCGCTTCGAGGGACGCTGAATACGAGATTGCACAAAAAGAGAATAAGAAACAAAGCAATAATGCTACTTTCTTCATAATAAAAACGTGTTTAAAAGATTTAGTAAATAAATAAAATCAATCGTACATGCATGTTTATCTGATTGATACTGCAAACATAAAACACAAAATTTTTATATGCAAATTTTTTCTCGCTTTTTTTTTTAAAAATATTGTTTTGCAAGTAAAATTAGATTGAAATTATGACATGTATTTTAGCCCTTCAAAAACTAATAATTCTGTATGAGCTATATGGTTTTTGAACGGCTATATTCCTTAATGTTTGAAGGGGCGATTTGCAACCAGCTTTTTCGAAGTTTTTTTAAAATTTATTTTTTTTAGTAAAAAAAAGGTGTTTTTGCTGTAAAAATCTTATCTTTTGGCGTACAAAATTAAAAAATCCATGACATATCAAACCATAGACAAACTCCTCGTCGCAAATCGCGGTGAGATTGCAATTCGCATTTTTAGAGCTGCCTCCGAGCTTAATATCCCGACCGTAGCTGTTTTTACTTATGAAGACCGCTACTCGCTGCATCGCTATAAAGCTGATGAAGCCTATCAAATCGGTGCTGATGACGACCCACTAAAGCCCTATTTGGATATCGAAGAGATTATCCAAACCGCTAAAAAACAAGGGGCAAATGCCATTCACCCTGGTTATGGCTTTTTATCCGAAAACGTAGATTTTGCACGTAGATGTGGCGAAGAAGGTATTATTTTTATCGGACCCCGCCCCGAAGTGATGCAACAACTCGGCGATAAAGTGGCTGCCAAAATCATTGCCCGTAAGGCAAAAGTACCCGTTATAGAGGATAGCGAAAATCCCTTAGATTCGGCAGAGACAGCCGCAAAAGAAGCCCAAAAAATTGGTTATCCCGTTATTTTAAAAGCCGCTGGCGGTGGCGGAGGTAGAGGTATGCGCGTCTGCCACGACGAGCCTACTTTGCGCAAATCTTTCATCGAGGCGAGAAGCGAAGCCGAAAAAGCCTTTGGCAACAGCACCATTTTTATAGAAAAATACATCGACGAGCCTAAGCATATCGAGGTGCAAATTATGGGTGATAATTATGGTAAAATTGTACACCTTTACGAAAGGGACTGCTCGGTGCAACGTCGCTTTCAAAAGGTTGTAGAAATTGCGCCAAGCCTTACACTCTCACGTATTGCCAAAGAAAAACTCTATCAGCACGCCCTTGCCATTGCCAAAGAAGTAAATTATAACAACGTCGGCACGGTCGAGTTTTTGGTAGATAAAGACGAGAACTGTTATTTTATTGAGGTCAATCCACGCATTCAGGTCGAGCATACGATTACAGAGGAAATTACAGGGGTAGATTTGGTGCGCAATCAAATTCTGATTGCACAGGGATATCCGCTCGAGGATAAGCAAATTTATATCCTAAGCCAAAAAGATATACGCACCAATGGCTTTGCGATTCAGTGCCGTATCACGACCGAAAACCCTGCCGAGAATTTTAAACCCGACTACGGACGCATCATTGCCTACCGAAGTGCGGGCGGTATGGGTATTCGCCTCGATACAGGCAACTGCTATACAGGTGCTTACGTTTCGCCATTTTTTGACCCCATGTTGGTCAAAATTTCTGCTAAGGGGCGAACGCTTTGGGGCGCAGCACAGCGTTTGCACCGCGCTTTACGCGAATTTCGAATTAGGGGAGTCAATACCAACATCGACTTTTTGCTGAATGTCATTTCACACCCTACTTTTACGAAAGGAGAGGTTAATGTCAAGTTTATAGATACGCACAAAGAGCTTTTTGTGCTACCACGACGATTGGATAGGGGCACACGTGCGCTCCGTTTTCTTGCAGAGATGAGCGTCAATGGCAACCCCAGTGTCAAACAAAAAGATCCTGAAAAGAAATTTAGAACACCACAAGTACCACCCGTAGATAAATTTGAACCTTATCCGAAAGGGAGCAAAGATCGCTTACGTGAAATGGGACGTGAGAAATTTGTTTCTTGGCTCAAAGCCGAAAAGCCAATTCATTATACAGATACAACTTTGCGCGATGCGCATCAGTCTTTGCTTGCGACAAGAGTTCGCCCGTTTGATATGCTGAAAGTTGCGGAGGGCTTTGCTAAGGATTTTCCACAGACCTTTTCTATGGAGGTTTGGGGCGGGGCTACTTTTGATGTCTCGATGCGCTTTTTGTACGAATGCCCTTGGGAACGCTTGCGCAAAATCAGAGAAGCCGTACCGAATATTTTACTTCAAATGCTGTTGCGCGGTTCTAATGCTGTGGGCTACAAAGCCTATCCTGATAATCTTATTGTGAAGTTTGTGGAAGAGGCTGCCGAGACAGGCATTGATATTTTCCGTATTTTTGATTCGCTCAACTGGCTCGAGGCGATGAAAGTAAGCATCAAAGCGGTGCGTGAGCGTACCGAATCTTTGGCAGAAGTTTGTATTTGCTATACAGACGATCTTATCAATCCTAAATCTGACAAATACAATTTGCAGTATTATTTAGATTTGGCACGCCGCATCGAGGACGAAGGAGCGCATATTTTGGCAATTAAAGATATGGCAGGCTTACTGCGCCCTTATTCAGCGACAATGCTTATCGAGGCTTTGAAGCAGCATATAGATATACCGATTCATTTGCATACACACGATACGGCATCGGTGCAATCTGCTACTTATCTGAAAGCTATAGAGGCTGGCGTAGATGTCGTTGATGTGGCTTTGGCATCTATGTCGGGGCTGACATCACAGCCCAATTTCAACTCCTTAGTTGCCTGCTTACAAGGCAACGAGCGCGAATTGGCTTTTGATTTGCCCAAGCTCAATGCCTACTCAAATTATTGGGAAGACGTGCGTGAGTTTTACTATCCCTTTGAGTCGGGGCTTAAGGCGGGGACGGCAGAGGTCTATGCGCATGAGATTCCGGGCGGTCAGTACTCGAATCTTCGCCCACAGGCGGAGGCTTTAGGCTTAGGCGAAAAGTTTGATTTAGTCAAGCAAAATTATATTGTAGCCAACCGTCTTTTGGGCGATATTGTCAAAGTAACGCCAAGCTCTAAAGTAATCGGCGATTTTGCTCTTTATATGACGGCTAATGGCATTACGGAGGAGGATATTTTTAGCAAAGGAGATACACTATCTTTTCCTGAGTCATTAAAATCTATGCTCAAAGGCGATCTCGGACAGCCACATGCGGGCTTTCCCGAAGCCTTTCAAAAAATTGTACTCAAAGGAGAGCAGCCTTTTACCGACCGCCCCAATGCACACCTTGAGCCCATTGATTTTGATGCTGAATTTGAGGCTTTCAAAAAAGATTTTCCCAATGCCAATGAAAAGGATTTGATTTCTTACTTGCTCTACCCCAAGGTATTCAAGGATTTTTATGACCATTATCAGTCTTATGGCGATGTATCCTTAGTGCCTACATTACCCTTTTTCTATGGTATGAAAATCGGTCAGGAAATTTTGGTAGAAATTGGTGAAGGTAAAATACTGATTATCAAACTTAATTTTATAGGAGAGCCTGACGAAGAGGGTATTCGTGTCGTTACTTTTGAAATGAATGGACAGACGCGCCGCATACGCATTAAAGATGCAGAGGTAGCCACTACTAAGGTAGAAAATCGCAAAGCAGAGGGCGATAACGAAGTTGGCTCGCCTTTGCAAGGACGCATTGCCGAGGTTTTGGTCAAAGTTGGTGACGAGGTCAAGCCCAATGATTCGCTTTTTGTTATCGAAGCCATGAAAATGGAAACCACTGTCTCGGCACCCAAAGCAGGACGAGTAAAAGAAGTAGTACTCAAAGGCGGTACTATGGTCTCGCAAGATGATTTGGTATTGGTGATTGAGTAGTACAGTTATGTATGAATAGCTTGGTGTGTGTACGTCAAGTTAGTCAATTGACTTATGTAGTTTCAAAACTACCAGTTTTTGAAAACTGTTAGTTTTTTGAACAATTCTTTTGGATATAATAGCCTACTTTTTATGAGCCTGCCCTATATTTTAGGGCTAGGCTTCTAAAAAGCAGTTATATTTTCGTAGTTTATTACACCTACTAAGAAATCGTAAATTCTTAAAGGGTTGTGAGTTCTTTGTGGATCATGGGATTAGCACTTACACAGCCATCATTTTGAATTTCTGTTAATGCTATTTTTTGTAATGTATTGGGCAGTGTGGGGTCAAAAGGTGTTGCTATTTTGACATAATTTTCTGTAAATCCAGTCAATTTTCCATCTTTAACTTCTTGCTCCCAGAGTACGGTTTTTGTTTTTCCGAGCTGCGAACGGTAAAAAGCCTGTCTTTTTTTATCCGATAAAATTTGTAGCATACGCGAACGCTCCCTGCGTATGGCTATGGGCACTTCTCCTTGCATACTATCAGCCTTTGTATTGGGACGTTCGGAATAGGTAAAGACGTGCAAATAAGAGATATCTAGTTCGTTTAAAAAGTGATAAGAACTCAAAAATGCGTTTTCGTCTTCTTGTGGGAATCCGACAATTACGTCCACACCAATGCAAGCATCAGGCATGAGTTGTTTGATTTTGGCTACCCTATCGGCATAAAGTTCCGTTTTGTATCGGCGGCGCATGAGTTGCAAAACACGGTCGTTACCAGATTGAAGTGGTACGTGAAAATGAGGTACAAACCGCTGCGATGCTGCTACAAACTCAATAATTTCGTCGGTGAGCAAATTCGGTTCTATCGAGGATATTCTAATGCGTGCGATGCCTTGTATTTCATCTAAGGCTTTGATAAGTGTAAGAAAATCTGTCTCACGCTTTCCATTTATAATGCCATAATCACCAGTATTTACTCCTGTTAGTACAACTTCTTTGACCTCTGATTCAGCGATTTCGTGAGCAGATTTTAATATATTTTCTATTGTATCGCTTCTGCTATTACCACGGGCTAGCGGTATAGTACAGAATGCACAATTATAATCGCAGCCATCTTGTACTTTGAGGAAGGTGCGTGTGCGGTCTCCATAGGAATAGGCTCTATTAAAATCTTGGGCTTGCGAAATTTCAGATGCACAAACCTGTACGGATTCTTTTTGTGTAAAATCACCGAGAATTTCGAACATACGAAACTTTTCGGCAGCCCCTAAAACAGCATCAACTCCTTTAATTTCAGAAATTTCTTTAGGCTTGAGCTGCGCATAGCAACCAATAATCAAAACAAAAGCATTAGGTGATATTTTCCTTGCTTTTTTGATAAGCGAACGGCATTTTTTATCAGCGTTATCCGTAACTGAGCAGGTATTGATAACAAAAATATCAGGTGTATCTTCAAAATCAGCCCGTATATAACCTCTCTGCTCGAACATGCGTGCAATCGTCGAGGTTTCTGAAAAATTGAGCTTGCAACCTAAGGTATGAAATGCGACTTTTCTCAAAATATATCGGTATTTTTTTCGTAAAATTTGATTAAAATAAGCGTTAGACTACTGCCAATAAGCATAAACACTCAGAAGCGCTTGGCGAGCTTTGAGTTCTGACTTAAAAAAAGCAGAGCATATAACATAAACAGTAAGCAAAAACAATTTTTATGATATAAAAGTTTAGATGGCGAGCTTGCTATTGCATATTTTTATCACAATGCCTATTTTATCAGCCACATCATTTGTGTTTTTTACTCTCCAATGAACATAAAAGCTGCCCAAATACCAGGGTGCGCTAACTTTTCATTTTTAATGCTTTCGAGTTTAGCCTGTCTGAGTGCCTGTGCATAGCTCAAACCTTCAAGGTTTCGTTTATAAAAATTAAGCATAAATAGGGGGGTATATCGGTCATCAATATTCCACAAAGCATATACAATATTAGGCGCACCAGCAAAGATAAAACTGCGCGCTAATGAAAGCAATCCTTCACCTTTTACCACTCTTCCTGCACCTGATTGGCAGCTACTCAAAACTACAAGTTTGCTATTGACCTGTATATTTGCAATTTCTGCACCCGTGAGTTTTCCTTCGGGATTATCTTCCTCAAAGCCTGCAAGCGCAATAAATGAGTTTTGAAAATCATTTTTATTGCTGTAGCTATGGGTAGCGATATGGACTACGGCTGCATTTTGTAATTGTTGTATAAGATATTGTTTACTAGCTTTTGATGCTAAAAAAGTTTTTTGAGTTTGACTTTTATTTTTAAAAAGTTGTGCAATAGCTACAACCTCTTCTTTTGAATTTGGAAGTGGCTCAAAGCCATACATATCTCTTGATACAATCATGTCGGTATCCTCTTCATTGAGCGTATCAGGCTCAAAAATAGGTGCAAAACCTGTAAAATTGATGGCATGATCTTGTTTTGTTTTTTTATCCAACCAAAAAGCTGCCGCATAATGGTAGGTAAAGTTGTAGTGATGGACTAAAAACGGAAAATCCTTAAAATCTATACTCTGACTTTCACGTTCTATAAGTGCTTCAAAAGGTACTTGCTGCAAAGCAGCATCGGGAATTATAATAAGATTTTCTTTACCATTAAGGTGTTCGCGAATCGGAGCTATAAGTTGCTGATAAAGTTTGTAACTACTTTGTTTAAAGCTATTCGGACCGCCATTGTATTTCATTTCTGAAATAAAATTATCGAGGTTTTTGTCAAAATCTTTTTGTATAGGAATTGCTTTTTTAAAGATTTGCGTATCGCTAATACCCATTACGAGTACATAATCAAAGCCAATGGCATATTGAAGCATTAAATCATTGGGCGTGAGCTTAGCTTGCAACTGCTCGAGCGTAATGCTTTTTTCGTAGGCTTGTGCATAAAAATCGGGGTATGCCGTCGCTTGTACTTGAAAAAAATTATCGTAGTTTTTTTGTGCTTGTTCAAATAGTTTTTGTTTGAACCTATAATTTTCATTTAGTGGAATACTGCTATGCAAAGCAAGCTCGGCATCAATCTTTTTTTGATATAGATTTACAGCCTCTGTTTGAATTTTTTCTGGTATGTGAGCATCGGCCTTACTTTTCTTTTGTTTTATTGCATTGCGCAATACATTGGCTTTTCCTTTTTCAAAGAGATAAAATAGCGAGGCATTATTGTAGTCTTCTATTTGATAAGCAATTTCTAATGCTTTATAAGCAATGCGCATACCTTGTGTAACGTAATAGGTATAACGGTCGAGGAAATCTGCTTGTGCAATGCCTTCTTGCAATAGGCTATCCGCACTTTTGAGTTGTGAAAGTGCTTCTTGATAATAGTTATTAGCAGTTTCTATTTGTTTAGTTTTATTGGCTTTACGCTGGGATATTTGTGCTTGAAATACATAAGCATTAAACATATTGCTTTGATAGCCCGATTGTGCTTGTTGCAACTTATTTTGCACTTGGCTGAGCTGAAAATAATGTTCAGCCTCTGATATCTTATCGGCATAGAGGTAAGTTTTAGCCATATTTAGGTATAAGTTAGCAAGATTTTTTTTATACTTTACGGTGTCTAACCTTTTTTCAGCCAGTTTAAAATAACGTATAATTTCTTCGTATTTATCGGTTATTTGGCGGCTTTCATAATATTGATGGTAGCGCATATTGGCTATGTTGTTATAGACTTTATACTCAAAGATTGCATTAGGCAGCGCAGTGGCTTTTTTGTTATGCTCGAGGGCTTTTTCGTAATAAAATTGCGCTGAGTCATAGTTTGCTTTCAATCTAAAAGCAATTCCCATATTGTTTGCCCAAGTTTTGAGTAGTTTGGGGTCGTTATTGCTCTTGAGTTCTCTTTCCTTTTTAAAAGCTTCGAGCGCATCTTCAGCTTCTTCTGCGGCTAAGGCGATATTGCCTTTAGTTTGGTAAGCTGTTGGTAGTTGTACTTTATAGGTTGGCTCTTCGGTTTGGCTGAGAGCTTCAATCACTTTATCTATGAAAAAACGCGCTTTATTGCGTTTTTTCATGTCATTGAGCAATCGTGCATATTCGAGATAAATCAAACTGCTTTCGAGTTGGTATTTGCCTTTACTTTTTTCTTCTAAGGCAATAGCGTCTTTAAATGTTTGATAAGCATCTTCGAGCCTATCGAGCTTGCGATAGCAATAAGCTAATTCTGTAAGCAGTCTTGTATTGATGCTAATTTGCTTACGTTGGATTAAGAAGTCTAAGGATTTTTCTCTATGATTTTGTGTCATAATAAAAAGCAAAGCCAAATAATATTGTTCGGCAATGCGTGTCCATTCATTGGCATTATTTTGCTCAAAAACTTCTATGTTGGCTTCGTGTAAATCAATACTTTTTGTATGATTTTGTGTTGCTTGATAATAACACAATGCTTGATTTCTTATTTCGTTTTGAAATACTCGTAAGCGAGGTGTATCGAGCCATTTTTGTATTTCAACAATTGAAAAAGGTGATGGCGCTACGGGCTGTTCTGCAATCTGGCTTATCAAGTCCATTAAAGAAAAAAAGGAAGATTTGAGTATCGGATTTTTTAATTTCTCTGTCTGTTTTCTTTGGCTATCTAAGAGGTCGTAGGCTGCTTTTGCATCTTTTTCTGCAAGAAGCTTTAACCAAGCAGTTTGCGTTGTGTTATAGATTTGATGTGCGCTGGGCAGTTGCTTGAAGGTTTGCTTTTCGCAATCTATTTGTGCTTGAAGGGTAACACTTGATTGCGGGTAATTATGATTACGAATAAGGTAACGAAACTCATACGCCATGAGTTGTGAACGCAAAAGAGATTGCAAGGTATCTATACGCTTGTATGTTTGGGTATAAGCACTGTAGTAATGTCTTGCAGAATCATATTCTCGCAATTGTAGATATACTAAGGACTTAATTATGCATCTTTTGGCTTCAAGGGCTGGGTTATCCAGAACCGCAACAGCGAGCTGCTCAAACAAAAGCGGGCTTATCTCCAGGTGCTGCCACTGCACTTCAGCAAGGCGAATATGCCACTCGGGCGTGAGTTTTTCTAAAGGAATTTTATGTTTTTGCTGATAAGTATCCCAGTAATATTTTGCTTGATGTGGTTCGTAGTTCCATAAAGCCATATCTATACAAGCACCTACGATAGCTAAATGCTTCGGCTTACTTTTTTTATTTACTATATCTTCAAAGGCTTTGTGCATTTGCTGCGAAGCATCATCTGTATTGCCTTCATAAAAGGCAGAAGGAAAGTCTTCATACTGCGATTGAGCGGTAGGAGGCAGTAAAATGAACGATAGTATAAGAAGGATTAAAAAGGCATAATTGGGGGAGTCCTTAGGGTAGATATATGATTTTTTGAACATGCTTTTTTGAGGGTTTAATCTGTTAGGGGCTTAGCAAATAATTTTACAGAAAGATAGTAAAAATCAGCATTTTGAGCAAAATCCTTCAATTACAAAAGCAAAAATTAAGCAATTTTAACAAATAATTGTTTTTTTGTCGGCTCTACTTTGCAAAGTCAAATTGTCGTTTCACGCACGGGGGGGATAAAATAACATTTCTTTGATTCTAACTAATTGAACGCTAATACCTCTACTGCCCATAGCAACGAGGCTCCTGCTTCGTTGTTAGACTACTTCGGCGATGCACTTTTTTGGGTAGAAGTACTTATTCACAATTTATTGCTGCGAGGATAGCCATTGGGTACGGATTTTTTCTTGCTGTGCATCACCTTTGATTTTGCGAATGCTCATTTTAGAGTCGGCAGCGAAAGTAACTTTTGTTTCTTCGATGCGATTAAGCCTTTTGAAAGTCATGGGTTGTGTTTGCCCTATTTTTTGGTTTGCTAAGTATTTGTTGAGTTGCTCGATGGAGTTTATTTTTGTATCGCCTATAGTCAGTATAATATCGCCTTTATCAATACCCGCTTCGTAAAGAGGCGAGCCTACAGTTGGATATTCTGTGAGCTTTAGCCCTTGCGTACTGGCATCAAAAATAGGCTGTTGCAAAGAGGCTTCAGTGGGGTTTACTATTTGAAGGCTTAAGCCTGCTTTGGCGAGTATTTGTTTGAAATCAGGTAGCGTTTTTCCGATGACATGTTGCTCAAAAAACTGCTTGGCAAAGACTTCCGATTTACAAAGCTCGGCTAAAGTGGTTTGTAGATCTTCTAAGGTATAGGGCGTTTCTGTTTTACCGTATTTTTGCCACAGGAGGCGCATATAGGCATCTAAATCTGAATTAAACTCGCTGCGAAGTTCTAAATCCAGTACTAAGCCAAGTGCCGCACCAAAGGTGTAATAAGAGATGTAAGTATTGTGATGACAGAGCGGGTCGTTGGCAGTAGCAGCATCGGCAAAAGCCGCCTGCTGGCTCATTTCTACCTGTGAGTGATACTGATGTCCTGGCGACTCTATGACTGTGCGGATATTATTTCTAAGCATATTCAAATACTGGGATTCAGAGATAAGCCCCGTACGCAACATCACCAAATTGGTGTAATAACTCGTAAAACCCTCTGCAAACCATAGCGCATCAGACATATTATAATCCATAAAATTAAAAGGTTCGAGTGTCGCTGGGCGTAGCCGCTCGACGTTCCAAGCGTGTATGAACTCATGCGCTGCCGTAAAAGCCAATCCCAACATATTATCAGATAGCGAATAGCTACTACTCAAAATTGTAGAGTTGCGATGTTCCATGCCGTCGCCCTTTGCATAGGGGTGATAATTTGCCAAAAAAGTGTAAGTACCGAAATCAAAATCAGGGAGTGCGCCAAAAATAGCCTCCTCCTCCTTAGTAATTTTTTGTAAAATTTCGCTATAAGTGTCCGCCTCACGTGCATCACCTGTATGTAGCAGTGCGAGTTGAATTTGCTGCCCGTTTTGCTCCCAGGTTCTGACTTCTAACTCACCGATATAAATGGGGCTATCCATAAAATAATAACCATGAGGTGCGCTAAAAAGCGTATCATTTTCACGCTTGAGCTGGGTCGCTACCTGCCAATCTTTGGGTAAAGATGCTATTTTCAAGGCTACCTCTCGCTCGAAAGTCTGCGGACTCCATGCAAAAGTTGCTGGTATATTCAGATGCAAAAACTCACTATTTATACCCGAGTAAGTGCCATCGGCTTGGTCGGCAAAAAGTGTATAATAAAAACTTACAAAACCACGGTGTTGCTTTACCAGCCAGCTATGAGGGTCTTTGCGCACACAAGAGAGCGGATTGCCGTCTTTGTCTTCGGCGCGTACGTTGTACACATTTTTAGCAAACTCGTGCAAAGCATAACGTCCAGGCGAACTACGGCTCATCTGTACGCAAAGCGAATCAGTATCGAGGTTTTCAAAATCAATGCGCACCTGAATTTCGTGATGCACTCTGTTTGGAAAAAAAATTTCATAGCTCACGGGCTGAGCCTCTATTGGCAAATCAATGAAAGCAAATAGCAGCAGCGCAAAGGCATAAAAAAAAGTATTTTTAGACATAGTTTTTTGTAACAGGTATTATTTTCAATTATTGCACACATAATCCGTGCGACAAAAGGGCTATTTTTAATCTTTAAAAAAAGCGGAAAAATGCAATTTGGCTTTTTCCCAATTTTCTTTATTGATACAGTATTTGATTTGTGGCGGTTCTATTCTACCTTGGATTAAGCCCGCATTTTTGAGTGCTTTGAGGTGCTGCGTAACTGATGAGGGCGCAATGGGAAGCTCCGAGGCGAGGCTTCCATGGCAGCAACTATCAAACTCCGTGAGTTTTTGCAAAATAGCGACACGTGCTGGGTGTCCTAATGCTTTAGCAAAGACAGCGAGCTGCTGCTCCTGCGCTGTATATTTTTCATAATCAATTGCATGCGCCATATTTTTTGTAATTTAGTTGTTCGTAAAAATACGAATTATTGGGATTATATCCAAAATTAGAGGTTAATAATTAGCGACAAGCGGGCTGGTCTTTGTTCAAAATATCGGTTTTGATAAAGTCATTTTTTAGTATAGGACTCCATTCAAAGCCCTCGATGTTTTGAAAAGAATAGTTGGTTGCTATGGGTGTCTCTTTGAGATATAAGGCAAAATCGTCTTCGAGCTTTCGGAGGCTATCGAGTGCACAAGGACTTAGCTCGCCTGCTACGGCTTGCGCTCCTAAGCGGTCTATAGCTTCGGGCTTTACGCCTTTTTTGAGATTTACACCTACGGCTTTGCCGTTATCTATGCGCTGCACGATGTACATATAATCGATATCATCGCTGACATAAAAAGTATTGAACTGATAGCGTGCGCCCGTGAGATATACGGCTACATCAGTAAGGCAAGGCGAGGAGCGGCTCACAATACGTGTGTTGGTGCGGTCGATTGTGCCATCAGGATAGAGCATAGCTAAGGCTTCTGCCAGCCCTTGATAACCGACGAGCAACCCATCGCAAAAATGCCCGTGAAATTTTATCAAATCCGAAAAGGCTATATCTTGCTCAAAACTAAGCCTTCCCTTCGAAAAATCTGTATCTATGGTGCGTACTTGCTTTTGGAGGCTAAAAATTTCATCTTTTGGGAGTTTGGGTAGCCAAAGGATAGCTTCTCCTTTTTTGATTTTTAGCTCATCGAGGTGTCCCATTTTATCACCACTAAGATAATGCATGTGCATATAATGCCCTTTATGAGTAAAAACGCCTTCGTGGTGCATAGAGAAAAATCCCAAAATCTGCCCCTTTTGATTTTCCTCTTCAAACATGGTTTTTGCTTTTTTATGCAGTTCGTGGTTGTGTATTTTTTCAGATTTAGGCTTATTGATAACGTGGTATTTGACATAATCAAGCTCGCATTCTATTCTAAATGGAATAGGAAGTGCCAAGTCATAACCCGCTACTTTAAGTGTATGGAGGATGACCTGTTGTAAATCGTGTTCGTTATTGATATCTTCGGTTAGAAAAAAAGGCTCCCAAGATTCGACGTAGGTATAGACAGCAAACGGGCTTTGAAGAGATTGATTGCTACTCGTATCTAGCTTGAGGTTACCTTTGCTATCGATAAAGCTGTGATAGGTTGTTCCATTGATAAAAAGCAGTTCGCCCTCGAGGCGACCTTTGGGCGCAAGCCCGTAGAGGTTGTTTTTGGGAAGACTATCCCAGTCGAGGTGCATGCTTAGGTCAATGCCTTTCATAACTTTTTTCGCTTCGCCAGCGGTATAGACTTTTGGCATTTGCGAAAGCAGGGGCAGGCTTGTAAGTAAGGCTACGACGCAGAGGATTATTATTTTTATGGATTTCATCGGTATGAAGTCTTTGATGGATAGGTTTTTTTGAAATAAAAATAAGGTTTCGGCTTCGCCTTTTTGGACAAACCGAAACCTTATTTTGTGCAATTTAGCACTGCCTATTTTAAAGATAGACAAGCCCCCTTAGGACGTAATCTATATTTTATTTGGCATAACTTACAGAACGCTTTTCGCGAATGACAGTTACTTTGATTTGTCCTGGATATTGCATATCTTTTTCTATTTTTTGAGAGATAGAAAAAGAGAGGTTGTCTGCACTTTTATCTGATACTCTTTCGGCATCAACGAGCACGCGCAACTCTCTGCCAGCCTGTACGGCATAGCATTTATTTACGCCTTGGTGTGCGAGGGCTAATTTTTCTAAATCTTCGAGGCGTTGGATATAGGACTCCATAGTTTCTCGTCTTGCGCCAGGTCTTGAGCCGGAGATAGCATCACAAGCCTGTACTATGGGTGCGAGTAAGGTTTCCATTTCGATTTCATCGTGGTGTGCACCAATAGCATTGCATATTTCGGGTTTTTCTCCGTATCTTTTTGCAAGTTCCATACCGAGCAGTGCGTGTGGCATTTCTGGGTCTTCGGTGCATACTTTACCTATATCGTGCAAAAGTCCTGCTCTTTTGGCTGCTTTGGCATTGATACCCATTTCGGCTGCCATAGTCGCACAGAGGTTAGCTACTTCTTTAGAGTGTTGTAATAGATTTTGCCCATAAGAAGAGCGGAATCTCATTTTACCAACGTATCTAATAAGCTCTGGGTGCAAACCGTGTATGCCGAGTTCTATAATTGCACGCTCTCCAATTTCTACAATTTGCTCGTCGAGCTGTTCAGTAGTTTTAAGTACGACTTCTTCGATACGTGCGGGGTGTATTCGTCCGTCAGCAACAAGTCTATGTAGGGAAAGTCTTGCAATCTCCCTTCTAATGGGGTCGAAGCCTGAAATTGTAATAGCCTCTGGTGTGTCATCAACGATAATTTCTACACCTGTAGCGGCTTCTAATGCACGTATATTTCGTCCTTCACGTCCTATAATTTTACCTTTTACCTCGTCGCTATCAAGTGCAAAAACAGATATACAGTTTTCAATGGCATGCTCCGTAGCTGTACGCTGTATTGTTGTCAAGACAATTTTTTTGGCTTCTTTTGTTGCTGTCATGCGTGCGTCTTCGAGCATGTCTCTGACTTTGGCAGTAGCAAGTGTGCGTGCTTCGTCTTGCAATGCTTCTATGAGTTGTTTTCTTGCTTCGTCAGCACTAAGACCAGCAATTTTTTCGAGACGGCTTACTTGCGTAGTACGCATCTCTTCTGCTTCTTGAATTTTGCGATCAGCAGCATCGAGTTTTTTCTGAATTTCTTCTCTAAACTTTCGCAGGTCTTCTTTGATTTGTGCATTTTCTTCTTTTTCACGAGCGATTAATGCTTCTTTTTGCTTTGTTTTAAGCTCGCTTTGTTTGAGTTTAGCCTCCATTTTTTGGAGTTTGTTCTCGATAATATTAAGACTATTGCGTTTTTTGTCCAATTCGCGTAACTCTTCGGCTTTTTCTTTTTGATACTTAGATTTGAGTTTCAAAAAATTATCTTTAGCCTCGAGTTCTTTTTCTTTGATAATATTATCGGCTTCCGTGCGCGCCTCTTTGAGAAGCTTTTCAGCCTCTGCTTTTTTCTCCTGCTCAAGTTGTTTGAATACTTTTTGAAGCAGAAAACGCCCAATACCAATGCCTATAAGTAGGCAAAGTAGGGCTACAACAATTATTACTATATGTTCCATGCAAAATTTTGAGTAATTTGAGATTTAAAAAAATGCACGGCATCGCCTGCTATAATTTTACGGTAGTGTATAACAAGTAATGCTTAGAACTAACAGTTCTTTGAGAACTGTTAGTTTTGAAAGACTTTGAGCATTACATCTTTAAAACTACCATTTTACATAATTATAGCTAAGTGGGGTTATCGGTTGCTAAAAAGTATAAACCAATACCGACCTAACCTATAGGCATAAGGAAGGAAAAAAGCAAGGATAATTCTAATGTGCTGACTAATAATGTTTTATACACAAACTTACAAGCATTACTTCAAAATTTATGAGTATATACAATCAGGCTACAGCTTGATGCCTACACATAAACCTTAGTCGCAAGCTGGCGATTATCGTATGTGTGGCGTATAGTAGCACTAGTTAGAATTATATTATTTATAGGTTTTACAAGAGCTGAAAATGTGAGTATGATGTATGATAGCGCATCTCACATGCAAAACATATTTAAGGTCTTGCCTATGCTATGACGGCTATGTCAGACAAACGTTATAGTTCGCAAACTACGTTTTCTATATGTATCTTCGGAAACAAAAGCAATTCCCAAAGCTGAGAACCTGCGCTTAAATCTACCGAATTTTACTCCAACTATATATGAATAGACTTTAGAGAAGTCTGTATGCACACCTGCTTTAAAATATCTTTATATCCATAGGAGAAGTGAGTAATATCAATCACGATATACCTTAGCATAGATAAAACTCCACTTTACCGTACAAGGTGCAATAATACACATTTTATGTGAATATTACAACTGATTTAGCTACAAAATAATCAATTAAGCAAAAAATGTACAAATTTAACCATACACCATCTAACTTATGCTACTTCCCAAACAGAAGCCTCATAAAAAAACATTCAACCTAAGCCTGATTTTTATCCACCTTACTGTATTCTAACATCATAGAACTATAAATTGACGTTTTTGTACATGCTGTTTTTGTAAAAACAGTAAGCAGAAAATCAATAAAAAGCTAAAAATTTAGTATGTTTGCAAACTTACTAAAATCTATTTAGCAACTAAGGAATAACAATATTCATGCAAAGAGAAAAAATCAATTATTTACTAAAATCCGATGACTTCGGACGCAAAATAAAAATCTCTGGTTGGATTCGGGCAGAGCGTGGTAATAACTACGTGCGCTTTATCGGACTCAACGACGGCTCCTGCCTTGATCATATTCAAGTAGTTGCCGATGTCGAAAAGTTTGAAGAGGCTCTGCTCAAACGATTTAATGTAGGGGCAGCCCTTTCTGTGGTAGGTACGCTTAAAGCTTCCGAAGGAAAGGGACAGCGCATCGAGATTATTGCCGATACTATAGAAGTTTTGGGTGATGCCGACCCTGATAGCTATCCGATTCAACCCAAAAAACATTCCTTGGAGTTTTTACGTGAAAATGCGCATTTACGCTCACGTACAAATACATTTAGTGCTATTTTTAGAGTCCGGCACGCACTCACCTATGCCGTGCATAAATATTTTCACGACAACGGATTTTACGCTTGGCACTCACCTATTCTCACAGCAAGTGATGCCGAAGGGGCAGGTGAAATGTTTAGGGTTAGAAATTTTTTGTTAGAAAAGAAAAAACTCACATTTGGTAAAACGACTACTTGGGGAGGTTTGTCTTATCAAAGCCCTACATCTAACCAAATAAGTGCTGTATATTCAAACGAATTTAAGGGACTTTTCTTAAACGTAGAAGAACTCATCGAGAAACACTTTTTTAATAAGCACAAACACTTTTTTGAGGGCTTAGTGAATTTTTGTAAACAAGAGGAACAGGATAGATTGATAAACTACGAAACCCCTAAATCTCTCCTATGGTCTTCTCCTACTGAAATTGATGCTTTATCAGAAGTTTGGAAAAAGTACGAGCATACTGACAAGCTAACTGTCGCTAAAGAAATCAATGCTTTTTTTACTTCAGAACAAGAAAAATATATACTTGATTTGCTTGGTAAAAGTATGAAAAGTAATGATACTGTCAATACTATAAACTTTATTAACAATATTCCTATAACAAAACTATGTTTTCACAATTGGATACCAAGCAATTTGTTAGATGATAATGAGTCAGTTGAATTTTTCGGCAGAAAAACCCATCTTACTGTATCGGGGCAGTTAGAAGCGGAGCTTGGAGCTTTGGGCTTAGGCAAGGTCTATACTTTCGGACCCACATTTAGAGCCGAAAACTCTAATACCACTCGTCATTTAGCAGAGTTTTGGATGATTGAGCCCGAGATGGCATTCTACGAAATCGAGGATAATATGGATTTGGCAGAGGACTTTCTTAAATACTTAATTCGCTTTGCATTAGAAAACTATGCCGATGATTTAGCATTTTTAGATAAACGATTTACAGAAGAAAATAACGCCAAAAAGAAAGAAGAAAGAGCAGAGCAAGGTTTGTTAGAAAAACTACAAAGTGTGATAGAAACTGATTTTGTGCGTATCTCTTATACCGAAGCCATAGATATTTTGTTACAGTCTAAGCCTCATAAAAAAGGCAAGTTTCAGTATCCCGTAGAATGGGGCATTGATTTGCAATCCGAACACGAACGTTTTTTGGTAGAAAAACACTTCAAAAAACCAGTCATTCTATCTAACTACCCCAGAGATATTAAAGCTTTTTATATGAAGCAAAACGAAGGTGAAGAAGCAGGTAAAGAAACTGTACGTGCTATGGACGTTTTGTGTCCTGGCATAGGCGAAATTATCGGCGGCTCACAGCGTGAAGAGAATTACGAAAAACTCAAAGCACGTACCGATGCTATGGGCATTACGGACGAGCTTTGGTGGTATTTAGATACCCGCAAATTTGGAACAGTCCCACATAGTGGTTTTGGATTGGGTTTCGAACGATTAGTACTTTTCGTTACAGGTATGAGTAATATTAGAGACGTAATTCCGTTTCCACGTACACCTAAAAATGCAGAATTTTAAGATATTTGCCGTCTTTGCCTATAGGAAACCGAACAATAAACGCTAATCCAAAACCATGAGCAAAAAACTAATCCGTTTCGATTGGGCAATCAAAAGACTACTGCGCAACAAGGCTAATTTTGTTGTGTTGGAAGGTTTTTTGTCCGAGCTGTTATTTGATGACATCAGAATCGAGAAGATTTTGGAATGCGAAGGCATCCAACAAACCGATGATGACAAATACAACCGCGTAGATATTCTGACTCAAAACTCTAAAAATGAGTTGGTTATCGTACAGATTCAAAATACCTACGAGATAGATTATTTTCACCGCATGGCTTTCGGTGCATCAAAGGCTTTGACAGAAAATTTGAATTTAGGCGAGCCC
>JAFIER010000248.1 GCA_020832465.1 Bernardetiaceae bacterium
CTCATCTTTTACTGCCACAAATCCAACATACAAACCGTCATTTTCATCAACTTCTATTTCTGTGCTTTGCTTGGTTTTACTGTTTTTAATTTCCACTTTTGCACCTGCTACTGCTTTTCCATTATCGTCAACAGCTTTACCTTTTATCAATACTACTTTTTCAGGTCTTGCTTCGGGGTAAAGGTCGAAAGCGTAGATATTATAACCCTTGCTACAAGTTTCTGTTTCTATGGAGTTGGAAGCAAAATAACCTAATTTTCCATCGGTACTCACAAAAAATCCTACTTCGTCTTTTTCAGTATTGATGGGGTAACCCAAATTTTTAGGCTCCAGCCAATTTCCATTTTCATCGGCTTTCACGTAGAAAATATCATAACCACCCACACCAGTTTTTCCATCAGATGAATAATAAAGTGTTTGACTATCAGAATGAAGGAAAGGAGATTTTTCGTTTCCACTAGAATTAATAGGGGCGGGCAGAGGTTGTGCTTTTCCCCAATTTCCCATATTGTCTTTTTTAGAAACATAAATGTCCATACCGTTGGTATTTTTGCTCACTTTTGCAAAATATAAACTTTTTCCATCGGCAGAAATACTCGGTTGTGCTTCCCAACTATCAGGAGCATTGATGTTTGGCCCTAAATTTATCAAAGGTCCCCATTTTCCATTTACATTATCAGAAACGTAAATATCACAATTCAAATAATCTCTTCCATTAATATTAACAGGTTTGCAAACTGTAAGATAGAGATGTCTGTTGTCTGGCGTGATAGAGGCACCGCCATAATTATCACCTTTGTTAAAGGGAGTAGTTAAGGCCACTCCTCTGCTAAATTTATTTCCCCTTCTTTCGCTGTAAGTCAATTCTTCTAACAATTTTGGTGTCAAATCATCTAATTTTTTCAACATCTGTTTTCTAGTGAAAAACATCAAAGTGTTATCAGGTGAAATGATGGCTAAATATTCATCATCATCCGTAGAAACATCTTTGACGCAAAATGGCTCAAAAGGCACGTTTCTTTCAAAAATATCAGCCATTTCTCTTGCTAATTTTTTTACATATTTGGCAGATTCTAGTTCTCGGTCTTTCATTTCTCCTCTGTCAAGTTTTATGGATTTATCCATGTATTCTTCTGCCTTGGTGTATTTTTTTTCGCTGTAATAAATTTGACCTAAATAATAATATGCCAATGGTGAAACATCGGGACAAGCCGCTATGGCATCTAAAAGATATTTTTCGTAAGGTTTGAATGACTCTCCTTTTAGTTTGGCGGTTTTTAGCCTTTCGTGCGAGTATAAAAAAAGTGCTTCAGCAAAGTCTGGGTCAATTTCTATGGCTTTTTTTAGGGCTGTAACTCTTTTTGTTTTATCATTTTTTTTGTTGGTGCCAATATCAAATTGTTTTTGTGCTTTTTTATCTTCTGTTGGTGGACAAGTTACTTTTACATCATCGTCATCATCATAAGATTGAGCTACAACAGGGCTACTAAAAATAAAAGAAATGAAAAGTATAATAAAAAAAGAAAATCTCAACATGTGCGGTCTAAAATTAATACTTACAAAAATAGTTAAACGATTAGTAATGATACTAAAAATTAAAGCTCAATTTTCTCTAAAGGAGCAAAAAAACTAAAATTTACTCTTCCATAAACTCTTGTTTCTTGCCACGATTTTAGATGTTTGAGTGGAGTTTCCTTGCCGTGCTCTACAATTAATAAGCCATCTTCATTCAAAATTTCTCTTTCTAAAATTAATTTTACCAATTCTTCGGTTTTTTTGAAATCATAAGGAGGGTCAGCAAAAACTATATCGTAAGATTTTCTTAAAGATTTGATGAATCTAAGAGCGTCTGATTTGATGATTTTTAGATTATCAAGCTCAAATTCACTTTTTGTTTTATTGATGAATTTCACACAATCGTGGTTGAGGTCAACTGCTGTAACATCGGCACCTCTCGAAATAAATTCGTAGCTGATATTTCCCGTGCCTGCAAATAAATCTAAAATTTCTAATCCTTCGATAAAAAAGTTGTCTTCAATAATATTGAATAAAGCTTCCTTGGCAAAATCTGTTGTGGGTCTAACAGGAAGATTTTTTGGAGCTGTAATTTTTCTTCTTTGAAGCGTTCCTTTTATAATTCTCATTTTGCTTTTTAATTGATAAGTAGTTTATTTAATAGAATAAACAACTCTCTACTTTCACTTTCGGTTATAAGATGTTTGAATTTGTAATTGCCTTCGGGTTTTATGAGTTTGCAAAAAGAAAAATATCTTTTTAGCTGTTGCATTTTCTCGCTTTCTGGCGAAATTCTGCCTGATAAGAATAAGTGTATTTTTTCTTTGTTTAATGATTTGTTTTCTATCACATTCAAAACGTGAAAAAGTACATCAATTTCATTTTTTACAAAAAAGCTATTATGAAAACTCAATTTAGCATCTTCAAAAACAGTAATATCGATATTGCTACCCGAAAAATTAATAAAAACAGATTCTTTGTACTTTATATTTCTCAGATAAATAGGAATAAAATCTATCCAAGTGGTAGCATGAAATTCAATTTTTATTTTGGGGATGTTATCTGAAATTAGCTTATCCAATTTTTTGTCTAACAAGCCAATATAATAAGCTTCAGAGTTTTTTAAAGCTTGTGCTTTGATATGAAAATCATCATCTTGAAAGTCGAAGTTAAGTTTAAGATATGCTCTTTTCTCACTTTCATCGTAGAGTGCACTGGGGATTAAAACTCCTTTGTGACAATTTACAACAGCTGTATTTTTATTAAAATTCAGTTGATTATTTTCTTCTTTGT
>JAFIER010000266.1 GCA_020832465.1 Bernardetiaceae bacterium
GCTGATGGAAGCGATTTTACTTGCAATGTATTTATTGTCAGAAGCATTAAGTAGCTTAAGTGCTAAAATTTATAGCTGTAGCTTCGTTAGGCGCACAAATATAAATAAGACTGTTTAAAAATTTGTTTTTAAACTCAAAAAATTAGCTTTTAGAATAGCTACAGGCGTACATTTGCTTGTGTGCTTTTGTAAGGCATTTTTCAACCACCCCGTTTCGAGCTCCCCTCCTAAGATTAGGAGGGGCTGGGGGTGGTTGAAGGCTACAGATAAGAGGTTAAATTTTGTTTTAACATTGTTTTTAAAACAAATATAAATATCTGCACTAAGAATAAATGGGTAGTCTTAAAGATGTAATGCTCAAAGTCTTTCAAAACTAACAGTTCTCAAAGAACTGTTAGTTCTAAGCATTAATGTTATTTCCAAAAATTTGACATCTAAGATATTTAATGCCTGTAGTACGAAGCTCCAGCTTCGTTATAAGATACTTCTGAAGCAGGATCTTCGTGTTACAGCTTTAAAAACTGTGAAGGCTGAAACTATCTAAGTTGATTTACCAACTTGACGTACACCCAATGTTATTGTAGCCTTGTTAATTAAGACAAAAAACACATGCTATTTAATAAAAAACCTAACATAGACCTCGAAGCCCTGCGTGCGGCACAAGCAAAAGCTGTTGAGCTTTTTGAAAAACGCATACCTCAAGCTAAGGAAAAATTTTCTTGGAAACGCATAAGGCAATACCCAAGGTTGCTTATTCGCTATATCAAGAATTACGCTTATGCACCATTTCAAATTTTTATCTATTTTTACTATGTTATCTTCAAACGAGGATATCAGATAGATACAACCTGGGAGGTTGAACAAGATGCTATACTTACTTTTCGTTCTACTTGGCAGTTAGATGGCGATTTGAATATTTTTATCCCAGATCCAGCCCCCTTCGAGCAAGATAATGAAGATTTTCAACATTTTAAAAAAGGATATCAAAAGCATTGCGATGACTTAGAAGATGCTATTGAAAGGCTTAATATCAGTACAACTTTTTGGGGAAGTATTATAGGTTCACCTATTTTTTTTCTAATTAATGGCAGTTTTATCAAAGATATGTATGATTTATATCAAGGACTTATCGAAATAGGCAGCCATAATTGGTGGTTCAACTTTGGTACTTTGATTATTAGCTTGATATTAGGATATTTTATCATACCTTTTCTGCGATCACTTATCTTTAAAATGATTTATTGGTTGCTTACGCTATACATGAAATTTAGATTCTCGGCATTTTTTAAGTAAAAATTGCATATTTTCTGTTTTTGTGTTATTATTGTAGGCTCGAACAAGCAAATGCAATGCTTGGATTCAAATAAGCTATATTTGACATGCAAACCAAAGCGTTTGATATTTTTAGGACAACAATACAACACTTCAAATTTTTGAACAATATGGATTTTAATGCTGGACTTACGGATACAATTATGATGATTCGCCCTGTAGCCTTTGGTTATAATGAGCAGACTGCCGTCAATAATTTCTATCAAAAAAACAATCCTGACGAGAGCCCAGAGGCTATTCAAGCAAAGGCACTGGCAGAGTTTGATGCTTTAGTTGAAAAGTTGAAAAAAGCGGGGCTTAGGGTAATTATTTTTGAAGATACATTAGAACCTCATACACCAGATTCAATTTTTCCTAATAATTGGATTTCTTTTCACGAAGGGGGCGGACTAATTAGGTATCCTATGTATGCCGAAAATCGCCGTTTAGAGCGTCGTTCTGAAATTGTAAGCCAATTACAAGACGAGCATAGATTCAAACTTTGGAGTATTACAGACTATATTTATGCCGAACGTGAGGGCAAGTTCTTGGAAGGCACGGGGAGTATGGTGCTCGACAGAAAAAACAAAATAGTATATGCAAGCCTTTCAGAGCGCACCAACAAAGATTTAGTAAATGATTTTGGTAAGGATATGGGATATGAAGTCATTACTTTTTATGCTTATCAACCCGTAGGCGAAGAGTGGTTGCCTATCTATCATACAAATGTAGTGATGGCAATGGCAGAAGAGCTTGTCGTTATTTGCTTAGAAGCTGTAACAGACAGAGAAGAGCAATTTAGGCTTTTAGGGAGCTTCCGACGCACTGGAAAAAAAGTTGTAAAAATATCGCTAAAGCAAAAACAAGCCTTTGCTGGAAATATGTTACAACTTAAAAATAAAGAAGGGCAAAAATTTATGGTCATGTCCGAAACGGCATTTAAAAGTCTAAATCAAGAGCAAATTCAACAAATTGAAACTGAAAATCAAATTATTTATAGCGACCTCAATACCATAGAAACCTTAGGTGGAGGCAGTGCACGCTGTATGATAGCAGAGATTTTCCTACCAACAAAACACCCTGACGAGTTTTAGTAACTTACTTGAATCCTATATTACAAACTACCCGCTAATTCTATATCAGCCCCAAAGCATAGCTACTTTGTGAGCAGATTGAGCTTTGGGTGCACGAAAGCTTTGCTAAATTAGTCCAGCACTAACAGTTTTCGAACTCTTAGTGCTGAAACTAATTAAGTTTGTTGGCCCATTTAAACCTACATCTTTTTTGCACTTCGGGCAGCCTAATTGATAAACCTTACTTATTTTCTTACAGAAGTATTAAAATTGTTCGGTATGCCTGCATATTAACAAAAGAAGACTCTTGCTTCTTTTTATAGTTCAAAAAATACAATTAGTCTAAAAAAACTTACACTTTATCGAAATAATCATTTTATAGCAAATTTTTTAAAACAAAAAAAAAGAAATTTATAGCGATAACGTTATGTTCAATCCACTTTTTTTGTTTATTCTGCCTTTTACCTACATACAGCGATTCGTTTTTTATATTATAGGTATAGATAATGGAAACTTTTTTGCAAGTTTTATCGTAGATTTAGGGAACGATACCCTAAAAAAATAAATCCAAAATAAATTTATTAACATAATAACTCACAGTTTTAGCGTTTTAAACTATACTGACGCTAACGCTAATTATGCTATTGTATTATACACAAATGTTTCCCCTTATAATATGTTTATGCAACAAATATTATTCAATTACAAAAAAAACAATAGACTTCTCGGCATCATTGCCATATTGCTATTGTTTGCGCCTAATCTGCTCATTGCAGAAGGGACAAGAGAGTACATGCCTTCGGCTACCGACCCTACTATCATTCAGATATGGGACGGCAATGCTAATCGTAACTCTTTTACCTATAACTGTCCAGAGGATAGACGTTTGCAATTTAATGTAGCAGACCATACTACCGAGGTCGTTTATTTTGGTTTCGGACGCATACTAGATAATACAAATAATATGAACGCTGGCAACTGGAACAATGGCAATAATAATCGTTTGCACTACCGAATCCGCCGTCCTGATGGCACTATTTTCCCCGCGCATAATAACGTATTGATACCTCATACAGGAGTGGGTTTTAATGATACCTATGACACAATAACGGCGGGGCCTGCACAGCTCGTGGGAGCTGGGGGCTATAATGCCCTATATCTTGACCCCGATATGGACGGCGATTGGTATATAGAATTTAATCGAGGTAATGACCCCAATACTACACCTATAAGAAAGACAGGAATTCGTTATTTTGACCTTACAGTAGCTACAGGAGTTGGCTCATTTGCTAATAATGCAGGCACTTATGTCGCTGCTGGTACTGCCAATACTGGAGATGAAATTACGGGACGCTTATGGTCTAAAACCTGGGATTTTAATTGTATGGGACAGACCAACCCTTTTCTGGGAGAGTTGTATGTGTATACAAATGACCAAATTGTACTTAGTGTAGATTTTAATGGTATGCAACCTTGGGGGTTTACTGTGAGCTGCAATGCAACAGGAGTGAGTAATACGGGAGATATTGTAGTCGATAGACGCTCAGTCGCTGCGAATTCGACTTATGCTGAATATCCAGTATTTCTTAATGACCCCGACGAGGATGTATATCCTTCGGGGGTTATTCCCACACTTGAAAATCCGCAGTTAGAAATAGACCTATGCACGAATTATCAGTTTAAAGTAGAAACTACTTCTGCGGGCTTTGTCGAAATTTTAGTTGATTTAACTAATGGCGTTCCTACTTCTTGCAACGCTAATTATATCTCTAATGGCATATACGACCCACCCTCTGGGGGAACTTGTACAAGCACAGCAGACCGCCTGCTCGGTGCATTTGTACCTAGTGCGGGTGAGCATTTTATCCCCTGGGACGGTCTCGACGGCAACGGAGATCCTATTCCTTATGGCACTTCAATCACAGCTTATGCACGAATTAGAGCTGGACTTGCTCATTTGCCACTCTACGATGTAGAGTACCATCAAAATGGATACGGCGTAGCGTTGGTACGTCCTACAGGTCCGCCACCGCCCCGCCTTTATTGGGACGATACAAATCTACCAGCTGGATTTGGTGTGGCTGCGGCAGACCTTTTAGAACTTAATGGTGCGCCACCGCCCGCACATACCTGGCCTGTAAGTGGTAATGGTTTTGGCGATAATCGTACGATCAATACATGGTTTTTTGTAACAGAATCAGATTCTACTCAAATTGTTTTTCTTGCTGATAATTCTACCTTTGAAGTCGGCGGCGACCCCCTCTCTGAAGTCTGTAGTGGGGTAAATGATACCGTAACTTTCGTCGTAGAGTTTAGTTTGAATAAATTTAATTTTGATAGCCTTATGTATGCGGCTACGCCTAATCCCGTTGGCGATTATATTTTGAACTTTGTAGGGGCTGTTGTATTAGACACAATAACCGATGCTTTTGGTATTGATAAACTTATTATCTCGGTATCTTATAGGGTATTACCTACCGAACCAGGGGAAACACTAATCAACTTAGGTGTAGATTTTACCGTCTCACAGCTCAATATTTGCGACGAATTGCAATCTACTTCTGTTACAGAAGGGACTTGTGAGGTTACTCTGCTCCCCGTAGATTTACTGTTTTTTAGAGGCAGGGAAGTCGATAAAGGACATATTTTATTAGAATGGCGAACTGTTTGGGAAAAGGGTAGCGAAGGTTTCTTTGTGGAGCGAAGCACTGATGGCATACATTTTCAAGGTTTAGGATTCGTGCCCTCCAAAGGTGAGGGGCAGGCGATACGAAATTATAACTTTATAGATAACGAACCGCCATCAGGAACTTGGTACTACAGATTAAGGCAGGTAGATTTCGATGGCAGTGAAGCCTTTAGCAATATTATTGCTTTCCAAAGAGAAAATACAGAGTATTTGAAGGCTGTATATCAAGACGGAAATATGCTAAACGTAAGGGCGCAACTCAATAGCTGGTCGCCTTATCGCATTGCTGTATATGATATGCTGGGGCGAAGCATAGTCCCTACTTATCAAATTTACGGGTCGGAAGCGCAAAATGGAAAATTCCAAATTCGCCTGCCACAAGTTGCCGAAGGCATATACCTTTTTACTATTATTGGCGCTGAAGGTAAAGCCGTCAAGCGTGTAAGGCTTAGATAGTGATATATACTCAAAATCATACTGCTATACATTTAACAGCCAGAAATAACATTTCTTTGAGAAATGTTATTTCTAAGCTAATTTAAATTACCCTGTAGTACGAAGCTCCAGCTTCGTTATAAGCCACTTCTGAAGCTATAGCTTCGGGCTACAGCTTTAAAAACTGTGAAGGCTGAAACTACCTAAGTTGATTTACCAATTTGACGTACACCCGAACATAGCTTGCCCTTATCAAATAGTTTAAATTTGATAAGGGTTTTTTTATCAAATATATTTTGTAAATTTGTGTGCTTTAAAGCAATTCCATTTATTCACCTTGTTTTACGCTGGTTTTATGCAAAGAAAGATTCAAAGCGCACTGATTTCTGTTTTTCACAAAGAGGGGCTCGAGCCTATTATTAAAAAGTTAGACGAGCTCGGCATCAGAATATACTCCACAGGAGGTACGCAAAGTTTTATAGAAAAGCAAGGCGTAGCCGTTACGCCAGTAGAATCACTTACGGACTACCCCTCCGTATTTGGTGGAAGAGTCAAAACTTTGCACCCCAAAATTTTTGGAGGTATTTTATTTAGAAGGGAGCTTGAAAGCGACGAAATAGAAGCAAAAGTACATCAAATCCCACCCATAGATTTAGTTATTGTAGATTTATACCCTTTTGAGCAAACTGTAGCCTCGGGCGCAGCCGAGCAGGATATTATAGAAAAAATTGATATTGGTGGTATTTCGCTTATTCGTGCTACGGCTAAAAACTTTAAAGATACACTTATTGTATCCTCACGCAATCAATACGCCAAACTCTTATCGCTACTCGAGCAGGGCAAAGGCGCTACCCACTTCGAAGATAGACGCTCTTTTGCAGCACAAGCCTTCGCCACAAGTGCACACTACGATGTAGCAATTTCAAATTATTTTGCACAAACTTTGGCAGAGCCACAGCCTATTTTTAAAGCTAGTTTTACAGCATCTCAAACTTTGCGCTATGGCGAAAATCCACACCAAAAAGCACATTTCTTTGGAGATTTAGAAGCGCTATTTGAGCAACTTAATGGCAAAGCACTATCTTACAACAACCTTGTAGATATTGACGCAGCTATTGATTTAATCGATGAATTCGAACCTCAAATACCCGCTTTTGCTATTCTTAAGCACACCAACGCCTGCGGTATAGCCACAGCAAAAAATACAAAAGAGGCATATCTGAAGGCTTTCGCAGCCGATACTGTATCCGCTTTTGGTGGCGTGCTTGTCTCAAATACAAGTATTGATGAAGATACAGCACAAGAGCTCGACAAACTCTTCTTCGAAGTGCTTATTGCACCCGCCTTCGATGCTAAGGCATTAGATATTTTAAAAACAAAGAAAAATCGCGTCTTACTCAAAAGAAAACACATTGAAAAACCTACAATTCAATACAAAACAGCATTAAACGGAGTACTTTGGCAGGATAAAGATTTACAAACCGAAGGTGAGCAAAACCTCACTACAGTTACAAAGCGAAAGCCCACAGAAAGCGAAACCGCAGCCTTAGTTTTCGCTGCAAAAGTAGCCAAGCATAGCAAATCTAATACTATTGTGCTCGCCTCTGATTCACAACTTTTTGCCAGTGGCGTAGGGCAAACCTCAAGAGTTGATGCCTTAAAACAAGCAATTATTAAAGCCAAACATTTTGGATTTGATTTGAGCAAGGCGGTAATGGCTTCTGATGCTTTTTTCCCTTTCCCTGATTGCGTCGAAATCGCTGCCGAAGCTGGAATTAAAGCCGTTATTCAACCAGGAGGTTCGATACGAGACGAAGACTCTATTGAAGCCTGCAACGCTAAAAATATGGCAATGGTAACTACAGGAATAAGACACTTCAAACATTAAAATAAGGCCAGAGTCCAAGCAGCATACATTTTAATAAAATTTTAGCACGTAATAGTCCTGCCAGAACTACTATGCGTGCTAAAATTTATAGCGGGAGCTTCCTTATTGCGGGCAGCAGTAGAGAGTAGGGGGCAATTCATATTTACGCAGGTGCATAAGCTACTGTCTTAAAATAACTACTCTCGCCGTGTTTGGGGGCCTCACCAAACACAAACCACGTAGTTTTGAATGGCACCCAGAGAGTATGATAGGGCTAATAGTTAAGATTATAGCTTTATGACACAACAAGGCGGGCAGTGCCTTCCATAATTGACTAATTATCAGAAAATAATAGCTTTCAAAAACTGTTGTTTCTGAAACGCAATGAGCAATGCGATTATAGCACCAAGAGCATCTAAAAAACTGAGGGTCTTATAATCGCATTACTAAATCCCAAATTTTTATAACAATTTGCCACTTAATCAGGTTATATGCTATATGACAACAAAACAAACAAACGAAACTTTTGTGATGCAAAAGGAATCCGAACACATTCTCAAGCTTCGAAACCTAACACCTAATGACTATCAAGATATCGTCGCACTTTCGCGTATGATATATAAAGAAAGTGGCGACTTTTGGGATTTCGAGAGTATCAAAAATTTAGTAGAATTTTTTCCCGAGGGGCAAATTTGTATAGAAGACAAAGGAAAAGTCGTTGCCTTTGCTTTTACAATCATTATTGATTATTCAAAGTTTGGCGATGAGCATACTTATGCACAAATAACCGCTAGCGATACTTACACTACCCACGACCCCAATGGCGATATCTTTTATGGTATCGAAATCTGTATCCACCCCGAGTATAGAGATATGCGACTGGGTAGAAGATTATACAATGCACGCAAAGATATGTGCGAACAGTTCAACTTGCGCGGTATTGTAGCAGGGGGAAGAATGCCTAATTATAGCCAATATGCAGACAAACTTACCCCACGTGAGTATATTGAAAAAGTACGTCAGAAAGAAATATACGATCCCGTACTGACCTTTCAGATGAGCAATGACTTTCACGTAGAGAAAATATTGAGCAATTACATGCCTTCTGATTTGGAGTCGCGTTCGTATGCTACGCTCATCAAATGGAATAATATTTACTACAGCACACCTAAATCTAACAAAGTCGTAACAGAACCGAAGTCCGTCATTAGGCTTGGTATCGTGCAATGGCAAATGAGAAACGTGCGCTCGCTGAGCTCATTTTTCGAAAATGTTGAATTTTTTGTCGATGCTGTAAGTAGTTACGAGGCTGATTTTATTGTATTCCCAGAGTTCTTTAGTGTGCCGCTTATGGCAGAATTTAATGAAATGCACACAGCAAAAGCCATTAGAAAACTCGCTGATTATACAGAAGGTATTCGTGAAAAGCTCATCGAGTACGCGGTTTCTTATAATATCAATATCATTGGCGGAAGCTTACCAATTTACGAAAATGAAACGCTTTATAACGTATCATACCTCTGCCGAAGAGATGGAACTTATGATATGCAGTATAAAATTCATATCACACCCAGCGAAATCTCCGATTATGGTATTGTAGGTGGCAATAAAGTCAAGGTTTTTGATACAGATGTCGCACGTATTGGAATTTTGATTTGCTATGATGTAGAGTTTCCCGAGCTTTCAAGGCTTATGGCTGATGAAGGTTTGCAAATTCTTTTTGTACCTTTTTCTACGGATATGCAAAACGGATACATGCGCGTACGTGTATGCGCACAAGCCCGTGCCGTTGAAAATGAATGCTATGTCGCTATCGCTGGTAGTGTAGGTAACTTGCCAAAAGTGAAAAATATGGACGTGCAATATGCACAATCAGCAGTATTTTCGCCTTCTGACTTTGCATTTCCAAATAATACTATTGTAGCCGAATCTACGCCCAATACAGAAATGACAATGATTGCTGACGTAAATTTAGACTTGCTTAAAGAACTGCACCAGCACGGCAGTGTACGCAATCTGAAAGACCGACGCAAAGATATTTATAGATTGGATTGGATAGATAGAGAAGCCTCGAGATAAAATCCTGAAGTCCTTCAATTAGAACTAACAGTTCTTAAAGAACTGTTAGTTCTAATTGAAAAATTGTTAGTCTGCTCCGTATTTGGTGTCTTCCTTCACCAAACACTTAAAACCATTTTCTGCATAACCTCTCTATACTCTATGATTAAGATTTCATTACAATCCTTTGGCAGTTTATTGTTAGGACTTTTTATTGTGTTTTTTAGCCTTTCGGCAAATGCACAGCGTGTTTATGAAGCGCAAACTGTAGTGCTACCAGAGCTACCCGCTACGGTTTCTTTTGCAGGCGAAGTTGTGCCACTCTCGAGCGACATTGACTTGCGTGATAGACTGCATTTTGAGCTTGCACAAAATATTTATTTTCACTCCAAAACCTTGATGCTACTTAAGCGTATGTACCGCTGGAAAAAAGTAATACAAGAAGAACTCGAAGCGCAGCAGATTCACCCTGATTTTTTTTACTTAGCCGTTGCTGAGTCGGAGTTAGATCCTAATGCACGCTCTCACATGGGGGCAGTAGGAATTTGGCAGTTTATGCCACAAACAGCCAAAGAGTTTGGACTTGAGCAGCAAAGTACTTATGACATGCGAAGAGACCCACTTGCATCTACCCAGGCGGCTTGCAAATATTTCAAACAAGCCTATAAAAAATTTGGTAATTGGACATCAGTAGCAGCTTCTTATAACCGAGGTATGTATGGCTTACAACAAGCTTTTGATATGCAAAAGGTAGATTCTTATTACGACCTCTACCTCAACAAAGAAACCTCCCGTTATGTATTCAGAATACTTGCCCTCAAAATTATTTTGCAAGATCCAGCAGCTTATGGCTTCTGTCTCGATTTGCAAGATTATGACCCACCCTATGAGTTTACTACTTATAAAGTGGAACAAAGCATATACGACCTACCACAGTTTGCACTTGATTGCAGTACAAACTACAAAACTTTAAAACTTTATAACCCCGCCATAGAGATCAATAACAAAAAATATGAGTTGATTATACCTGCTGGAAAAACTTTTTACCTAAGACTGCCCAAAGGTGCAAAGCTACCTAAGCAGTACGAAGCTAAAATGAAAAAAGTAGAGTAGGACGCTCATAGCTCATAAAAAATCAAAATCTACCCCCCCCGTTTATAAGTCTATAAACGGGTTTTTTTTGTCTTTGTTTTTAATACAGAAAAAATGCTTGATAAAAGCAAAAATATGAAACCGTTTTAACAAATATACAGTTGTTTATAAGAAAAAAGCTCCTGTAATTTTGTTTTTTACATACAATTGATTTTATTGCAAGTTGAATCTACAAACTATTATTTGTGCTTAAACCCTAAAACTCATGAATTAACAATTTTTACTATATACTTTTTGAATGCAAAACAAAAAATTATTATGAAAAAAAATATACTACTACTTACTTTGGTTTTTCTCGGCATCTTTTTTACCTATCAGGTAAAGGCTCAAATTACAAATACGAATGCCAATATTGTCATTCTGCCCGATACAAGAGTCCTTGCTAATCAATACGTCGACAACAACGCTGCAGGCAATATTGATTTAAGAGGCACGCTCGAAGTACGCGAAAATGTAATCAACGATGGTGTACTCGAAGGCGCAGATAACTCCCTCTTGCTATTAAGCGGTGCAGCCATGCAATTCGTACAGGGCAGTAGCACCATCAGACTTTGGAATATGCAACTCGACAATGGCGCAAACCACGCTACACTCGAAAATATCGTGCGTATCCGAAACAGTTTGTTGCTTACTGACGGAATTTTATATACCTCTGACGCAGCGCCTGTTCGTTTTACTACGACTGCCAACAACCCCGCTGAAAATAATGCCAATCATATCCATGGTACGGCAATTATGGAACAGCGAAATATCGGCGCAGCGGCTTTCCCCCTCTTTTTGAACCTCTCTATGAACGCCGGAGATAATATCGGAAATGTTACCCTCGAAAGAAGAACAGGAACAAACGGAATTATTGTCATAGGAGCAAACGAAAGCATCGCCACATATTGGACTATCGATAATACCGTCGGTGGTGAAACCGCAGAGCGCACCATGAACTTTAGCTGGCTTTCGGTTTTTGATAATGCCAAAGATCTTACACAAATGCAACTCTGGCGAACCGTTGCCTTCAATACGACTACCGCGCCTTGGACATTCAGAACGCCAGTGCAACCTATTCCAAGAACTTGGACACAGCCTAACGAAAATATGCTGAGAAACTCTTGGACTTTTTCGGATATTATCAATCCCTTACCCGTCGAATGGAAAAACTTTGAAGTAGAGCAAGTAGCACAAGATGCACATCTTAAGTGGAAAACAGCACAAGAGCGTTTGAGCGACCATTTTATCGTTGAAAGAAGCCTCGACGGAAAAGAATTTCAAGCCCTAGGTAAAGTGGACGCTGAAGGCGAAAGTAGCAGAGTTGTAGCCTATGAGTTTTTAGATAAACAAATCACGCAACTTGAATCATCTGTATTGTATTACCGATTGCGTCAAGTAGATACTGACGGTACTGAGTCTTTGAGCGATACAAAAGTATTGTATGTCAATGGTAGCGAGAATATGCTTACTGTAAAAGCCGTGCCTAATCCTTTTTCAGACCGTTTGGTATTGCAAGTCCAAACCCCAAAACAAAACAAAAATTTACAAATTACAATTTTTGATGTACAAGGGCGCAAACTTTTACAAAAGCAGTACGGCACTGAATTGCGTAGTATAGATATTTCTGAAACCTTCAAGTCGCTGGCAAAAGGTATGTACCTTATAGAAGTACATACGGATAGAGAAACAAAGCAACTTAAAGTGGTCAAGGAATAACATGCTTTAATTTTTCATTATTAACATTTTCAAATTTAAATCATTCACAAAATAAAACTTAACATAACGATGAAAAAAATAACTACTACTTTTATCATAACCCTTATTGCGCTGATGGGGTATAGTCAAGAAACTCAAGCGCAAGTGCTTATTGATAGGGAAGTCGAGCTCAATAGCGGCACGGACAACCAACGTCGCATGTTCGGACTCACCGCAGCACAGGATATACCCGCAGCAGTTACGCTTACCGATGCCGTGAATGTGAGAACGATTCAAAATAACTGGCTCGCCTATAAGCAAGCTACAAATGTAGGCAATAATTATGCGGTTACGCTCGTGCCTGCGCCTACAGCTTATATAGCGGGTATGCTGGTGCATTTTAGAGCTTCGGCTGCTAATACTACAAATTTCGTAAACCTTAATGTCAATGGTTTAGGAAACCGTGCAATAAGAAAGCATGGAGATGTGTTTTTAGAACCAGGAGATATTAAAAATGGTCAAATGGTTTCTGTTTTATTTGACGGCACGCGCTTCCAAATGATTTCACAACTCGGAAATCCAGGTGCGCCGCCCGCAGATGATGCTTGGCTTTTAGAAGGCAATACCGTAGCCGCTGGCGATTTTATCGGTTCGCTTAATGCCGAAGATTTTATTATACGCACGAATAATACGCAGCGTGTGAATGTTACGGCAGGCGGTCCTGTTTCTATCGGTCTTTTAGCTCCCGTTGCAGGCGATTTACTCTCCGTAGGCGAAGTGGCTGGTGCTGGCAACATAGCTATCGCGGGCTACTCGGCAGGCGAAAATACAGGCGTATATGGACAAAACGTCGGTGAAGGCGAAGGCGTACTCGGTATCAACGATAATGAGAATGGTGTGGGGGTTTTTGGTGCGAGCGTAGCTAATGGTATCGGCGTACAAGGACAAGCCGTTGGTGACGGTTGGGGCGTTTTTGGTATCAATAATGCCGATGGAAGAGGTGTTTTTGGTGTGAATACCGCTGATGGATTTGGTGTATTAGGGCGTAATGATGCTAATGGCGTTGGTGTATTCGGACAGAGTATAACTGACAATGGATTTGGTGTATATGGACTTAATAATACTGCTGGTGGTATTGCTTCATTTGCATTTAACCCAGTTGCTAATTCTACTGCTATGGCTGTACAAGGACAAGGTGCACCTGCTTTTGTTACCTTTGCCACAGGTAGTGCTGCTACTTTTACAGGTGTAAATCGTGGTACGTTTACAGTTACTACTGCTGCTGGTGGCAATGCTGTTATTGGTGGTGCAGGCAATGGAGGAATTACTGCTTTTACAGTAAATCAGGGAGCAGGAGGCTCTTTTGCTTCTAATACAACAAATGGTGTAGGTGTATATGGTTATGCTACAAATGCAGCCGCATTTGGTGTATATGGCACTTGCGAGAATTTAGCAGCAGACTGGGCTGGTTATTTCTTCGGAGATGTGAATGCTACGGGAGGCTATTTTAATATTTCAGATGCTCGTTTGAAAAGAAATATTAGTCATAAGAGTGAAGTCTTGAGTAATCTTAGTGCTTTGAGTGCATACTCATATCAGTTGATAGGTGATGTTACTGAAAGAATGCACTATGGATTTATGGCTGATGAGTTAGAGACCGTGCATCCTCGCTTAGTTTCTACTAAGAAAATAGGAGACCAAAGTATAAAAGTTGTAAACTACATAGGCATGATTCCTCTTCTTACGCAAGCTGCTAATGAGCTAAACCGAAAGGTAGAAGCCACGCAAAACGGTAATATAGTTACTGACGGTAGCGGAAGAGCTACAATTAACCTGCCCGCAGGTTATGCAGAGCAGCACAGCAATTTTAGGTATCAACTCACCGTAATTGGTGGAGAGTTTGCTCAAGCTATTGTGTCAGAAGAAGTAGTTGGAAATAGCTTCCGTATTCGCACCAGTGAGTCTAATATTAAAGTAAGCTGGCAAATTGTTGGCGACCCAGCTCCAATGGAGTCGGTAACTCGCACTGATGGTAGCATCAATATGTATGAACACTTGCCACAGCATCAAGCTGCTGAATTTGCTACACGAGAAGCACCTGAAACTCCTACGGACTCTGAAAGCGGCAAAGGCTCAACCCGTGATGCCGAAACACGCACACTCCCCGAAGGAAGCAGCATCGACCTTAGCGGTGATGATGACTAAGAAAAAAATTAGAAATAACATTTCTCTCAGAAATGTTATTTCTAATTTTTGCATTTTCTCATAATAATCAAAAAAGCCTTAACTTTGCATAGTTATGGCTTTTTTTGTTTTATAGGAGAAGGCTAATAGTAAGATAAAATCATAAAATTTATGCGTTTTTTATTTGTATGTATAGTTTTTTTTATCAGTTTGTTTTTAGGTGTTTCGAGCTGGGTGGTAGCACAAACAGAATCTGACCAGCGTCCGCTTTTGAATGTACAAGACGGCTTGGGTTTTAGCAAAGATTCTGTTTTTTCACTCAATATGCGTTTTCGTATGCAAAATCGTTTGGCTTTTTGGAGTTTGCGCGATGATGTGCCAGAGTCAGGCATCGAGGCACGTATTCGAAGGCTTCGTTTGCGCTTTGATGGTTTTTTGGGTTCTCCCAAATTGGCGTATTATATCCAACTTTCATTTTCACGTGCGGACCAGGATTTGGTGAGTGGCGTAGTAGCGCAGACAATTCGCGATGCTATGGTGTATTATTTTTTTGATGATAATTTTTATATTGGTTTTGGGCAAAGCAAACTGCCTGGCAATAGGCAGCGGGTTATCTCTTCGGGCAATATCCACATGCCTGAGCGTTCGTTGGCTAATAATCGGTTTACGATAGATAGGGATTTTGGGGTTTTTGCATACAAAACAATTTACATGGGCGAGCAGCTACACTGGAAAATTCGTACAGCAATTTCATCAGGCGAGGGGCGCAACTCTGTAATGTCTGATGTGGGATTGGCTTATACAGCTAGGGTAGAATTGTTGCCGTTCGGAAGGTTCAAAAATACGGGAGACTACAGCGAGGGAGATTTGGAGTTCGAGCCCAAACCCAAACTATCACTCGCCACGACTTATAGCTTCAATCATAGGGCAGTACGGCAGGGAGGGCAGATTGGTAGCCCGCTCTCTACCCCTGTGGATATACAGACCTTTATTGCTGATATGATGTTTAAGTTTCAGGGATGGGCTTTTATGGCGGAGTTTTTTGATAGAAAAATTAGCGGTTTTACTATAATTGATGCTACTTTTGATGAGCTGATGCGTGTGCCTATAGGATTAGCTTATAACTTGCAATTAAGCCGTATGCTCAATCCACGCAATGAAATTATTTTGCGCTATACTGCTATAAAGCCACCAGAAGACAGACGAGAGTTTCAACCTGAACTCTACACAAAAGCCATAGGATTTACCCATTACTTTAACAAACACCGCATCAAATCGCAGTTTTATGTCGGACTCGACGACCGCCAACACCCCGAAGTACAGCCCCTCCCTTTTACATTTGAAAACCGCTTACAAATTATTTTTCAAGTAGAATTTGGGATTTAAAATATTGGTTTTTAGTTTGTAAAATTATTCACGCAAATAAACTTTTAGAAATAACATTTCTGTCAGAAATGTTATTTCTAAAAGTTTAGGCTTCATTTAAAAAACGGTGTTGCTATATTTTAAAAATCCCAGTTTAGTCCTGCGGTAAAGAGGCGTGGCAGTCCGACTCTAATGCCTTGCGGGCGGCGTGTAGCGATATAGCGCGCATCAGTGATATTCTTTACAGCGATATTTACTCCTACACCGAACTTGAACTGGTAAGACACTGTAGCATCTAAAACGAGGTAGTCATCGAGTTTTCCGATGCGTCCGTTAGGTGCTGCTTCTATGGTATTGATTGGGTCTGTAAATTGCTCTCCGACATAAGTACCTGTAAGTCTGAATCCTAAACCAAAAGGCACTTCGGCAGTAATGGCACTTGAAAGCATTGTTCTTGGTGCATAAGGAGTGAAGTTTCCATTGACATTCGTACCATCTTCACCACCAATAAATCTATCTTCGCTAAATTTAGCATCGGTAAAAGTGGCATTTACATCAAAGGCTAAAACATAGTCATCATAACCTAAAATTTGAGCAAAGTCAGCAGCTATTGCAAATTCTACACCTTGATGTAGGGTTGCGCCTCCGTTGAGAAATCCAGCGCCAAGTCCACCTGCTGCTTCCGCTACGGGAATAACTTGGTTAGAAAAATTCATATAAAATGCTGTAAACTCTGCACTTACTCCTTTTGCAAATTGCGTACGCATACCGATTTCGGCATTCCAGCTTAGCTCTGCCTCGAGTTCATAGACTTCACCGTCATTGGCAATTGCATCTTTGACTCTTGGTGGGGCAAATCCACGGTGTAAGCCGGCAAAAATGCTTGTATTTTCTTTGAGTGTATAATTTACCCCTGCCCCTGGAATGATAGCTATTGTGCTACTATTGGCTACAATGCTTGTATCATTAGAGTTTTGGCGTAAAATATTGCGTTCATAATCAAATATTTCTGTACGTGCACCAGCTGTAACAGAAAATTTTGAAGTGAGCATAAACTGGTTTTGTAAATAGAAACTTGTACCGTATCCAGTACGAATTTCATCATCTCTCAATAAGCCAGAGCGTGCATCAGCACTTGATCCATTGACACGTTGCTCAAAAGCACGTTCGTACATGAGCCTTGCGCCAAAGTTAAGTTCATTCTCAATGTTGCCTAAGTTATAAAATGCTGTAAGTTTGGACTCTAAACCCGCTACTTCAAATTGGCGGTTTCTATTACCCGTTGAATTTCGCATATAAATTGCACCGCCGGGTATAGATTCGTCGCCCCAAATTACGCCTGTTTGGTTAGAGGCATTCGGGTCATAAGAAAAATCCTGCCTGCGCCAGTTGCGTGTAGTCGTATAGCCAAAAGCTGTAGTTTGGAGTTTGATATTGCTATTAAAGCGCGTTAAATGCGTGGCGCTTAATGAATAGCGGCGTACTTCCAACTCATCATTAGGTGCTATTTGCACAAAATCAAACGCGCCACCCGCATCATACATAGATTGTGTAAGTCCGACATAAGTAGAGTTTGAGACCTCATCATATACACCAATTTTAAAACCTAAGCTCGATTTATCACTCAAAGCAAACCTAACTTTTGCATTCAAATCATTGATTCTAAATTGTGTAGGTCCGATATTATCACCTTGCTTGCGCAAAAAATCCACCTGATAGCCCGCTTTGCCTACGGTATTGCCATAGCCTATGTGCGTACTGAAATAGCTACCTTCACCACCGCGCACACGTACGTAGCCACGAGCCTCTTCAGGTGGGGCTGCTGTAATGTAATTTACAACACCACCGATAGTTTGAGGGCCGAATAGAACCTGACCACTACCTTTCAAAACCTCAACGCCTGCCATGCGATCCATTGCTGGGGTGTAATACATCTCAGGCTCTCCATAGGGGTTTAACGCTACGGGAATGCCATCTTCTAAAACAAGTACGCTGGTACTGCGGCTCGGGTCTAAGCCTCTTATACCAATATTCACACGCATACCTAAACCCTCTTCATCTACCACATGCACACCCGTTACACGGCGAAGGGCTTCGTTGCCACTGGAAGGGCTTCGTTGCCACTGATTGCTTGCAAACGGCGTAACTCCTTCGGACCGATATAACGCGCCGAACCCGGCACATTTGCAAACAAACCGCGCTCGCGTGCACTATTACTACCCAAAATAGTAATTTCTGGTACATCAATCGTATCTAAAGGATTTATTATATTGGCTAGGTCGTTCATGTCTTGTGCCCGCACTTCAAAAGCAGAAGGCAGAAGAGCGAAACAACTAAGAAAAGCAATGAGAAATACATTTCTCGATAGGTTAGCATTATTCATAAAAAACAGTATAGTTTTTATTTAGACTTTGTACAAATAAGAAGTGCAAATGTAGGTAAGGATTTTTACTTTTGCAAGTAATAGGTAAAAAAAAGTAAAAGTTTTTGTAACTTGTCTTAAACCTTTGCTTATTATATATGTCTAAACTTCGTTATAACTCGAGGCTGTAACTTCGGACTACAGGAATTACTCAAATTCTTACTCAAAAAATCATAATTACGATGAAACGCTTTACAATTACTTTTTTATGCATTTGGCTTAGCGCAATCGGTTTGCACGCGCAAGAACTTTATTTTCCACCCAACGACAGCGACGAGTGGGAGCGCATCGCACCTGAGGATTTGGGTTGGTGCGAAGATCAGGTAAACGAACTATTGGCTTTTCTGGAAGCTAATAACACCAAAGCCTTTTTAATTTTGAAAGACGGAAAAATTGTGGTAGAATCCTATATGAATAATTTTTCGCAGGGCGAGAATTGGTATTGGGCTTCGGCAGGCAAAGGCATCACGGCATTTTTGATAGGCTTGGCACAAGAAGAGGGTAGCTTGAGCCTCGATGATATTACGAGTGATTATCTCGGTAATGGCTGGACTTCTGCCCCTCTTGAGCGCGAACGTGCTGTAACGATTTGGCATCAACTCACTATGACAAGTGGCATAGGCGCAAGTGGGGCGAATGATGACATCTTTTGTACACTACCTGAATGCCTACTATCAGTAGTTGAGGCGGGTAGTTTGTGGGCTTATTTTAATCCGCCTTATACACTATTAGATGGCGTAATAGAGGCTGCCACGGGGCGGGATATGAATGCTTTTCTGCTACCTCGCTTACGGCGACCGACGGGGATGCGTGGCGGTTTTTTACCTTTGGGATTCAATAATGTATATATTTCTGATGCGCGCAGTATGGCTCGTTTCGGACTTTTGATGCTCAATAAGGGAGATTGGGCAGGGGAGGTGATTATGCAGGATAAAGCTTATTTTGAAGCTATGATAAATACTTCTCAGGGTTTAAATTTGTCTTATGGCTATCTTTGGTGGCTCAATGGCAAAGCGAGCTTTATGCTACCAGAGTCGCAACGAGTTTTTCCTGGTGCTTTGCAGCCCAATGCACCAGTGGATATGTACTCTGCATTGGGGGCAAATGGCCAGATATTGAGTGTTGTGCCTTCGCAAAATATTGTTGTTGTGCGCATGGGCGATTCGCCTGCCGAGGGGATTGTGCCTACTACGCTAAGTGATAAAATATGGGAGTTTATCAATAATTTTACTTGTGAAGATATACCTACGGCTCTTGAGGCTGATATGAGTTTTGATTTTGATATTTATCCTAATCCTGCGAAGCATCATGTGCGTATTGTGCTGCCTGAGCCGTTGTCGCATTATCGAATTGCTATCTTTGGGGTATCAGGGCGCAGGTTTAAAGCCCGGGTGCAAGGCACTATGCTCGATACTTCCGAGCTACCGCAAGGGGTGTATATCTTGTCAGTAAACAATATAGAAAAAGGCACTTCGAGCCAAAAGACTTTTGTGGTAGAGTAGCGGCTATTTTTAATGCCTGAACTTGATCGTGTTTAATGGTTTTTTAAGCCCGCACCATACTACTATACATTTTTATGGAAAAATGGGCTTAGCAATAACATTTCTTTGAGAAATGTTATTGCTATATGGAGAACGTCCAGTGGTATGAGCTCGCACCATAAAAAAATTAGGTTTAAAATTGCAAAATAAACAATAATAGCATAAATTAGAGTTTATATGTAAGGAGGGTGTACGACAGCTTTGTTCAATGAGCTAGCTCAGAAATAACATTTCTTTAAGAAATGTTATTTGTATGATTGAAGAGTTTTCGGAAAACTATTAGTGCGGAAACTATCTAAGACGATGGAATGACTTGTCGTATAACCCTTTAATTATTTCAAAACTCCTATCCTATGTATGCTCTTATGAAGAAAATAATATTGTCGTTGCTGTCCCTACTACTATTAGTGAGTTCATTATCAGCACAAAGTAGCTATCAAGAAGCTATAGATATGGCTGATGCTGCCTTTAAAACAGGTAGTTATAAGCGTGCTCTCAATCTTTATTTTGCTGCTGAGGCGTTTTCTCCACAAAAAAAAGAAGAGGTAAAAGCTAAGGTAAATATGGTTTTTGATAAAATAGAGGCTTTGCGCAAAGAAGCAGAATCATCTCGTTTTCAAGCTATTCAAGCACAAAAAATTGCCGAGCGCGCCCTTAATGAAACGGAGGTGCAGAAGCAACTCGCTGGTGAAAACTACGAAAAAGCTACTAAGCTTATAGATGCTTTTTATTTTTATGAAAATCGTTTTGCTTTGGCTATGAGTCTCAAAGAGGGAGTTAAAAGTTTTTATTTTATTGATAAAAACGGTGATAATGTCAGTAAATTAGGTGTGTGGGAGGAAGCCGAGCAGTTTAGCAGCTCTTCTTATTTTACGAAAGTTTGGAAAGAAGGTAAGCCTTACTACTTAGATACGTTGGGCAATAACTACAAACTTACTTATGACCACCGTGAAATTTATCCCGATACAAGAGCTGTGGACCTCTCCGAAAAAAAGCATCGCAGAATCCCTAAGGACGTATTTAAAAATTCAGATTTAGAAGTTTTAATTTTGGCTGGTAATGCTAAAACGCCCAACAGATTAAATAAACTTCCTTCTGATATTAGTAAATTGCCTAAGCTGGAGGTCTTGCATTTGGAACATAATCGCCTTAGTGCATTGCCTAATGAAATTGGAAAATTAGAAAATTTACGCAATTTGCGTCTTCAAAATAATGAAATCAAAACACTTCCACCAAGTTTTTCGGATTTGATTGCATTAGAAGAGCTAAATTTATCGCAAAATATGCTCGAAGAGTTGCCGTATGATATTGGTAAAATGCAGTATTTGTATAGCTTAAACCTGAGTCAAAATCGTTTCTTTTCGCTCGCCCCCTCTTTTGGAGACCTTGAATCTTTGCAGTATCTAGACCTTAGTAACAATCAAATAGATAGCCTTCCAAGCACTTTTTTTAACCTCAAGAAGCTCAAAATGCTTAACTTAGAAAAAAATCAAATTGCACGACTGCCAAAGGGGATTAGCAGTTTAAGTGATTTAGAAGTATTAAATTTGAGTGAGAATAAGCTACAGGCACTGCCTCAAAATATCGGTAAAATGACCGCTTTGCATACGCTTAATCTATGTAATAACTCCGACTTAAGCCTCGATAGCATCTGTCATGCTATTGCAGATACGGATAAAGAAATTCACTTTTCAACAGATTATTTTTTAAAAAATAAGGACGAGAGTACGCTTTTGGTGCAAATATCTAAGCCTAAGCAAATACCCGCATATATTGCACAGCTAAAAAAATTAAATACGCTCGACCTGAGCAATGGTACGATTCGCGAGCTACCCACAGAAATAGGTACGCTTTACGAACTCAACACGCTCATACTGAATCGCAACCGAATTAAAGAACTTCCCAAGGATATTGCGCTACTTAAAAATTTGAGTCAGATGAGTTTGGATATTAACCAAATTAAGGAACTGCCAGAAGAAATTGGTGCTATGCTCAATTTGCAAACTTTATCTATCAATGGAAACCGCATCGTAAATCTGCCCCGCAATATAGGCAACTTACGTAATCTTCAGACTTTAAGCCTGAGTTATAATCAAATTCGCTCGCTCCCCGAAGAAATTGTAAGGCTTAAAAAACTGCAAAATTTAGACTTAGAAACAAATCAAATTACAGTATTGCCAGAAGATTTTCATCAGCTTGAGAATTTGCTTTTTTTACACTTAGGTAGTAATGCACTTACAGCGTTTCCTAAAAGTCTTACAAAGCTCAAAAAACTCAATTATTTGAACTTGAATGATAACAAAATTGCAGAAGTACCCAAAGAAATTGTAGCTCTTACGAATCTTAAAATGCTGGATTTGCGCAATAATCCTATACCCTCTGATGCGCAGCTTGCTATTCGTAAGCTACTACCTAACTGTAGAGTACTTTTTACAGAAATCGATTACTTTAGAATCGGACAAGAAGCTTTTGATGCTAAAAATTATGAAGAGGCGATAGAGGCTTATCTCAAAGATATTAAATACAAAGGGACGCCAGAGTCTTATGGAAACCTCGGACTTTGCTACAGACTGCTGGGCGATAATGAAAAAGCCCTTACATATCTCAATAGCTACCTCGATGTAAAGCCCAATCATATTCCGACTATGGAACAGCTTACGGTTATTTATCAAGAATTGGGTATGGCAGATAAAGCATATCCTATTACAAAAAAACTAACGAAGCTTAAACCTAATGATTTGAGTTATAAATATGACTTGAGTTATTTTGCTCTTTTTGCCAACAAGCCCAAAGAGGCCATAGAAGCAGCGGATTATGTATTAGCCAATGCGACAAAGGCTACTGACATCGAGACGCATTTAGCCTTAGCATACGTTTTACACGGCGATTATAACAAGGCCGAACCGATTTATTTGAAATGGAAGGGTAAAAAGCTGTCAGTAAGTGATTTGCTTGCCGACGAAGTATTTATCAAAGATATTGAAGCCTTAGAAAAAGTAGGCATTACGCATGAAGACTTTAGCAAAGTTAGAGCCTTGTTTGAATAGTGATAACGCATTAAACCATAGGGGTGTACGTCAAGTCATCGTACAACCTACTTTTAGAAGTTCTAATTTTGT
>JAFIER010000032.1 GCA_020832465.1 Bernardetiaceae bacterium
GTTTCAGAACTAACAAACTTTACAAAACAATTCTTATCCTTAGTGTAATATTTATGGTAAAGCGTGTATGTTTTTTTGAGTAATAACTAAGTCGCATATTTTTGTTGATTACAGGAATGATGCAATAAAATTAGAAATAACATTTCTGGCAGAAATGTTATTTCGGAGCTAATTTAGCAAAGTTATCGTACACCCAATGTAGCTGTTTAGAAGCCTTAACTTTGAATTTAACTTTATAAAAATGAATTTATTAGCTATTTTTTTTGATTATTACAAATTCTATTTTATTTTTGCAGTTATGAACTCAGCGATAGCAACAGTATTTCTTTAAGAAATGTTATTACCAGGCTAGTGTAGCAAAACTATTGGATATTCTGTAATACAAGATGTACAATCGCTATGATGTTATTTTACCAGCAAAATGTTATTTTTAATGTAAAAAAATAATATTGCTCAAAGTCTTTCAGAAGTAACAGTTCTCAAAGAACTGTTACTTCTAAGCATTACTTGTCATACACTACCAAATTTTGTTTAGCTGTAATTAAAATTAAAAGAAATTTTACCCAATTTGTAACCTACTAAATATCCTTTTATTATGAAACAAGCTCATTTATGTTTAATCTACAGCAAAGCACATTGCTTTTTTTACTTACTTTCTGTGTCATTTCGTACACAAAGGCACAAAAAACAAACTACCGACACTACAAAACCCGAGACGGGCTGTCTGGGTTACAAGTTACAGCACTCTATGAAGATAGCAGCGGGCGAGTTTGGATAGGAAGCAAAACAGGACTGTCCGTCTCAGACGGACATAGAATATCCCCCATAGCACTGGGCAAGGATAACGAGTTTGTAGAAATTCACCATATTATTGGGGACAAGCAAGGTGGGGTTTGGGTGCTAAACGCAAAACCAAACCTACTCTACATCAAGCATGATAGCCTGCAAACCGTATATTCTATTCCCGAAACAAAATACTATCATATGCTTTATAAACCACAATGGCACAATGCGCATACTTTAGAATGGCAAAATTATACAAAGGATAGCCTCCTGTGCTTTGATAGGTACAATAAGACATTTTTTTGTAAGCCTAACCATCAAAGTGATACCATTGGCATTAAAGGCTATAAAAAAAGTACTCATACGGCTATGTATGCATGGCAGATAGCTTATGATAAGTCTGCCCAATTAGTTGGCAGTTATGAAAAACTTCGCAGCATAGACAGCCTTTTCAGTTTAAATCTATACAAAAATTGGATAGCGACGAGCCGCTCCAGTATGATTCCCTACCACAGCCTTGCGTGCGATTCCATAGATGTGCATGTAAACCTCCACTCACATTTAGGAGATGAGCACCATATCGTAGTGCGCAAAGGTGTTGGAGAGTCGCCTACTCAGCTTATGGTGCATCAAAATTTGAAAGAAGGCACAGAAAAGCAATTCTATATCCCTGCAAAACTAAAAATTTGTGCACTTATTCTCGATAAAGAGCAGAATATCTGGCTGGGTACGGAAAAAGGACTTTTAAAGTTCTACAAAGAGGGTTTTCACTATTACGATAAGGATTTTGGTGTGCCCAGCATGCCTTGGGCAATCGCCGAAACTGCCGAGCAGCAAATATGGATAGGCAGCTACCAAACAGGTGAGTTATTAGCTTTGGAAAGCGATGGCTATTTTAGACAAGCCTCAGTACCCATACCTAAAAATGATGTGGGAAGTGCAAATAGATTTTATTGTGGTGCTTCCAAAACAACTTCTGGGGAGGTAGTATGGACAGCAACTTATCAATCTTATTTGCAAAAAGAGGGCAAACTCAAGGTGCTGAAAGCTAAAGATTTTGAAAGTTTTAGTGGAAAGGATAAGCCCCAAACAGCCACTATGTACCTTATAAGCTATGCCGATAAGCTCAGAAATGAAGTCGCTGTGGGTGGCGTAGAGCGTTTCTTGGTTTATGACCAATATCGCAAACCCAAAGCCTGCCTACTCGCTGAGACTTTAAAGGGAAAGAATGTACTTGCCATAGAGAAGCTCGATGCGGATACTTACTTTTTGGGTTTGAACAAGGGATACCTCATTTATCATGTACCTACGGATAGAATACTGGCAGAGGGCACAACTCCATTTGAAGCCGCAGAAAATCAGCTTCAAATGCGATTTTCAGCCTTAGCTAAGGACGGCAAGGGCAATATTTGGTGTGGTGTCTTTTCAAAAGGCGAAACTAATCTGTATTTGTACGACAAAAAGCAAGAAAAATTTGAGCCTGTGCTTTCCGATTTTGCTACAACGCAAGTAGAAAATCTGCTTTATCTCCCCGAAGAGGATATGATGCTCTTTTCGCAGGTAGATAAAATGTATGCCATAGATTTGAAAAAGTTCTACAACCAAAAAGAGGTTAATTATTTGGCTGTGCTCGATGAGCATAACGGTTTTGTGATTTCCGAGCCTGCCCAAAACTCTTTGATGCAAGATAGCAAAGGCGAGCTATGGGTACTTACTGGCGATGAGTTAGTCTATAATTTGGGGCGCATCGATGCTAAAATATTTGATTTGCCTGCTGTTCAAGTTACGGATTTGGAGGTGTCTGTATTCGATGCCGATTCGATGCGCTGGGTAAATGGCGGCATAGCTTCAGACCTACCGACGCTTGCAGAAAATGTGCGTTCGTTTCGCTTTCAACCGATTGCCGCCACGCAGCACGCCCCCGAGCAGTTGCGCTATGCTTTTCGTCTGCGCCAATCGGGTGGAAAATGGGGCGATTGGCAGAGTGATAAAGAATATTTCAATGCCATTGATTTAGGACCCGCTAAATACGAAATCGAGTTTTGTGCTTATTACTACTACGATTTAGAAACTTATCAGAATAAAAAAACAAGGCATTGGAGCTTTGAAATAGAGCCTAAATTTTATGAAACGTGGTGGTTTGTATTTATTCTTACCATTTTAGGTATAGGCGGTGTGGTCTTACTGGGTCTTTATTTGAAAGCGAAACAAGCACAAGCCATACAAGACAAGCAAATCAAGATGCAGGCAGCGCAATTAGCTAAAAGCAATCAAGATTTAGTGAGAAAAAACAGCGAGATTGCCATTTATAGCAAAGAATTGGAAAGTAAAAATAGCGAGTTATTGGAAAAAAACGAAGAAGTTGCCAGCCAGAAAGAAGAAATCGAGATGCAAAATACCGCTTTACAAGCTAGCCAAGCCGAAGCCGATTATTTAAGGAGAGGCTTAGAACACGACCTTAAAAATGATTTAATTTTGTTTCGAGAGGTAGCTAATCTCGAACCTAAGGAGTTGCACAAACCTGAGGTCAAACAAAATTTTATCAAATGGAGAGACCGACTTTTGCAAACCTTAGAGTACTACCAATGGAAAATCACACCCGAAAGCAAATACGCACTCGAAGGGCTTTTGCAGATGGCTATCCGTCGCCTGCCAGAGCGTTATAACCGACGGGATATTGAGGTGAGGATAAATGTGCGTCAGCTCGAGCACATCAATCCGCGCAGCCTCAAGCTCAAGCCTATGCTGGAGGTCATCAATGAACTCTTACGCAATACGTACAAACACGCTTTCCCACCCCAAAAATGGAAGGGAGAAAAAGCCGTAGTAGATTTGCAAATTACACAAGATACCCACGGCTTCATAGTAGATTATCGGGATAATGGGGTCGGTATGCCACCGCACGACACGAAGCGCAATGAAGGCTATGACCTTATCCACTATTATGCTCGCAAAAAAGATTTCACGTGGGGCACTGCCGACGAAGGGCAGGGCTTCCGAGCGCATTTGTATGTAAAATGTGCTACAGTTACGGAAAAACAAGCTTAGCGGGTGTACGTCAAGTTGGTAAATTAGCTTAGAGAGTGTTAGAACTAACAGTTTTTCGAAAACTGTTAGTTCTATAATTTTAATATTCAGTTATTGAAAGGGCTGCTGCCTGCACTATGAGCAATGTGAGTGCTGAACGGTAAATGTATAACAGTATGAATAAAAATGATTAGTCCATGAAAGTTTTTTTGTTAGAAGATGATTTCCATTATAGTAAGTTGCTAACCAAAATTTTGAAATCTTTGCATTGCGATATACGACATACGTATAGCGATGCTGAAGAGGAAGGAATTTTGGAGGCAGCTTTGGCATCGGGTTCGGATTTGTACTTACTCGATATCGAACTTTTTGGTAATAAAACAGCGGGGTTGGAATTTGCTAAGCGACTGCGCGAGGCGCAGGAAAAAGAAAATATACTGTATCGAGGTGAGCTAGTCTATATCTCTGGGCAGGGCAAATACGAGGAGGCGCATCAGATGCGATATCCTACACCCTCTTCCTATATCGATAAGCCGGGTTCAGATGTAAATTTGTTACGTGAGCATCTCAATAGGCTTTGTATCAGATTGCGCCGTCATATTACAGAAACGGCTCTGATGCTGGGGGGCAGACGGGTATCTATCTCGGAGGTTATCTACGTACAATACGCAAATACTGTATGTAAGATTTATCTTACTTCGGGCAAGCAGATAATTGTAGGTACGCCACTAAGAAACTTAGGTCCAGGTAGTACGCAAGCCCGCTATGCCCCTCTAAACAATATGCTTTGCTATGCAGACCAGCAGACGCTTTTTAATCCTCATAAAGTATTGCAATGGAAAGCCAATAGTAACTACTCCGTAACGCTCACCCTCGAGTCGCCAGTCAAAGGCGAGTCTATCGAGCTTATAACTTCTGTTCGATACGGGCGAGAGTGGCTCAGAATGATGCGATAAAATCAATTTTTTAGGAGTCATGTAACGCTTAACCTCGTTTTTATAACGGATAGTAATTTTTTTCTTGCAATAGCCTACCATAGGCTTTATACTTGCATCAATTAGCTATGACAAAGCCGTACACCCTGAATCAAGCATTGCGACACTTACTTTGATAATGAGTAGATATTGTCTGTCTTTTTATACACCAAGCCGAGCAATGTACAAAATAATAGGAATTTAAAAAACTTCACTATCGAAAAGGCTCAAAGCCTACGCAACCCTAAAAAGTTGTGTGGGCTTTTTTGCAACCGAGTAGCTATTATCGCAATAGTAACAAAAATCGAGTAAAATCCGAAGACGCTACGTCTTATCCTATCCATAAAAAAATTATTCTATTTACTGTAGTAGTCGCATGCCTCTGCTACAAAAATAATTTTACACATTATGATAGGACCTACACTACAACTCGCTCACTTCATCATAGAGATGATATCCTTCGTTGCCACTATTATCGGTATGATTGCCCTTTTTTTTGGTTATCGGGCACACCGGATTTCGCATCGGCAACTCAATTTTCAAATCGTGGACAGATGCACCTCACGCTTTCATCAAGTAGTATTACTACTGCACAAAGAACCCGAAAATCCCGATGCTGTAGCCGCTTATTTGGGGCTTTGCAACGAAGAGATTTTCTATTTTAAGCATAGCTACTTACCCAAAGATATTACGATTGAGTGGCTCGAGGGTATGATTAGTACCGTGCCACATTGGGTAGGCGAGGAGAATGTCAATGACAGCCGAAACTGTGTGCGCTTTATTTTTGGCGAACAAAATCTTATAGATAACTACAGCCGTTTGCGCCTCGCTTTTACTTTTGCCTCTCACGAAGAGTATCAACGTATCAAGCAAGATAGGAAGACTTTTGTAGCGAAAATAATGAAAAATATCCGCAAAAAATCAAACGTTTTGGAGTGGCGCAGAGTGGAGCGCATGCCTTATTTTCAAAGCTAAATTTCTTTACTTGTCTGCCTTAACTTTCCTTTGAATACTTTGATTTTTTCTGACGCTTAGCCCCGAATTTGTAACGGATAAGATTTTTTTCCTTGCTATGCTGAAATGTTATTCGGAAATTTTGATTTAATTTTATTAGAGGTCGCTATGGAGAGTGTACGTCAGGTTGGTCAGTCGGCTTAGATAGTTTTAGTACTAACAGTTTTTCGAAAACTGTTAGTACTGAGCTAATTTAACACCGTTGTCGTGTCGTAAACCCACTATAAGAGGTGCTCGTCCTCTTCTTATTTGAATTATCTAATTTTGCAAATCAAACGTGATGTATTTATGCAACGTAAAAATAGCTATTACAATATTGTCTTCCTGCTGCTGATACTAATAAGCCTTTCAGCATGCAATGAAGACATGATGGACGAAGATGTTGTCTATCTTGAGCCTTGCGAAAAAAATACTGGCAATGTTTTATATTATCAAGAAAAACTAAAAGGTATAATAACCTTAGTAGAGCTTTGGGTGCCAGAGCGTAGTAATGCCAGGCTTCAGCAAATACGAGACGGTAGAATTGCTATGGTTAGGCAGAGGTTGCACATTATCGTAAGCAAAGAGAGCCCGCCGAAAAGGTATTGGCCTTGCAACGTTCCGAGGAATCTTTACAGCGACGAGCGGAGGTCGGTAGAGTTTAGCGGGTATGTACTAGCACCCGCTACGGCAATCACTAAGATAGAGGGACTTTCCCCTATTTATATCGATTATATCGAAAATGATGAGGACGATGATTTTGCAGATTAAAATCCAAAACCCCACGCTATGGAAAAATGGGCTTAGAACTAACATTTCTCTAAGAAATGTTAGTTCTGATTGCTAAATGTCTCGCAGTATGATCCAAAACAAAACTATAATATTTGATGACACAAAATATGATTACAATAGCCTTAGGGCTGTTTTTATTTGTACTTGAAGGTGCGCAAGCACAATTGAAATTGATAGCTCCTCCTTCAAATTACGTTCGCAATCCTAAATTTTCAGACTTTTCTGAGCATACCATAGGACTCCTCCGTGCTGGGCGAGCAATACCCGTAGGGCGTTTTGCAGCCACAGAGCCTGAGCCTGAAAACGATTTTGCTGAAGCAGGATGGGCTATAGACCTCAATTATGATATACATGTATTACCTATTCAGACTGCTAATGAAAAGGGAGCGCATATTATCGGATTAGTTACTAATTATAATCTAACTCACTTACCCTTCCGAACCGATATACTCAATCCCTACTTCGATACACACTATAACCATCCTGATGCTATTGCTACAGTATTTTCTCACCGCAATTCTTACTGGACTTTGCACAACCTGAGTGCGGGAGTTCAGTATTTATTCTTGCATAAGCAACGCTTCATGCTAAGTATAGAAGGGCTGTGCGGATATAGTAGTATGAGAAGCCCAGCTTATAGTATTTATTATGGCAATTATGTCCCCTTAGGTTATGCACATTTATTCAAAGACAAAGGTAACTCAGCCTATCCAAACGGACTCTTATTTACCTATCGGGTAAAAGTAAAGTATTTGTTTTCAGGAACTTGGGGTATGAACGTCAGCACCAGTTTTTTGCACGCCAGAGCAAGCCGTATGTCTTCTTTATATGATACACGGCTCACACAGCGAGGGACAATTATTTATCAAGGTCGCTCTGAGGATACAAAGATAAATATGGCTATGCTACAATTTCAAGTAGGTATTTTTATCAATATAGGCTCTACTTGGGAGCGCAGAGCACAGCAAAAGATTATAAACGAGAATTACCCTCGCTTCAATGATGATGAGGACAATGACTTTAATTGGTGGTAGCTTACGCTTATTTATAGCTCATCAACTTTTATACATTTTCAATTTTCATTCACACAAATTCAAAAACACAAAGCAAACGATGAAAAAATTCATAATGACCACAATTTTCGTGCTTTTGGCGATGAGCCTGAGCTATGCGCAGTCTTTTGAGGACTACGAAGTAAAACAAGACAAAGAAGGGAAGTACTATTTTGCGAATAAGAAAGGAGGCAAAAGAGTAAAAAAACTGAGCAAGTGGGAAAAAGCTAAAATCGTTTCCTCCGATTATGATTTTGCACAGGTAGAAAAACAGGGCAAGTCCTATTTATTAGATACTCAAGGCAATAGCTACCGAGTAGCTTACGCACTTAAGGATTTGAATGCCGATATAACTGCCTTGTATGTCGATAATAAGCGCACCCAATCGAGTTTTAAGACTTTCCCTGAGGAGATTTTAGCGCATGAGCAGTTGGAGGTATTGGTATTAAACGGAAGTAACACTAACGAAAATAATTTCAGTACACTCCCTGCAGACATCAAGAAACTACAAAACCTTAAGTATTTGAACCTCCTATACTCTAATATCACAAGCCTACCCCCTGAAATTGGGCAGTTGAAAAATTTAACTGAGCTAAATTTACGCTATAATAAACTAACAAGCCTCCCCCCTGAAATTTTGGAGTTGGAAAATTTAGACAAGTTATCTTTATATGGTAATGAGTTGACCGACTTTCCTACTGAAATTTTGGAGTTGCAAAATTTAACCTATCTGAGTTTAAGCTCTAATAAACTAACAAGCCTACCCCCTGAAATTGGGCAGTTGAAAAATTTAACTGAGCTGGGTTTGTCTAATAACCGATTAACAAGCCTCCCTGCAGAAGTAGAGCAGTTAAAAAAATTAGATAAATTATATTTATATGATAATGAATTTACGGACTTTCCTACTGAAATTTTTAAGTTGCAAAGTTTAACATTCTTACAGCTTGTCATAAATCGCTTAGTAAGCCTAGCTGCTGAAATCGTTGAGTTGAAAAATTTAACTATGCTGAATTTACTCGATAATAAATTAACAAGTATACCCCCTGAA
>JAFIER010000041.1 GCA_020832465.1 Bernardetiaceae bacterium
TATTTCTAAGCTCATTTTTCCATAGCCTATGGGGTTTGCCCCACCACATTATGGAAAAATGTATATTGGTATGAAATCGCTCACATCAATATTGCTTTACGCCTTGTTATCACTTGGAAAAGTAAAAAAAAAATTGTAAACTTGCTACACGGCTCTATAATCGGATTATACATTCTCACTCATACTCTCAATGATAAGGACATGAAAATAAAAAAACTTTTAGTAGCGATAGATTTTTCGCCTGAATCGGCACGTGCATTAGCCTATACGATTACTTTTGTGCGTACGTTTGATGCGCAGCTCATCTTGCATCATACTTATCCGAGCGAAATGACTATTGACTTAGCCATACCCTCTGCCCATCAGAATGGTGAGGCGCGGCATTTGTTTATTAGCGAAAGCATCACTTATTTTTTAAAGGCTTTTTTAAATGAACAGTTAGAGGCTTTAGGGCACTCTGCTTCTTTTTTAGAGGGTACAGATATTGTCTATAGCGTAAAAAAAGGCGATGCTTTTGAGACCATTCAAGATATGGTCAGTGCTGAACAAATCGATTTGATCATGCTCGGTACACGTGGCAAGGGGGAGGAGAAAAAGTTGATGTTTGGTAGCGTTACTTCAGATTTAATCCGCAAATTGCCTACGGCTTTGATAACTGTACCCGCTCACGCAGCGGTAAATCCTATCCATAAGATAGCCTACGCAAGCGACGGTACTTCTGTGAATCCATCAACAACTCATTTAGCTTTACTGGGCAGTTTGGCTTCGCAATGGGGGGCATCTGTATCGGCTTTTCATATTACTACAAAGGCACTTTCAGCCACGGAAAAAGCAGCATTAGATAAGCATAAGGCAGCGTGGTTAGAAGAAGCGACTAAGCATATCCATACCCATAATTTAGCCTATTATGTAATGCAAGATGAGACTTTAACCGAGGGTATTCAAGATTTTATCGCTTCAGACGGTATTGATATGCTTATTATGCCTCGAGAGGCGGAGGGTTTTTGGGCGCAGCTCTTTAAGAAAAGCCAAACACTCGAAACGGCAAAGCGTATAAGCATTCCGATGTTAGTAGTAAGTGAGCGTTAATAGGGCAGAAATAATATTTCTCAAAAAAGTCTAAAAAAGTAGCAGCTGCTCGTTAGACCTCAAAACCGACAATGAGTACGTCGTCAGTTTGGGGTCTTTCTCCCTTCCAGTTCATAAACTCATCTTCGAGGCGTTGTTTCTGTACGCTCATAGGCAAATACATAATGTCTTGTATAAAACTTCTGTAACGTTTGCTCATATACTTCATATTTTTCGTTCCTCCAAATTGGTCTTGAAAACCGTCGGAAAAAATATAGTATTTATCACCAGCCACAATAGGCATTTCTATAGTTTCGAAGATTTTACGTTTGCTAAATTGCATACTACCTATCGGAAACATTGAACCTTTGATGCGATTGAGCTTGTCTTCCCTGATATGAAAAACAGCTTGTTTTGCCATAGCAAATTTTAGTTGCTGTTTTGCTTCGTCAATAATAACAATAGTCATATCCATACCGTCGTTGACGTGCTGATGTTTTTGGTCTGGTTGCTGGTGCAGCCTAGCGAGCACTTTGCGGTCTATACGGTATAAAATTTTGGCGGGGTCGTCCATATTTTGCTCATTGACGGCTTCGTCTAAGAGGTCGTTGCCCATAACGGTCATAAAAGCAGCGGGTACGCCATGCCCTGTACAATCGGCAACGGCTAATATGCGCTTTCCGTCTTCTCTTTTGCTATACCAATAAAAATCACCAGAGACATAGGTTCTGGGTTCGAAAAAGATAAAGGCATCTTTAAAATCTGCAATAATTTGTGCTTGATCTCCCATGATTGCCCGTTGAATGCGCTTGGCATAGTTTAGGCTATCATTGATTTCTTTATTTTTTTTCTGTAAAACAAGCTCTTGATTTTTTCGGTCTGTGATATCTATGGATATACCGAGCGATAAGGGTTGCCCTTTTGCATCTTCAATGGGCACTTTGGTTGTGTAAGTCCATCGCTCTTCGCCTGTATTAAACTTAAGCGGCTCTTCGATGGTTATCTTTTTTTGCTCATCAATGACCTCTCTATCTGTCCGTAAAAATGCTATAACTTCGTCTTTATCAATATTAAGCTCGGTGATATTTCGGTTAATCATATCCTCGACTCCGCCATTGATAGCCATAGCAGCGGCTTTATTAGCGAGTTTGATATTGCCCTCGTAGTCTTTGATAAGTAGCATATTGGGAAGGTTGTCAATGACACGCTGCATGAAAGCGCGCTCCTCTTGCACCTGCTCTTGAAATTTTTTCTTTTCTGTAATATCAATGCGCAAAGAGAGGTAGCGCATGGGTCTGCCCTTATCGTTTTTGATAGCTACAACTGTGGTATCTGTCCAATAATATGAACCATCTTTAGCTTGATTTCTGATTTCTCCACGCCAAATATTACCTCTGGCAATGGTTCTCCAAAAAGTTTTCCAAAACTCTTTGTCATGAAGGCCAGAATTGACTACATTATGATTTTTACCAATAAGCTCTTCTCTTGTATATTTTGAAATTTTGCAGAATTTATCATTGGCATTAATGACATGCCCTCTAAGGTCGGTAGTAGCAACAATAAGTGACTGATTGAGCGCTTCTTCTAAGCCTTTCTGCTCGGCATATAGCTCTTGCAAATGCTGTTCTGAGTCTTGCAAACGCTTATAAGCCATTTCTAAAGTTTCTTGCGATTCAGATATATCTTTATAAGAATCAAAAAGTTCTTTGGAGTAACTATCATTGATGCTTTGCCAAAATAAAAAGCCCGCTACAATAATCGTTAATCCCATTATACTCACCAAATCAATGATAAAATAATTACTAATTTGATTGCCTAAATCGCCATAACCTACACCCAGAAAATTGTGTAAAGGATCAAAAAGTATTAAAGCAATAAGCACACTGCCAATACCTAAGGTAAAATTGACCCAGCGTTTCATATTGAGAAGCACTAATGGCAGAATAGCCGTGCTCAGAAGCAACAAACGAGGCGCAAAATACATAATTTCGCGATACTCTTCATTCACATCTTTAAGTAGCGCAATGCTTATAAGTACGAAAAAAGGCATAGAAACCGAAAAAAGCAAACGCCCTGGTGTAATATGACCACTGCGATTAAGTAGCGGTACAGTAAAAAATACAGCCACACGCGCGGTCAGAGAAATGAAGTTTGTTGCATTAGAAAAAGTATCTGGAATAACTACAGCACCCAAAAGCGATAAAAACAAAAAGAAAAAGCATAGCTGATTCGTTAGAATCACCTGACGGCGAACCCGTAGCTCCTGCCCTTCTTCTGCCCCCCACTCGGAGTAAGTTTTCCAATGTGTTGCTAATGCGCCCAATGTAGTAGTGTAGCTTCGTAAGTTAAATCAATCTAAACAAGGCTATGCTTATGCAAAGCCTCTTCTTAAATGCCTTTGATAGCATTAAGCATAAAAATAAATACATACTATTAGACATTTTCCATCGAGAAATAACATTTCTTTGAGAAATTTTGTAAAGTGTGTTATTTCTAAGCCCATTTTTGTATAGTAGTATGATAAAATATAAACAAATGTACTACCTTTTGATTGAAAAATCAAATTTTTTTTTGTATTCGATAAAATTCCCTTTTTTAACGGTATAAAACCTCTTAATAGCGGTTAAAAAAAATAGAAAATTATCATTTTGCATACTTTTTAGCTATTTTTGCCACGAGCTTTTATGTGTGGGCACAATAACACCATAAGTAATTTGTACGTACCTTTTTCCTATTTATGCGAAATTTTATATCTATTTTCAATATCATAGCCTTGGTAGCTATCGTTTTTATACTCAAGGCTTGTGCCAGTATTGGCAATCCTATGGGCGGTCCTAAAGATGAAGATCCACCTGTGCTGTTGCTGAGCACCCCAGCAGACCAGGCAGTCAATTTTAGAGGGCAGACTATTACTTTTTATTTTGATGAATACATCGAAACAAGAGGGCTCAACGACCAGCTACAAATCATTCCCTACAAAGAAGGCATGAGCTACAAACACAAAATTAGAAAAGAAGTACTGACCCTCGAGTTTGAGCAACCTTTTGAAGAGAATACAACTTATACCCTACTCTTTGGTGAAGCGATCAAAGATATTAGTGAGCGAAATCCTGCGGTCAATCTAAGATTGGCATTTAGCACAGGACCGCTCATTGATTCTCTCACAGTCTCGGGCGTAGTGAGAAATCCCGCCAATAACAAAAGAGTAGCAAAAGCACTTGTAGGGCTTTACGACGAAGCCGATACACTTACCGTGGATAAATACAGACCGCTTTATTACGCCTTTACGGACACCGCGGGGCGCTATGAGATTCCAAATATCAAAGATGGAAAATACAGAATATACGCACTTGCCGAAATAAAGAAAAATCTTAAATACGATAATTCAGAGGATATGATTGCCGTCAGAAGCGAACCCCTTGACTTAAATCAAAATTACGAAAATATCAACTTAGACCTTGTGCGATTTGATATTAAACCCTTCAGATTGCTCAATGCAAGAGGCAGAAAGCAATATTTTGATATGAAATTCAATAAATCAATTCCCATTTTTTACGTAGATTACGCCGATAAAGCCTACGACACAATTTTTTATTATCAAAAGCAAGATGAGGTATGGACTTTTTACAACAGAAACTCTCCCGAGCCGGATTCTGTATCAGCACGTATTTTTGCACAAGATTCCGTGGGCAATAGCATAGATACAACGCTTACCATTAAGTTTAATGAGTTTAAAAAACGCGAAGAGACAAGTTTTAGTTTGAAAGAATTTCCCTCATCAGGCTCAAAAATGCCAAAGCAAACCAAGATTGATTTTATGCTTGAGTTTAGCAAACCCGTTATAGAAATCGTTTATGATAGCATTTCTTTTCTTATCGATGAAGATACAATTGCGCAAACACTCACGCCCGAGCTTATGGTATTCGATTCGCAACGCATGCACCTGAAGTTTAAGCAATTTCCAACTTTTGAAAAAGAGTTTAAACTCGAAATCAAAGAAAAATCCTTCATATCCATAGAAAATGATAGCTTAGAGAAAAAAATGAACTACATTTATAGCTACGTCGAAGACGACCAGTTTGGCATACTCAGCGGGCGCGTCCTCGAAGCAGGGCAATTTTTTATTGTGCAAGTCATAGATGAGCAAAATCATATCGAAAAAGAAATGCGCAACGAAACAAATTTTGAGTTTAAACGACTCGAACCAGGCAAAAAACGACTGCGCGTAATCTTGGATACGAATAACAATGGCAAGTGGGATAAAGGCGATTGGAAAACCCATACCCCACCCGAAACCATTTACTATCACGATGAAGAGATTGAGCTAAAAGCCAATTGGGAGTTTCAAGATATTATGATAAGAATCAGAAAATAATGAGTGCATTAGGCAGACATATTTTAATCGAAATTTATAATTGCAACCCCGCACACCTCGATGCGGTTACACACGTAGAAAAATCTTTGATAGAAGCGGCACGTGCCGTACAGGCTACGATTATCAATACTTCTTTTCATCACTTTTCGCCTTATGGTGTATCTGGTGTAGTCGTTATTCAAGAGAGTCATTTTACGATTCATACTTGGCCAGAATACGGTTTTGCCTCCTTAGATATTTTTACCTGTGGAGACGAAATCAACCCTTGGGACGCACTCTCGCTCCTCGAGCAGTCATTTGGCGCAAGCCACAGCTCTGCCGTAGAAATGCGAAGAGGAGAACGTTCGCTATTGCAAAAAAAAGATTTTATACCCACGACCCAGCCACGCAAACCCAGTCTTTCGCCACAAAGACAAATTTGGTTTACACAGCGCACCGAAAACCTTGCTTTTTCGATGCGCTATGATGGCGAACTGCTTTTCGCTGCACAAAGCCCTTATCAAAAAGTCGAAGTTTATAAAAGTTATGCCCTTGGGCGTTGCCTAGTCCTCGATGGGCAAATCGTAGCCAGTGAAAAAGAAGAAGCTGTATATCACGAAATGCTCACTCATATCGCTTTGCTTACGCACGAAAACCCACAGCATATTTGTATTGTCGGTGGTGGAGATGGCGGCACAGCACGTGAAGTATTGCGCCATGAACAAGTACAAAGTGTGCTCATGTTCGAAATTGATGCTATTGTCATAGAAGCAGCAAAAAAAGCTCTACCTACGATGGCAAGCGCGCTTCAGCACCCCAAACTTCATATTCAAATTGCTGATGCACTCACGCAAATGCAACACCTCAAAACAGAAAGCATGGACGTTATTCTACTCGATGCTGCTGACTCCGTACTCAAACACGAAGGTTTGCATACGCACGATTTTTTAAACCATACAAGAAGAGTACTCAAAGCAAATGGAATTTTGGTGCTACAGCACGATGCATCTATGCCTACATCTGAAAATTTTCAAACTATTCGCTCAAAAATAGAACAAGTATTCGAACAGCCAGCTTTTCCCTATTTGGCACACCCAGCACAGGCTACACCCAATGTATGGGCATTCTTACTCATTAGAAAAACGCCAAATCCAAAACACCCAAAAGAAATTGATATACAAAAAATTAAACCTTTTCTAAACGCAAATCAAGATCTGTATTATTACAATAGCGAAATACATAGCGGTGCTTTTGCACTACCCAATTTTATGAAAATTTGAGCTTTTTCGAAACTTTTCACCCATTCGCTTGTTTTTGAATATAAGCCATACCACTATACTTTTTTCCATAACCTAGTGGGATTTGCAAAACCCCACACTATGGAAAAAAGGCTTAGAAATAACATGTCTCAAAGAAATGTTATTTCTGGCTAGCGAATGTCTAAGTAGTATGAATATAAGCGATAAATGCAGCAAAAAAACACACTTCGGCATTTTTAAACGTATCACTGCTATATTCTTTGATCAAATACAATTTTATGAATAATCAAAATTATCTTTACAATGGAAAAGGCGTAGTCATAGCAATTAGCATTATTTTGCTTTGGGCAATATCCCTTATTGGGCTTTTGCACTACGAAATAAATTGGTACTCACCGATGACTTATGTTTTTATTTTTATTCAATCCCACCTATATACAGGGCTTTTTATTACTGCCCACGATGCAATGCACGGGACAGTCGCTGCAAATAAAAAAATAAACCACTTTATAGGAAGGATATGTACTACGCTTTTTGCTTATAATTTTTATGATAATTTGCTCAAAAAGCATCACGAGCATCATCGCTTTGTAGGTTCTGACCAAGACCCAGATGTCTATGAAGGAAAGCCCTTTTGGGTTTGGTATTTTTATTTTGGAAAACAGTATATCAACCTTTGGCAAATTTTGCTCATGGCAATTACCTATAATTTGCTCAAATTAGTTTTTCCCGTAGAAAATTTAATCCTATATTGGATGATACCTGCTGTTATTGCTACTTTTCAGTTGTTTTATTTTGGCACTTACCTACCGCATCGCCATAGCCCTGCCAACAAACATAAATCAAGAAGCCAAAGTCGTAATCACGTTTGGGCATTTATATCTTGCTATTTTTTTGGCTATCATTATGAACATCACGACTCGCCAGCCACACCGTGGTGGAAACTTTATCAAATAAAAGACCAAAACAAACAACAAATTTAGCTACCCAATATAAGCATTATATCAAAGTTTTAACACAAAAATCTTACTTCGAGTGTACGACAACTTTGCTAAGTCTGCCCAGAACGAACAGCTTTCGCAAAACTGTTCGTTCTGAAATTATAGCTCAGTCGAACTTTTACTGTAGGAAGATAGCTTGCCTATGCCTTTTCATTATTTGTACAATTTTTGCTTTTATCTATTTACAGCATCACGTTTAAGAATTATCGCTAACAGTTCTGCCCGAATTTTTGGTAATAATTCTTGAAAATTTATTGATTTTGAAATCACAAAGCCTTATAGGCTTTATCACCATTATACCTAAATGCTAAACTTATGAAAAAAATAGCTTTGTATTACTTAGTGCCATTTTTTTGGCTTATGTTGCTTTCTATAGGCGTAACCTCTTGTAGCAAAGACGGCACGCTCAATGTATTTTCATTGCAAGACGATATCGAACTTGGACAAAAAGTAGCAGCCCAAATCGAGAACGACCCGAATATTATTGTGCTTGACCCCGCACAATATCCTGTTGCCTATAGTCATCTCAATCGAATTACTAACAATATTTTAAACTCCGGCAAGGTACGCTATCGCAATGAGTTTCCCTGGCGTGTTCGCATCATACAAGATGAAGTTTTAAATGCCTTTTGTGCACCAGGTGGTTATATTTATGTCTATACTGGGCTTATTCGTTATTTGAATACAGAAGATGAATTTGCTGGCGTTATGGCACACGAAATTGCACACGCAGATAAGCGTCATGTAACTAATAACCTCACCCGAGCTTATGGCATCGAAACGCTCGCTGCTATTCTTTTAGGAGATAATCCAGGTGCCTTAGGTGAAATTGCCAGTGGATTAGTCAATCTGAGCTTTAGCCGTAGCGCAGAGCGAGAAGCTGATGAATATTCCGTCATTTATCTTTGCGAAACCGAATACCAAGCCAATGGTGCAGCTGGTTTTTTTGAACTCTTACTCTCCTCAGGGCAAGCTGGACGTACCCCAGAGTTCCTAAGCACACACCCAAGCCCTGATAACCGAGTCGAAGATATTAACGCAGAAGCAAGAAACCGCTCCTGCTCACTGATACCAAGCGGTAATCCATATCAAGAATTAAAAAATAGCTTACCTTAGTCAAGTCTTTAATATACTACTTGAATGCGCATATCGCTCACTTTGTAGCTAAGAGCCAGAAATAATATTTCTTTGAGAAATGTTATTTCTAAGCCCATTTATTCCATAGCGTGGGGTTGCAAACCCCACGCTATGGAATAATGCATAGTAGTATGACAAAATATTACGCCCTCGTCATAATATTCAAAAATATATCATGACGAGGGCGTAATATTTAGCCGTTTTATGCTATCCCGATGCTATTCCTTTACAATCTTATGATTAAGGACTTTATCAGCTCCTATGAGTTGTAAAATGTATGTACCTTTGGCATAATTAGGCGTAAGCAAACGCTGGCTATGTCGCCCTGCGGTTTGGGATTCGCTATGTTGCCAAAGCACTCGTCCGTGCATATCAATTAGACGCATCTGTATAGGCATAGCCGAAGGTACATCATAAGTAACTGTAATCTGACCCGAAAACGGATTGGGCGCAAGCGATACAATACCAAAAGCATTCACACCAAAATATACATCTCTTGTACTCGAATAAGCATAAGTACCGTCGAAATCTACTTGGCGCAATCGGTAATAAAGTACGCCTTTTTCAGCTCTATCAGCCGCATTGCGGTCGTAATAATGATACGAACTCTTGCCCGTAGCTTGATTCAATCCTTCTACTTTGCCAATCGCTTCAAATCGCTTTCCATCTGCCGAACGCTCTACGACAAAGTGAGAGTTGTTCTCTTCGGCAGTCGTTTCCCACGTCAAAAGGGCATCGCGCGCGCCTTCATTTTGCGCCTCGAAACTAAGCCAACTTACGGGTAGCGGATTAAATTGTGCATCGACATTACTACCCAAGCTAAATGGGCTGAAATTAGTAACCGCTCCTGCACTTGTCAGTCCGGCGTAAGGCACAAGGAAATTGCCCCCATTAAAATGGTCTATCCATTCGCTACCGTCCCAGCGGCATACTTTGAGTTCGGCAGGCATATACACCCCGCAGCTACGCACATTTTCGTAGCTCAAACTTACAGACGCATTGCCTGTGCCTACGATGCGATTCAAATACCAGTATTCGCAACCACTTACGTGGTCGATAGTGGCTTCTTTGAGTGTGATGTCATAACCCGGCACATTGGGCGACTGCCTGATATAGCGCGCCTCGAAGGTCGTCTCAGCAGAAGGCGCACCAATACTGATAGGCGCAGCATACTCTCCCGTAACACGGCTTCCCGTCGGAAAGTCAAAAGCATTATTGCCACGCTTCTCTACCCAGCAATCCGCAAAACTTGTGCTGTTGGTAAGCGATGCTGCCGTAATCAAAGAACTCGAACCATTGAGAAAAATCATACGATGCGCATCGACGGTTTGTGGACGAAAGACACCATTTGCCCAAGTCGCACTATTGATTACATACACATCAGTGTTTTGTGTGATGATGTCGTTGCCCGCTACAGGCTGGTCTATGTGGAGGTTGTGGAAGTATAAGCCATTTATAGGTACACCTACCCCACCGCTATAAGTAATATTTAAAGATGCCGAGAGAAAAGTTCCAGCAATACCAACATCCATGTCTCTTATAGTAATTGTCCAGTTACCATTCATTTCTTCTCCATTAAAAGCAGCCAGCGTTTGTGTAGGAGTGAAAGTTCCATTTATAGTAGGGGTAGCCGCTGCACACTCGTCATCGACAGATGTAGCTGCACCATCATCTAAGGTCGCACTTATATTACTTCCACTACAATTACCACCATCAGGTCTATTTATTAAAGTACGTGTTGTACCATCTGGGCTTGTTAGACTTACCTCTATATCGCCAACCCAGTTGTGATTGATGTTAATATCAAAAGAGATATTTTCTATCGTACCATTATCAGGGACATTGATAGTGCGTGTTACCTGTCCAGGATTGATTGGACTCCACCACCAAAATCCAGAAGTCGCATCAGGAATAGCTACCGATGTATTATTTACATAACTATCGGTTTGCGAAGCACTAAATACACTTTCCCCATTATGGTCTATATATTGGTCTGTATTTCCATCAAAATGAAAATCGCCACTGCTGGGGCTATACAAACTTCCCACATCGGTAATAAAATCGCCACGCAAACGGACTGTGCCCGTGCCGTTGTTGAATATGGCTGTAGCATTATTGTTGAGGTTGCCGTTGATAATGAGCGTACCCGCAACATTGATAGTGCCGTTGTTGAATACCGAGCCATTTACTGTAAGGGTGCGCCCCGCTTCTACATTCAGTATGCTACCTTCTTCGACGATAAGATCATTACAAAAACCATTGCCATTGACCTGCACGGTATGCGGTGCGATACAGCCGATAACTACATCTTCTGCAATAAGCGGAATCGCTCCCGAAGTCCAAGTAAGTATATTTGTCCAGTTATTGGATACAACAGAATGCACTGCCAATGCGCCAGGCGTGGTAGCTGTGGCGGAGTTGGTAGCTGTAAGTTCGGAGAGTCTTCCTTCTGTTACGGTATATACATTATAATAATAAGTTGTGCCGGGCGTAAGTCCGATGTCTGTATAGCTTGTAGCATCGGCGGGGAGTTGCTCGTAAAAAGTAAAGTTTGTGCCATCAGTAGAGCGATAGATTACAATACCGACTTCGTTGGTAGCATTTTCAGTCCAGGTGAGTTTCAAACCAAAGCTCGAGAGACATTCTATGTCTAAATCATCGACATTGCCATCGGGTAAGGGTGGATTGAAATTGTAGAAACGGCGTGAGGTGTTGTTGTTGCTATTAAGCGAGGTTACATTGGTGGGCGCTGCGCCAAAAGCATTACAAGCCGTAATTTCAGTACCATAAGAGAGCGAACCGCCTCCTACAGTAGGGTGGTTATCGGTGTTGAGATAGGCTACTCGCTGCGCATCGGGAAATGGTGCTTGTATATAGCCTATTCCCATGCGAATAGTAGTTCCATTTGCCGCACATCCTGCTGTAGAAGCGTGTTGCAATATGCGCATACGTCCGTACACAATTTTAACTACACCACCATTAGTATTTGCAGGAGCGGTCTCGTATATGTGCATTTGAAAACGAGAAATACCGTTTTCTGCATGTGTTTCATTCCCACGAATTCTCATATTGTTCCAATCCACGACAAGCATACGATTTGGAGCTGTTCCTACCACTTTATAGCGCACGCTACCATCACTTTCAGTACGCCATTTGTGAGCATCGGTACCCGTAGCGGCGGAAAAAGCTGCCACACGTGCATTTCCAGGAATAGCAGGCGTATTGCCAGCCGCTACTACGGGCGTAGGTCCGAAACGCAATACACCATTTGTATTGATAGAAAATTGCGTAAAACGCTCTCCCATAAACCAAACTTCAAAGCCGATATTGGCAATAGCCGATGCATCATAGGTATTGGGTCCGATAAGTTGCGTCCAACCACCGCCACCAATAAGCGACTCATTCGAGCCGGCGGTAATGGCATAATTTTGTACGTTGGGGGTTTGGGCTTTTGCCACATGAAAGCCCAGTAATAAGACTAATGCTAAAAACGCATTACTACTTAAATTGCGTAGTTTTTGATTCATAATAGTAGTAAATTTACTTGCAAGTTATTATATTTGAATGAAACACTTGACCTGATGTAATAATAGAGATTTCTGAAGTCTATTATAAGATTGCTAAACACAATAATTTGAAAAATAATTTACATATTTTAAAAAAAAGCTAAAAAAATACTTTTTTTTTAGCCTTTGTAATAAATATGCCCTTTTTTCACTTTAATAGCGGTGTTTTCGTACTTTTATTTGATATGGCCAAACTATTTAAGTAAACAAAATCATGCACACTTTTTCTATGTGGAAAAACAAAAAAATTATCCTTGCCATAACGGGTGGCATTGCAGCTTATAAAATGACGACCCTTACTCGCTTATTGATAAAAGCTGGGGCGCAAGTGCAAGTTGTGATGAGCCCCGAGGCGCATACTTTCGTTACCCCCCTTACCTTAGCTACACTTTCAAAAAATCCTGTACTTACAGATTTTCAAGCCGATAAACGCAGCGGTACTTGGAACAACCACGTAGAGCTGGGGCTCTGGGCTGATATAATGCTTATTGCACCCGCTACCGCCAATACCCTCGCTAAAATGGCAAACGGGCTTTGCGATAACCTACTTATGGCTGTATATCTCTCGGCGCGATGCCCCGTATTTTTTGCACCAGCTATGGATTTGGATATGTATCAGCATTTTAGCGTAAAGCAAAATATAAGCAAACTCACCACTCACGGCAATCATTTAATCCCGCCTGCCTATGGTGAACTCGCCAGTGGGCTGAAAGGCGAGGGGCGACTTGCCGAGCCAGAATACATTTTCAAAGAGTTAGAAAATTATTGGCTATCTCAAAATAAAAGCGATTTTTGGAAAGATAAAAAAGTCATGCTTACTGCCGGCCCCACACGTGAAGCCATAGACCCCGTACGCTTTATCTCAAACCACTCAAGTGGAAAAATGGGCTATGCCATCGCTAATCAACTTGCCAAACTCGGCGCAGAAGTGCACCTCATTAGCGGGCCGAGCCAAGAAGTTGCAGATGGTAATATTAAAATAAAACAAGTAGAATCCGCGCAAGAAATGTACCTTGCTTCCATAAAAATTTTTCCACAATGCCATATTGCTATTTTAGCCGCAGCTGTATCAGACTATACGCCCGCAGAAAAAGCGACTAAAAAAATTAAGAAAAAAAGTGAAGACATGCACATTTCACTCATCAAAACCCCGGACATCGCTGCCGAACTCGGTAAAATCAAAAAACAAGGACAGTGTAACATAGGCTTTGCCCTCGAAACAGATAACGAACTCAAAAATGCACAAGGAAAACTCGAACGCAAAAATTTTGATTTAATCGTGCTCAACTCCTTGCAAGACGCAGGTGCAGGTTTTGGGCACGATACCAACCGCATCAAAATCATCGACCGAAAAGGACAAATTCAAAACTTTGCACTCAAAAGCAAAGCAGAGGTAGCGCAGGATATTATCAATCAAATCGAGAAAACCTACCAAAATCCGTAGCCACAGCCCAAAATGACATTTCTTTGAGAAATGTTGTTTCTAAGGCATTTTTTAATCTTGTATTTGAACAGAATAACTACTTACTGCGTTTTATAGTCTGAAAAAAATAAAGCTGTAGAGCGGTCTTTAGTCTGTTTGGTATGCAGGGCTCGGCACAGACTAAAGTCTATGCTACAGATTTGAATCAAACTGGGTGTATTTCATACTGTAGCATAAGCTCAAGCCCTCGAATAACTATTCTCGCCGTGTTTGGTGTCCGCACCAACCACCAAATAGTTTTGAAATGCACCCACCAAAGCTGATAATGTCTATTAGATTATACCATACATAAAAAATGCAAGAAGAAACGCTTATCGCAGAGTTTTCCATTGATACACTTATAACACCTTACTACACACATAGTATGTTTGCTGTGCTTTGCCGTGAGGTTACAAAAAAAAATCAAGCGCCCATACATATACAAGGTCTAAAGGGCAGTGTCGATGCGCTTCTTTTGCGCAATATAGCTACGCATCACCCAGAGCAATCTCACCTTTTGATTCTCGAAGACAAGGAAGAAGCTGCGTATTTTTATCAGGATATGCAGAATCTTTTTGAAGAAAATCATAAAACCGTGCAGCCCCGTGTGCTTTTTTTTCCCGCTTCTTACAAAAAGCCTTATCAAATAGAGCAAACAGATAATGCCAATGTTTTACAGCGTGCAGAAGTGCTCAACCAAATCAATCAAATAGAGCGCACAGGGAAAATCATCGTAACCTATCCAGCTGCACTTACAGAAAAAGTATTAAACAAACGCAGCCTACTCGGGCATACTTTTACCGTACACGTCGGTGAAAAACTAGATTTTGATACGCTCGAGCAAATTCTTATAGAATACGATTACAAAAAAGGAGACTTTGCCTACGAAGCGGGGCAGTATGCTATCAGAGGAGGCATTATCGATATTTTTTCTTTTGCCAATGAGTACCCTTTCCGCATCGAGCTTTGGGGCGATGATATCGATAATATCCGAACTTTTGACCCCAATACGCAACTCTCGCAGCATAAAGTTGATAAAATAGCAATTGTACCTAATATCAATAGTAAATTACAAACAGAGCAACGCGATTCTTTTTTGGAGTTTATACCCAAACAAAGCAATATATGGCTCAAAAATGAAGCAGCAGTCATCGAAATTATCAAAAAATATTTTGAAAAAGCTGAAGCGCAATACCAAAAAATTGCCGAAGAGAGCAATGAAACAACCCTTGTAACTCCACCAGAGCTACGGTTTCAAGCACACAAAGATTTCAAACAAAAACTCTATGACTTCAAACGCATATACTTTGGTAGCCAAATACCCAAAAATTTAGATGTAGAAGTCATCACGTGGAAAACCGAGCCACAGCCTACATTTCAAAAAGATTTTGCCAAACTCATCGAACATATCGCTTGGCAACAGCAAAATGGATATGAAGTCTTTATATGTGCTGATGCACCCAATCAGCTCGATCGTATCAGACAAATCTTTGAGCAGATAAACCCAAATCTAGACTTCAATGGATTGATTTTAGGATTGAGAAACGGATTCGTCGACCCCCAAACACGCATAGCTTGCTATACAGACCATCAAATTTTCGAACGCTATCAAGGTGTAAAAACCGGAGAGCGGTTTTCTAAGTCCAAAGCCCTTACCCTCAAAGAACTCAATAGCCTGCAAGTAGGCGACTACGTTACGCACATAGATTATGGCGTAGGGCGATTTGCAGGGCTCGAGAAAATTGATAACAACGGCAGAGAGCAGGAAGCAGTCCGCCTCATTTATCGAGACAATGATTTGCTATATGTAAGCATTCACGCTTTACACAAAATCTCCCGATATTCGGGCAAAGATGCCGTTGCGCCCTCACTGAACAAACTCGGCTCGCCTGAGTGGGATAACAAAAAGAAAAAAGTACGCAAAAAACTCAAAGATATTGGCACAGAGCTCATAGAGCTTTACGCCAAACGGCAGGCTACGCCCGGCTTTGCATTTAGCCCCGACTCCTATTTGCAAGCCCATTTAGAGTCTTCTTTTATGTATCAAGATACACCAGATCAAGCCCTCGCCACGGCGGCTGTCAAAGCAGATATGGAAAAACCCTATCCTATGGATAGGCTCGTTTGTGGAGATGTGGGATTTGGCAAGACCGAAATTGCCATTAGAGCAGCTTTTAAAGCCGTTGCTGACGGAAAACAGGTGGCGGTGCTCGTGCCGACTACGATTCTCGCTGCCCAGCACTACCGCACCTTTGCCGAGCGTATGAGCGAACTGCCCTGCCGTGTAGATTATATCAACCGATTCAGAACAGCAGCAGAAGTGCGCAATATCTTGAAAGACTTAGAGGAAGGCAAAATTGATATTCTTATCGGTACGCACAAAATCATTGGAAAATCCGTAAAATTCAAAGATTTAGGCTTGATGATTATCGACGAAGAGCAAAAATTTGGCGTGCGCACCAAAGACAAACTCAAGGCTTTTAGAGTCAATGTGGACTGTCTGACACTTACAGCTACGCCTATCCCACGTACTTTACAGTTTTCGTTGCTCGGCGCACGCGACCTCTCGATGATGCACACGCCACCGCCCAACCGCCAGCCCGTAACTACTGAAATTCACAGTTTTAACGAAGAAGTGCTGCGAGATGCCATTAGTTATGAGCTTCAACGTGGGGGGCAGGTTTTCTTTGTGCACAATCGCATCAGCGATATTTTTGAAATTGCAAATATCATCGCACGCCTCGTGCCCGATGCCAAAATTAGCGTAGCGCACGGGCAGATGAAAGACAATTTGTTAGAAAAGACCATGATGGATTTCGTCAATGGCAAAAACGATATTTTGGTCTCGACAAATATCATCGAGTCGGGCTTAGATATTCCGAATGCGAATACAATTATTATCAATCGGGCACACATGTTTGGTCTTTCAGATTTGCATCAAATGCGTGGGCGTGTAGGGCGTTCGAACCAAAAAGCCTTTTGCTACCTTATTATTCCTTCGCTTGTGGGCTTACCCGCCGATGCACGCAAACGGCTCAAAGCCATGGAGGAGTTTACCGAACTCGGCGACGGTTTCAAAATCGCTATGCGCGACTTAGATATTCGTGGGGCGGGCAACCTCTTGGGCGCAGAACAGAGCGGTTTTATCAATGATTTAGGGCTAGAAGCCTACCAGCAGATGCTCGAAGAGACAATAGCCGAGCTCAAAGAAAAAGATTTTAAGGAGCTATTCCAAAGAGAAATAGATACTGAAAAGTTCAAAGTAGAGTGCAACATAGAGACAGACCTCGAAATTCGCATTCCAGAGAGTTATATTGCAAATATCTCTGAGCGATTAAACCTCTACATACAAGCCGATAGGCTCAAGAGTGAGCAAGAATTACTCACTTTTAAGCAACAACTCAAAGACCGGTTTGGGGCATTTCCACCCGCCGTCGAAGAGTGGCTCGAGACCGTAGAGTTGCGCTGGCTTGCCGAAAAAGTAGGCATCGAAAAGCTCATTCTCAAAAACGAAAAACTCAAAGCCTATTGCATCACTGGGCAAGAAGCATACATCAAAAGTGCAGTCTTTGGAAATCTTATTAAATACGTAGGAGAAAGGCCCAAAAGATGCGAACTCAAAGAAATCAATAACCAACTCCTTTTCAAAATGGCAAATGTCAAAACTGTAAATGGTGCAAGTACGGTACTAAAAGCAATTTTAGAAGGATAGCAGCTATAAAATCAATAAAAACTAACCTTGCTCTAAGACATGTTAGTTGGGTGTACATCAAGTTAGTAAATCAACTTAGATAGTTTCAGCATTCACAGCTTTCAAAAAATATAGCCCGAAGCTCCAACTTCGTTATAAGCCACTTCCGAAGCTGGAGCTTCGTACTACAGGCGCAGAAATGTTATTTCTGGGTATATTTAGCAAAGCTGTCCTACACCTTGTTAGTGCTACAGATACTCCTGTGCTTGCTGTCCGTGCCCAATACCACCTCAGTAATTTTAAAATGCCCCCATGTGGCCATATTTTTTTAAGAAAAACAAGATAAAATTTGCAAATCTCAAAAAAAAGAAGCAACTTTATACCAACAAAAAAAAGAAAACCACGAGCTTTGTGCTTGCAGTTTTCTTTTTAATAGATCAAACCAAATAAATCCTAAAAAAACGAACAATTTCTTTGCTCTTCGCAGGAGCAGGGAGATATCCTATCCGTTTTCTATAAATAAGCATTCAAAACATTTGAGTACTTATTTCTCTGTAAATCCTATCCTAAAACTAAATTTTTATGTTCAATGGCTTGCGCCTTATTGATGACTTGTTTAATGTTATAGTACAAATATAAGGCATCGGATTTAGTAAAAAAAGTCAGATTCGGTAAATAGCAAATTTTACTCGTTTAAAGGCTTTATCTTATCGGTAAAGCAAATGAAGAGTAAGCTATTATAAGACTTTGAGCATAGACAAGAAGCATCAAACCGCAATTCTTATCCTAAGATTTGTGCTTTGATGCTTTTTTGTTCGATACTTGTGTCCACTCTTTTTTCGTTATTGAGTTTTTTAAGCAATGCCTTCAAAAATTTTTGATGGGCTTCTGAGGTGGGGTTGAATGGGCGGTGCGCAAGCGCAAGCCGGATTTTTGTCCAGTCTTTGATAAAATTTTGCGTTTCGGCATCGAGCAGTCCAGCGACAAAGTTTTGCCAGATATAATCTACGGCTATTTCGTTGGGGTGTAGCATATCTTTTTGATAAAAGCGATAGTCGCGCAGGTCATCTATGAGCCATTCATAAGCGGGGAAATAATGTACGTTTACATACTTTTCACAAATATGATGTATGGCAAGTCTTAGGACGCTTTTGCTCACTGCATTGAGTGGTAGGGTATCCTTGAGGTGGCGCACGGGGCTTAAGGTCAGTACAATAGGGCGAGGTGCATAACAGCGTTCATAAAAATTTGAAAAAGCATCGAGGATTTCCTCTGGTGAGGTTAGTTTTTTTTCAAAATCCGCAGCGGGCTGTTTATGACAATTTGCTACAATAATTTTACTTTTATGGTGATAGTAGCCCCAAGCCGTCCCGAAGGTAAGTAGCAGGCAGTCGCTCTCAGACAAAATGCGTTGTGAGGCTTCAAATGCGATTTGAATTTTTGCCATAAGTAGCTCTTCACTATCTGCTGAAAAATCTGAGTGATAATAAGGGTGGAAATAGTTATCATCGTGCAAAAAAGTAGCCTTCTGTGTACCACTATCACCAGAAAGTAAGCGCAATAGTGCCAAAGGGTGGAAGATGATTCCCCAAGGATTAGTACTTACCTCAAATTTATAGTTCTCAAGTCGCGCTCCTATATGTTGCGCAAAGCAAGAACCAGTTGCAAAAAAGCGATGGGAGAGTCCGAAGCGCATCGGATAATTAGGTAGCTCGAGCTGTGTACGAAAGTTCATACCTAAATAATTATGTAATGAATTATACTGGGAAAGTCGAGTGTTTAAATGGCATTAAAATAAGCATTCATATTCATAAACAAAAGTTTGCGTTTCGTTTTGTTGCATCGTCAGTGGGTAGCCTCTGTTGTTATATTCATACTTAAAAACTTGATTTTTAAGTGCGGGCTGTCGTGAGTTTTCGCTCCCCTCCACGGTATATCCCGTGCAGTTGTTATAGCTCAAAAGATAAGGCTCTGCTACAAAAGGTGCGTGATAACGAAAAGGATTTTGATAAGTATCGTAGCTATAGCTATAACGATATTTTACACGGCTATTCTCATCATAGATGTAATGCTCTACAATATTTCCAGCATGCCATACAAAGGCATCAAAGGTAAGCAGCGCATCTTGGTTATAAAAAGCATCGAATAAATACCTACGAGTAAGCTCCCCCATGCCATTATAACTATAGACGCAGTATTTTAAAAGTTGCAAGTTAGCATTTGTAGCTAACCAATGTTCTTGGCGCACAATACGGTGATTATTGTCATAAAAATACTTGAATTTTTCCTTCAATCTATCCTCATCAAGCGTATAGATATGTTGCTCCGTAAGTTGCTCGTTTGCATATCTAAATATTTGATATGTATTTTCCTGTGGAGATACGACGCTCAAAAGTCTATGATGCCTATCATAGCTAAAACTTTGAGCAAAATCATTATTTTCTGTATCATAAAGCGAGGTAATAAGGCATATATCCGCCTGCTGATTAGGCTCGTTAGGCGGTGTTATTAAATCTACTTCATGATGACAGCTCATACATAAGCATAAGCATAGTGCGATTTTGGGTAAACATTGTAAATAATTCATTATTGTATTTGGTGCTAAACAAACTTAAATATTTTAGGGTAAATGCAGTAAAAGGCTCATATTCATAGACCCTCATGTACTCCAATTGGTTGTAAGTAGGCACGAGAATTTATGCCTTTATATTTGCCTACCAAGCCGGAACTTTGCTCGCCAGATAGATTTACAACTTGATAACCAAATCCAACAAGTTTGAAAACTAATTTTTAGACAAAGCGTTAGACAAAAGGGTTATAATTTCATATATCAAAAAGATTTTATATCTGCATAAATTGCCTTACCTTTGCAAAACAAGCAAATAAGATATACACATTAGCAACTCAGGGCTCACATTGCTTAGAGACAGGTAAGTCCTAAAATGTAAAAAACACAAATACAAGATATTTATACAGAATTTTGACACATTGATATGGCTATTTTCGGAAAAAAAAAAACAGGGGAAAACGAAGAAAAACGACGCATAGATAAAAAAGGACTCGCACAGCTTATCGGTATTTATAGGTTTGTCTTGCCTTATAAATGGACTTTTATTGCGGGTATGTTTTGCTTATTGATATCGAGTTCGGTATTGCTGGCTTTTCCCGAGTTTACGGGTAATCTTATAGATGCCTCTTTGGGCAATGCCGAGGGTTTGATGAGTAGCATAGACCAAATTAGCTTGATGCTTATCGCCGTGCTTGTCGTTCAAATGCTTTTTTCGTTTTTACGCATTTACTTTTTTGCGCAAGTGAGTGAGCGTGCCATGGCGGATATACGCACTGGGCTTTACGAACGCTATCTGACTTTGCCTATGGCATTTTATGATAAACGTCGCTCTGGCGAGCTATTGAGTCGTATTACAGCAGATGTATCGCTCTTGCAAGATACTTTTTCAGTAACGCTTGCCGAGTTTTTTAGGCAAACCATAACGCTTTTTGTAGGCATTGGCATTTTATTTTATAAAACTCCTAAGCTCACCTTTTTTATGCTCGGCATTCTGCCAATACTTATGTTGGCAGCGATGTTTTTTGGTAAATTTATTCGCAAGCTATCAAAGCGTACACAAGACGAGCAGGCTTCTGCCAATATTATTGTCGAGGAAACGCTACAAGCCATAAGTATGGTAAAAGCATTTACCAACGAAATTTTTGAGCTTAAACGTTACGGAAAAGCACAAGAAAATGTAGTGGCTATTGCACTGCGTGCGGCAACTTATCGCGGTGCTTTTGTTTCTTTTATCATTTTCGTACTTTTCGGTACGATTGTCGGTGTGTTGTGGTTTGGTGCAAGCCTCGTAGAAAGTGGTGAAATTAGCATCGGCGAGCTCACTTCTTTTATCATTTATACCATGTTTATTGCAGGCTCTATTGGCGGGCTGGGCAACGTCTATGGGCAATTACAAAAAGCCGTAGGTGCATCAGACAGAGTACGTGATATTTTGGACGAGACGAGCGAGCAACCTCTTGCCAAAACTCTGCCACCCGTAGATAAAAACGCACAAGGAAAAATCGAAATCAAAAACTTGAGTTTTGTGTATCCCACACGTACAGATATTACAGTGCTCAAAAATATCGATATGCAAATAGCCGCAGGGCAAAAAATTGCATTAGTAGGGCATAGTGGTGCAGGAAAATCTACTATTGCACAGCTCATGCTTCGTTTTTATGCACTGAATGAAGGCTCAATAAAAGTTGATGGCAAAAATATTTGGGATTATGATTTGCAAGTGTATAGGCAGCTCATTGGTGTTGTACCGCAAGAGGTAATTCTCTTCGGGGGTACAATTCGTGAAAATATTGCTTATGGCAACACAAAAGCCAATGATGAAGAAATCCGTGCCGCAGCGCAGAAAGCCAATGCTTTAGATTTTATAGAGGGATTCCCCGAAGGATTGGATACCGTAGTCGGCGAGCGAGGCGTAAAACTCTCTGGGGGGCAGCGTCAGCGTATTGCCATTGCCAGAGCTATTTTGAAAGACCCCAAAATATTGATTCTCGACGAAGCTACAAGTTCATTAGATGCCGAAGCGGAAAGTCTCGTGCAAGATGCCCTTGATAAACTGATGAAAAATCGTACTACAATAATTATTGCACACCGATTGGCTACAATTCAGAAAGCAGACCGTATTTATGTATTAGATAAAGGACAAGTTTGTGAGCAAGGAAACCACGAAGAACTTATACGAACAAATGGTATTTATAACAGACTTATCAAATTACAAACTTTAGACCAAGCCGAAGAGCAACTATTATAACCAAGAAAAAAAGTCAATTTAAAATTAGCACTAACATTTTTCAATACAATCTTAGTGCTAACCCATAACACTATACATTTTTCCATAGCGTGGGGATTGCAAACCCCACAGGCTATGGAAAAATGAGCTTAGAAATAACACTTCTCTGAGACATGTTTATTTCTGGCCGCCGAATGTATAGTAGTATGGTGCTAACCTAATGAATTGTATTAGAAGTTTACGCGCAAACCAAGCCCAGCATCAAACCACAACCAAAGTGGATTAGGCAAAGCCTCGAGATAAGGACCAATATCAAAAAATACAGAAAGTGGTGTACTCGAAATAAAATACTCCGCACCTACAACGCCAGTAACCCCTATATAAAAAGTTTCGCGGCGGTCATAATAATCTTTTTTGGCTAATCCAGGCGGTAAATTACGGCTACGACTCCCATAGTCGTAATAGCTACGTGAGCCGAGCTGCCCCCCCAAGCCATAATACAACTCTAAGCCATCAATACCACCGATAGGCTGCTGCCACAAATAATTGATCGTGATAACCGTACTTTGGCGATACTCACCTTTCCCATAAGAACGCCCACGACTATAACCATAACCTCCTATACCGATATTGATGTCTAAAGCATTTTTTTCGCTAAAATACTTTTTGATATTCAATCCCGTAGGCTCGCCAGCGCGTACACCTATTGCCCAATTTTTGGTTTGGGCTTGCGAAGCATCAGCCCAAAATAAGGCTACGAAAAGCATGCATACTGCTATCCACTCTTTAAATCTTATCATTTCTAAATTTTTTTTGTGTAAAAAATGAAACAGAGATAATCTACAAAATAATTTAAATATACCAATAAATCCGGATAAAAAATTATATTAGGTTAAAACTTATAGATAAACATACAGAAGCTGTTTAAAAAACTATGTTAAAATAAAATTCTATCTCTTAGATATAGCCTTCAACCACCCCCAGCCCCTCCTAATCTTAGGAGGGGAGCTCGAAACTCCCCTCCTTTTCAAGGAGGGGACCAAGGGGTGGTTGAAAA
>JAFIER010000042.1 GCA_020832465.1 Bernardetiaceae bacterium
CTGGTGATACGGGTCCTGCGTTTCAATTCTCAAATAGTTCGATTTAAAGGTTTTCTCCTATCCTCTATCTTCTTTAGAAAGAAAGGGTTTCAATTCTCAAATAGTTCGATTTAAAGGTTAGTCCTCAACATATTCCAAACACGCATATCGCAGTTTAAATTCTCAAATAGTTCGATTTAAAGGTGCAAAGTAACATTGCTGTCAGGGTAGTCAAGAAGGTTTCAATTCTCAAATAGTTCGATTTAAAGGCAAAGCAAACGTACCAAAATTACAGCGTTTACGCAAGTTTCAATTCTCAAATAGTTCGATTTAAAGCACGTATCGGCGAGGACGTATAGCACATTGCCGCCGAGTTTCAATTCTCAAATAGTTCGATTTAAAGCTTGGCTATTTTAGCCAAGATAAAAGCGATATAGAAAGTTTCAATTCTCAAATAGTTCGATTTAAAGGTAAAGATAGGCAGTATTTACAACAGCATAAGCCTAGTTTCAATTCTCAAATAGTTCGATTTAAAGTTTGAGTGCTTTAATGAATTTTGGCTATGATTTAGGTTTCAATTCTCAAATAGTTCGATTTAAAGGTACAATTTAACAGCATTCAATAAAGCGAAATGCAAGGTTTCAATTCTCAAATAGTTCGATTTAAAGGCGTTTGATTAGGTGTGCAATATAGGGGTTTATTTATTAGAATCCAAATATTTTAAAGAAAAAATTGAAAAAAAAATTGAAAAAATTCGTCAATCCCTAATAGTACGATTTGACCTAAAGAACGACGACTTTGTAAACAATTGAAAATCAATTACTTAACACTTTGAATTACAAAGCAATCTTACAAAACAACTTACACACAAACACAGAGACGACCGATATGCCGTTTTTCATACAAATAACGCCAATTTTTGTGCTTACGGTTATTCGTCGTATTGCCGAGAAGCCGCCTCTAAATAATTACGTACTCGCTCCCGCAAAGACTTAGGCTCCAACACTTGCACCTCTGCACCCAAACGAGCCAATTCCATAACCAACTCCTGATTGATAACTATATCTAAATCCAACACATAACGGTCGCCCTTTCTATAAAAACCACGTTCAACTTGCTGCATGTGAAAAGCCTTTGTAAGCAAATAAGGCATACGACTCGCCGCAAACGCCAAACGCACCGTTTCAGTCTCCGACTTAGGTGCAAGGTACAAACCAAAATTGTGAGGTGCAAAATCTGATAGCACATAATCCGCCGGCTGATACTTATAAGCATCATTTACATCAGGATTGCGTAAACGGTCAAAACCAAATACACGTACCTGCCCACTCTCCTCATCTTTGCCAATTACATACCAACGATTGCGATGCTCCTTGATAAAATGAGGGTGAATAATGCGCTTCTTAGTATCCCCCACATTTTGATTGAACTTTTGATACTCAAAAGAAACTACAGTACGCGTTTCAATCTGCTCAACAAAAAAATCAATATACTCCAGCCCCCGAAGCAAGGTAACCTCTTCAAAAAAAATAAACTCATCGCTGCGCTTACGCTCTAATCTAAAAGTTACTGCCTTTTCTATCTTATCAATAAGCCCATTCAAACCCTGAAAAAGAGCCAAATGCTTATACTGAGTCAGCACCTGTATCGCAGTTTTGAGCTTACTCACCTCATGAGTACCCAAAGCCAAATCCGAAGGCAAAGCAAATGCACTTGTCAATTCGTAGGCTTTTTCGCGCCTATTATAATGTATAGGCGCATCATAGCGATCTCGCAAACCCTTAATGTCTTTTTTGATTCGCTCTTCGCTAATATCACAAAGCTCTGCCAACTCTTTTTTAGACACAGCACGCCGACCCCAACGGCTTAAACGTGATACAATAATCCGATAACGCTCTAATTGCATGTTTCTCATCGTGCTTTTGAAGTTTTAGTATTTAAATCATGCCATTTACACATTTTTCAATTTTAGAAGTAACATTTCTCAAAGAAATTTTACTTCTAAAATTCAGTTTTCCCTCAAATAAATTTGTGGGCTTCATCGAATAAAACCACGATTGTAATCATAGGAGCTAAAAAACCGGGTAGTGTATAACAAGTAATGCTTAGAACTAACAGTTCTTTGAGAACTGTTAGTTTTGAAAGACTTTGAGCATTACATCTTTAAGACTACCAAAAACCATATAAATCTTAGTAGAACCAAAATATTTTTAAACAACCTTTTTACCTAATATACCCCTATTTGCAAAGTTTTTTCCGATTATTTGTAAAAATAAACAATTTTTTTTCAAAAAAAAACACAGCGAGTCACCTTTTGACTCGCAAAACTTATATATTTGCTTTTATAAACGTTGCGAATTGCTATAGCAATTTTCAAACTTAGCAATCAAACATAGTACTAACATTTGTGTCAGAACTGTTAGTGCTATGTTTGAAATTTAATATTATAAATTATAGAAATAACATTTCTGCCAGAAATATTATTTCTGAGCTAATTTAGCAAAGTTGTCGTACACCCTTTGAAATTTAATATTATAAATCAGAAATAAGAGTTCTATGATCTTCAACATCAAATTACGCATCAACCAATCCGATGAGGCTATCATACCTATCAATTATCAGTATGAATTGAGTAGTTGGATATACCGCACAATGGCGACGGCTAATGGCGAATTTTCGGATTTTCTACATGATCATGGTTATGATTTTGCTGGTAAGCGTTTCAAGCTATTTACTTTTGCCAATTTATATATTCACCAGCGACATATTGAGCGCGATCGTTTGCATATTCATTCGCCAGTAGTTTCTTTTAAGATACATTTTTGTATGCCTCCTATTGCCGAGCATTTTATTATCGGACTTTTTCAGGCGCAGGAATTCAATTTAGGCGACCGCTATTCGCAGGCAGCTTTTAAAGTAGAGACCGTAGAGACTTGTAAGCCACCTGAATATCAACCTCGTATGATATTCAAAACCAATTCACCGATTGTGCTTACTTATAGCAATGAAGAGGGCAAAGACGTATATCTTTCACCTATAACGGACAGCGAAATTTACGAAACAATTTTATTTCGCAATTTAAAGGATAAGTACAAAGCCTCACAAAAAATAGATGTTTTACCGGCCGAGTTGCTCGATGCACCTTGTCATTTTGAGTTATTATCTTCGCCGTCAGATGTACGTTCGCGTTTGGTTACGCTCAAAGCGCATACGCCCCAGCAGACCAAAGTACGCGGTTTTCAGTATCGTTTTGCACTCACAGCCCCCCAACCCTTATTAGAAATTGCCCTACTCGCCGGCGTAGGTAGATATAATGCTATGGGGTTTGGTGCTGTGGAAGAAATGGAGGGGTGAGGTTTTTTTTTGTGGATTTTTTTAACACTAAACATTTGAAAAGCGATGATAAAAGAGATTGTGAATTTTACAGATAGTATAGATACTACTATCAAAAACTACAATTTGAAATTACGTGAAGGCTTACATATAAAAATAGGCTTCAAAGTAGAAGACTCAACTGTAAGACCAGACTTAGAGTCAGTCTATTATGAACGATTTACCAATAAGTTAGAACGTAGTGATTTCTTAGAAAACTGTGCTTTTTTGTCTGCAAATTCTTGGTGCATTGATACAAATAAATGCTTTGACTTGCCGAGTAAAGGCATACATAGTTGTTCGCCTTATTGCGTCGCATTTAAAAAAGAAAATTTAGAGGGTGGTGCTAAATACTTGAAAAATTTGCCCAAAAATAAACCTCAAATTTATGAACGCTTTTCAGATTATTTTGCAAAAGCTTTACTGCTTGTGGAAGACAATCCAGAAGAGTTCGAAAAATGTAAAATATTTAAAAGTGTTTTTACACAACCAGATGCACCTTTTTATTTTAACCATATACTTGCAAGTATAGAAAACGAAATGGCAGAGAAGTCGCAAGAGCTACAAAATGAAATCGATACAATCAAAAATGCTGCTCGAGATATTACTGCTAAAAGTGAAAAGACAAAACTAAAAGAGCAATTAGATCAATTGGGCAAACAGCTCGAACCCTATAAACCATTAAGCGATTCGGACTATATTATCTTTTACTTAGAAGAGAGCATCGATACATACAAAGCAGCACACCTACAGTATTTATCCGAGCGACTTTTTAATACGGGTGATTATACACTTGAGAGAGCAAGTGATGTAGTAGGTACAAGCAATTTTTTTAACGGCTTTAATAGTAATATGCCTTTTCTACTTCATAATACGGCATCTTTTGATATATCAGGACGTATTTCTGCTAAAGAAGCTCGAACGCTTGAAGAATTTAAAAATTTGCTACCCCGTGCTATATTGCCTAAACCTTTGCCTATTTTTATTTACAAAGAGGAATTGCAAAATAGAGTTTTAGACATATTTAAAGAAGAGGGTTTTAAAGCGGGTTACAAAGAAATCATAGAAAAAATATTTAAAGAGCAGGACAGTCCCGATTTTAGCAACTACTATTTGATGTTTTATCAAAACACAAAAGACGGACTTGTTTTCAATGATATTGATTTTGTGCCAAAATTTGAATATGAACTTAAAGACCACTCGGGCAAAAAATGGGAAGTTAAAGGACTTTTTTATGATAAATATGCTTTTGAGATTAGTAATATTTTCCATTTTCAAAACGAAGTACTCAGAACTATATTCAATAACCAGCTCATAAGCAAAGATAAAAATGGCATTTTCAAATACAAGTACTTTGACGAGATTCAAGCCAAGTACTGTAAGTCAGCAGCCAATCATTTATTGATAATGACGTATCGGAAAGCATTTTACGACTTTGTATATAAATCGAGGAGAAGTGCTGTAGGCAGTACAGCTTTTCACGATATAATGTATAACAGTATCCTTGAGGACATACGACTCGATGAGTATAAAAACAATAAGCACAAAGAGCATTTTAATATTCTAAAAAAACTAAATATTTGGTTTAGTTTATATGAAAAATTTGATTTTAACCCCCAAACCACAGAAACTATGGCAAGTAAACTCAAGAACTATCAGCAATTTATGACTGATTTAGTGAATGATGAAGCAGATTTAGAAAATGCTTCAGTAGAAGACTTTGCTTTTGCAACTGGACAAGTAATTTACTATATCCTCAAAAAGAGCAAATCAGCAGACCAAAGCTATCAACGCTTAGAACGCTATCTACAACAGGCAAATTTTGAAGGAGTCAAACAAGTGATTACTACAGAGTTTGCACGCTACAAACACGAAAATTTTTCAAGACGATTTGAACGTGCTGCCTCTTTTGTGCTTACTTATGAGACTAAGGAAAGCGTCAAAAAATATATGCCTCAAATCTTAGGCGGAATTTTTTCTAACAACCACCTCTATGGCAATAAGGCTGAAAAAGAAGTATTAGAAACACCAGAGCAAGATGCTAAACAAGGTTTATTTAATTAGTTTTTTTATACCATAAATTTTATCAAAACACCGAAAAAATATGAGCAATCCATTTAAAAAGCGTGTATTCGGCTGTGCCGTTATCAAGTCTATTAACTCAAATTATAATGCCGACTTCTCGCACCAACCTCGTATGCTACCCAATGGTACAGTCTATGCCACCGATAAGGTACTAAAATATAGCGTGAGAAACTATTGGAAAAAAGTCATGGAAGAAGATGTGTTTTATTTTAAAACGCTTACTGATGAAATGAGCCCTCGTACATTAGACCAAACTTATGAAAACCATTTTGGTACGGGTTCATTGAATAAGACAAATAAAAATCTCCGATTCGATGTGCTCTCTAACCTTCTGAGCCGCTTAGATGTTCGCCTATTTGGTGGCACTTATGCTGGTGCTACTAATATTTCTATACATGGTACGTGTCAAATTACGCACGGTCTAAATCGCTTTGCCGAAAATGTGATTTATTCAGAGCAAATCATGTCTCCTTTTCGCAACCCAGGTGAAAAAAATTTAGACAGTACCATGACAACCCTCGGTAATCAATCTAAACTACAAGAGGGGCATTACGTCCATCACTTTTCTGTCAATCCTAAAAATATAGAAGAAGATGCTGCCAGAGTAAAGAACTCAGGACTTTTGTCTGAAGATATAGAAAAACTCAAGGAGGCGTTACGTAGAGGTGTTACTTACTACGATTCTTCTGCTAAATCAGGCACTGAAAATGAGCTACTTCTTTGGATAGAATTAAAGGAGGGTTCAAAAATTGTACTTCCCTCTTTGGTAGAGTTAGTTACAGTTAATGAAAATAAAGAAATTGATTTAGCGCAAGTTACCGAGTTACTCAAAAAGGAACATATCGCCAAAGAAATAGATGCTGTTGAAGTCTATTATCAAAAAGGTATCACAAAAGTTATCAATGCACCAGCGGATGCAAAATCCTACGATATATAGTGGCTGCTAAATCTTGAAAATTATCGGCAGTCAGACCACTCTCTTACTGCCGATAATTTGATTATTTTCTTATTATTTTGTACTCAATATATTTTACAAACTGTGATTTATGAACAAACTCATATCTATTGACTTAAAAGGAGACTTTGGCTTTTTTAGAAAACCTGACATGAACGACGGTATTAACCTCTCTTACAATCTGCTACACAAACCCGCACTATTAGGTATTATGGGTGCAATTATAGGTTTGGAGGGCTACAAAGAAAAGGGAAAAATGCCAGAGTATTACAAAAAACTTGCTGATATAAAAATCGGTGTAGAGCCTTTAAATCACGAACAGGGTAATTTTCAAAAAACAGTCATCAAATATAGCAATACGATAGGCTATGCAAATAAAGGCGCAACCTATCTAACGGAAGAGGCGACATTGATAAAGCCGAGCTATCGGGTATATTTGCTATTAGATACAAATATTGCAGAGCATCAAAAGTTATATGAGTACCTCAAAACAGGTAGAGCAGAATATATACCTTATTTCGGAAAAAATGAATTTGCTGCTTGGTGGGAAATCGATAACGGTGGGTTTCAAGAGTACGATTTTGAACAGCGAAAAGCTAACGAGAGTTTTGAGATTAAAACTATCTTTACCAAAGAAAATACGGTGGTTCAAAAAAGTAGGGAAAAGTTGAGCGAAGGTTTTGATTTGATGGGAGGAGTCTTTGAAAATGATGCTTATCTTTATTTTGAACGCATTCCAAAGGGATTTAACACTGAGTTATATCAATATGAATTGGGAAGTTTTGCCTACTCAACTTTCAAAATAAAAAAAGATACAACTATCGAAAATCTTTACTTTATCAAAAACAAAAACTACTATGTCCAACTCATATAAGTCGGTAGCATCTATTATCAAAGATACAGATAGTATCAGCAGTTTTCTGAAAAATGCTGAAAGTTATTATGCTCATATTGCACCAGCACAGCTTAAAGAAAAACTTAAACCAGAAACTTTAGCCGAGCATATCGAGCTAGTACAAAAAAAGTGTGTGCTTCTCTGTGAAATACACCGATTAGACCCAGTTATAGACAAAATGATTCTGCATTTTGTAAGTTATAACTTTAGCGATGAGAACCAAAATAAGGCAGGTAATTTTATAAAGAAATTATTTGTAAATGTAATCGTGTTTCATGACTATGGAAAAGTCAATGAAAACTTCCAAGCACATCCTGATAAAATGAATAATCCTAATTTTAGAGGTAAAATACTTAAAAATAGCCCTATTAAAACGCATCATTCCAGCTTAGGTGCTTACTTATTCATAACTAAGCATTTGCAAGAGTTAGCCAGTAACTCTACCTTTGAAAGAACAGAGATACTTTTCTTATCCTATCTAACTTTGATATTTAGTTATCCCATCTTCAAACATCATGGTAAGCATCTCAACGATAAGATAAAAGATAAAATTAGCTTTTCAGAAGACGAAGTTAATTGCATGAAAAACTATTTAGACTGCTATCAATTTCAAATACATGAACAGTTTAGCACGATTATTCCTGAAAATACCAATTTCGTTTTTAAACACATGGCAGATGCTGAACTAAAAGCAACTGATATTTTGTACAAACTCACACGTTTGAGTTTTTCGCTGCTTACAGCTTCTGATTATTTAGCCTCTGGGGAGTATATGAGCAACGGAAGTTTGGAGTTAAAAAATCCAATAGATTTTGGAGTTTTGAGCCGTGAGCGCATTAACAAACTCTATCTTGATGCTTACACTTTAAAAAGTTATAACCAATCCACGCATCAAGTCTTAGAAACCTATAAAGAGTTTAAAAATCCTAAAACAACAAGTGGAGAAAATCTTAATATTCTACGCCAAGAAATGGCTATCGAAGCCATTCGAAATGTAAGAAAAAATATAGATAAAAGATTATTCTACATCGAAGCACCAACAGGTGGTGGTAAAACAAATCTCTCTATGCTGGCTACCGTAGAGCTCCTTAAAGCAAATCCAGAGCTTAATAAAGTATTTTATGTATTCCCCTTTACAACCCTAATTACACAAACCTATCAATCAATGATAGAAACTTTAGGATTAGAAGAAAACGAAATTATACAGCTACACTCTAAAGCAGGTTTCAAAACGAATCGAGAAATAAAAGAAGAAGATATAGAAGACCAAGATGCTTATTACGGAAGCCAAAAGCGCAATTATGTAGATAATCTATTTGTGAATTACCCTTTTTGCTTACTCTCGCACATTAAGTTTTTTGATATTCTAAAAACTAACGAAAAAAATGATAATTATCTAATGCATCGTCTCGCTAACTCCGTAGTAGTTTTAGATGAGTTGCAATCCTATAACCCGAGCCATTGGGACAAAATTATTTTTTTTATTAGAAACTATGCCGAGTACTTTAACATGCACTTTATTTTGATGTCGGCAACCTTACCCAAACTCGATAGAATCAAATCCCTTCAAAATATAACGTCCGATTTTGTATATCTACTTCCTAATGCAAGGGAGAATTATTTTCAAAATCCAAATTTTGCTCAAAGAATAAATTTTCGATTTGATTTATTACAAGAAAAGGATTTAGAGTTAGAAGATTTAGCGCAAGTCTTGCTTGAAAAGTCTCAAAAGTATGCACAAAAAGACTTTGGAAAAGCAAAGCCTAAAGGTAGTGTTTATACTATCATAGAATTTATTTTCAAAAAGTCTGCTACCGAGTTTTATAATGTTATGAAGACCGAGCAGGTCTTTTTTGATGAGATTTTTGTGCTATCAGGAACGATATTAGAACACCGTAGAAAATATATTATTGAATTTTTGAAAAATCCTGAAAATCGCAAAAAAAAGATTCTTTTAATCACGACGCAAGTCGTAGAAGCAGGTGTAGATATCGATATGGATTTAGGCTTTAAAAACCAATCCTTAGTAGATAGCGATGAACAATTAGCAGGGCGCATCAACAGAAATGTAAATAAAAAAGACTGTGAGTTATACCTATTCAAAAAAGATGAACCAAGAGTTTTGTACGCTAAAGACAAACGCTATAAAATAACAAGAGAACAACTCTCTAAACAAGACTATCAAGAAATTTTACAAACAAAAAACTTTGATAAACTCTATGATTTAGTACTCAAAAACATAGAAGATTGGAATCGTACGGAGATGGCAATTGGCTTTGAAGACTATCTTTCCGAACTTCAAAGACTAAATTTTAAATCCGTGCATGATAAATTCCGATTGATAGAACAAAAAAACTTATCCGTATTTGTTCCCTTAGCTATTCATAGCAATAGTTTTTCTACAAATGAGAAAGAATTTCTAAAAATAGCAAAAATTCACCCCAATGATACGGATAAATTTGAAGGCTCAGAGATTTTTGATTTGTATATTGATTTAATTGAAAATAAAAAAGCTGACTTTATTGCTCAGAAAGTGAGTATGAAAACCTTGCAAGGCATAATTTCCAAATATGTGTTTTCTATTTTTGATGATGCTAAAGGCAACACACGTCAAAAGTTAATTCAGAAGGCAGATATAGAGAAGATAACTGCGAGAATAGGGCAAGAAAGTAAAATTACAAGCTACGGATACATCTATTTAGAGTATTATGCAGACGTCTATGACGAAATTGGAGGTCTTGACGATAGCAAATTTGAAACTTTTGAAAACTATATCCTATGAAAAACATAACCGCCTCTTTAATCAATATGTACCACGTTTGTAAGCGTGAGATGTGGCTGCATGCAAACCACATTAACATGGAGCAAACCTCCGACCTCGTCTATGAAGGCAAGCTCATAGGTGAAACGAGCTATCCGCAGCGTTCGGAAAAATATACCGAACTGGTCCTCGAAAATGCAAAAATTGATTTTTATGATGCCAAAAATAAAGTCGTTCATGAAATCAAAAAATCTAATAAACTCGAAAAAGCACATATCGCACAAGAAAAATCCAGCACCGATAATTTTTTGTAAACTTTATGAGTGAAAATTGCTTTTTATTGTAATGCTGTATATATTTGAAAGCTTATTTTAATTTTAGAAATAACATTTCTGGCAGAAATGTTATTTCTAAAATTCGGTACTCAATATCTATTATAGTCGTGTTTGGTGTCCCCAGCAAACACAAACCAAGTCTCCAAGACCTGAGTAGTTACTATATTTTATATCAAAAAGGCAATCATGACAAAAAAAGAGTTTTTATTGCTACAAGCATTAGACAATTTAGAATTAGATATATTTACAACAGAATCTTTGGAAAAAGAATATCATTTAGATTTATTGGATTGGCAGTCATCGTTTGATAATTTAGTCAAGAGTGGCTATCTAATAAGTATCGAAAAAGGCAAATACTGCCGCCATAATTTTCCCAATGAATATGTAATAAGTAATTATCTTGCCCAAGACGCTGTAGTTGCTTATGGGTCAGCACTCTATTTACACGGACTTACTAAGCAGTTTCCAAATGCCATATTTGTGCAAACAAGTAAACAAAAAAAACATCAAACCGTGTTTGACGTGCATTATCAATTTGTCAGACTCAGACCTCAAAAAATAATAGGCGTTATCAAAAAAGGCACTGGCAATCATCAATATCGTATGACTGATGTAGAAAAAACACTAATAGACTGTTTTGATTTACCAGAATATTCAAGCGATTTTCCCGAACTCTTACGAGCTTTTGCCGCAGCCGATTTAGATGCCGAAAAAATGATTCGCTATTGTCGTGCAGTGCGAAATATTGCAATTGTCAAAAAAATGGCATATCTCATAGAAATTTTAAACAAAAAAGGATTAGACTCTTTTTTAGCTTATGCAAAAAAACTAACGAATCAAAAATATACACTTTTTGATGACTTAGGAGAAAAAAAAGGTATCCTCATACACAAATGGAAATTGCAAATGAACTTAGATAAAAAAAATATTCTTGAAATTGTAAAAAAATAGTATGAACAGTTTAGCAAAACTTACATAGTTGCATACTATAAATAAGAGTACAAATATAACACTACTCATACTTCTATACATTTTTGGATAGTGCGGAGTTTGCAAACCCCACGCTATCCAAAAATGCACTTAGAAATAACATTTCTCAAAGAAAATTAGCATAAGATTTGTCATCATCACAAATTAAACACAAAAAAAAACCTAAGCAAGTATAAAAACTGCTTAGGTTTTTTTTGTAAAAAACATTTGAAACTATAAAAATAGCTTACTCAAAAATATAAGTTCCTGAGTCATACGTATCACCTGAATCTCCAAAAAACATTCTATAAGAAAAGGTAAATGTTTTGTCGCAAGGGTCGAACGTGCCACTACCTTCTACAAGTAAAGGATCTCCACCCGCAGCAAGCCCTGTTTCGGAAACAGGTATCAATACCGAGTTATCATCAGCTTCAAAGAAAACCTCTATAGGAATTTCTGGGAGAGAAGCAGCAACATTGACAGGAAAGTCAAAAAAGTTTTGAATTATAATAGAGTTTCCGCCTGCAACAACTGTAGTCTCTTGGTATTCATAACGACCTATATCATCAGATTCAATCACTGCTTGCCAAGTTCGCGCAAAATCTTCCATCGTAAACGGACATCCACCAGGATCAGGAGTTCTCACTCTTACATTGGCGTAAGAAGCTCTTGCTCTTGCATCGCCGTAGTCGCCGGGCATACCGTTAAAGAAGCCTCTTGAGTTATCAGCAATAGATAGTCTAAACCAGCGCTGGGGACCGTCAGGAGCGAAATCAGGGTCTTCGAGAGCCAGGATTTCAATAAACTGAAGGTGCGCTGCTGTAGCATTTTCTCCAGTGTGTGCGGGGAAGGTATAAGTAGAGCCCGTGAGCAATCTATAATTTCTACCTTGTGCAGCAGTGCTATCATCAAAAGCGATATTAACTACCGTTTCTTGCGATTGGCGTGGCGCGGAGAGATAAATCGGAATTCGAAGTGTATCTCCTGCTGTTATATTGATAGTAGGGTTTGCTTCGTTTACTCCCAGATATACGAAGTTTTGTCCTTCGTAGATAACTTTTTCCTCTTCGCAAGCAAATAGTGCCGTAAGGGCAAAAACTATTGCAAGGCTTCGGAAAACTGAATATATATTTTTCATATTTTTCAATATTTTAAAATGTTAAAGAAAAAGTAATTCTTTGGCTTAGTAGCCAGGATTTTGCACAATATTAGGATTAGCTTGCAATTCTCTTTGCGGTATAGGCAAAAGGAAACGGAAGTCATCAGCCTCAAGTCGGCATCTTGGCGTAAGTGCAGTGTTGCAATCCTCGCGTACAACAGGCTGTCCGTTTCTTTTCAAATCAAACCAGCGGTGTCCTTCGAAGCAAAGTTCTTTTCTTCGTTCGTTTTCAATCGCTCTGAGCAAAGCTTGTCCACTTTCATTACCAGAACTAAATCCACGTATTCTTGAACGGCGCAATTGATCAAGCGCAGTACGTGCATTTGCATCTTGCCCTAAGCGCGCTAATGCTTCTGCTTGAATCAAATACATTTCAGGCAATCTGAATACGTAAGTATCACTTACGCCAGGCGATAATCCAGGACGTCCGAGATATTTAGCAGAGTAGAAATCTACTTGTGCGCCGGGGAAAGGACTAGGATTAAAGTAAGCGTTAAAACGAATATCATTACCTCTATCATAAAGATTGATAAGGTCTGCTGTAGGTGCAATTTCAATGATACTCAAGTTAGGATTGAAAAGAGGCGTTCCTATACCCGCAGTAAGGTTTCTTCTTCTCCATATAATTTCACTAGATTCGTTTTCAAGAAAGAGGGCTTCGAGTCCAGCCTCGCTATCTTCTAAGCTATATCTTCCGCTATTGATAACCTGCTGTGCATAAGCAGCGGCGAGGTCCCATCTTCCAGCATATAAAGCCACTCTGGCCCCTAAGGCAGCGATAGCTGATGGTCCGAAGTTAATTTTTATACCCGAGCGATCTTCTTGCGTAACGAGGGTCAGGGCTCTTTCTATATCTTCGAATATCAAGTCATAGACTTCGCCTACCGTATTTCTTGCTGGGGTAGTAATTCTTGTTTCCCTTACCACTGGCACACCAAGGGCATCATTAGCCGCTGGGTTTAGCGCGGGGTCTGGTCCGAATGCCCGTACCAAAATATGGTATGCATAAGCCCGTAGAGCGAGGCACTCACCAAGTATTTGGTTTCTTTGATCTTCCGTGCCTTCGCTATATCCATCTTGTATAGCATTGATAATATTATTACCGTTAGCAATACCACTATAAGCACCTCCCCAGTTTCCAGGGCTACCACCAGCGGTAAATGTCCAAGCATATTCTTGTGCAAGGCTACCGAGTGTTTGGGGTGTAATTTTCGCATTATCAGCCATCACATCAAAAGTAGTTATAGGCACACCTGGTGCGGCTGCATATACACCGTTGAGTGAGATAAACATATTATCGATAGTACTGAAAGCCACGTCTTGCGAAATCTGTGTAGGCGGCTCAACGTCTAAAAACTTCTCTCCGCAGCCCGCTAAGACTAAAAGAGAAGCAGACAGGACAATAGATGTAAGTAACTTCATTGTCTTCATGTATTTAAATATTTTTTGTTTGAATAAAAATCAAAATGATAGGCTTAGGCTACGGTATTGCACAAATTATTTTTGGGCAATACCGCAGTAAAAAGCCAAAGTTTTTTAGAACGTGATATCCACACCAAGCGTATAAACACGTGGTACAGGATAATCAAAAACTTGCAAGTTGCTTGCAGCTTCAGGGTCAAAGCTTGTATATCTCGTAAGCGTAAACAAGTTTTGCGCCTGCAAGCTAAGCTGTGCTTGCTGAATAACCTTAGTAGATTCGAGCCACTCTCTTGGCAAGTTGTAAGAGAGTACTACGTTACGCAAACGGAAAAATGAAGCATCTTCTATGAATCTTGTAGAGAAAAAGTTCTCTGCTGATCTCCAACGCGGCACATCTGTAACGTCGCCAGGCTGCTGCCAAGCATCAAACAAACGGCGCGACTGGTTAAAGTTAGCAAAAGAAACCGGATTCTCCATAAAGAAACGGTTGTTGTTAAGCGTAAAAGAGTTCATGATATACGAACCAAATACAGAAAGCGTAAAGCCTTTGTAGCTAGCCGAGGTAGTAATACCACCAAACATAGGTGCGTCCCAAGTTGTATTAGGCAAAGCCACTTGGTATCTATCATTGAACGTCATAGAAACATTACCATTTTCATCATAGTACATACCTCGTCCTGTTGCAGGATCTACACCTGCATAACGTACAGAAAACTGAGTACCGAGGGGGAAACCTTCCTTAACAATAGAAGTACCTAAAATAAACTCTTCCTCTTGGAAAAGGTCTAAGATACGGTTTTGGTTATAAGTAAAGTTACCACTGATATTCCAGCTAAATCCACCTACTTCTGTAGGGCGTACAATTTCAGCATTCAAAGCTAATTCAATACCACGGTTACGCATAACACCTACGTTTTGGTCTAAGTTTGCAAAACCTGTAGTGCTTGAAAGCTGTGTAGCAATAAAGAGGTCGATAGTACGTGAGTTATATACGTCAATCGTACCAGAGACACGTCCATCAAGTAAGGCATAGTCTATACCAAAGTTAAGCACTTGGTTAGTCTCCCAGCGATAATTGGGGTTACCAGGCTGTATCTGGCCAAAAGCAGGATCACCAGCATAAGCAAATGCGCCGTAGAATGGTTGCCAAGCATAGTTACCAATTTCTTGGTTACCCTGCGTACCGTAGCTCAAACGCAATTTTAAGTCTTGAATAAAGCTAATTCCTTTGATGAAGTCTTCTTGGTCTATATTCCAAGCACCACCAATAGAGTAGAATGCACCAAAACGATTTTCAGAACCAAATCTTGAAGAGCCGTCCACACGTACAGCCGCATCAATTGCATATTTAGCTTGGAAAAGGTAGTTTACGTTAGTAAAGTAAGAAACCAAACGGTTTTCGTTAAATCCACTACCTACACTAACTTGATCACGCGCATCTGTAGGTACCTGAGTGTTGCTAAAAAGCGGACGCAAATCAGGATTTACAATACCTACGGAGCTTGCAGAAAGGTTATTAAACGTACGGTGTATCACCTCCTGTCCTGCAATTGCAGTAATTTGGTGGTCAGTACCGATATTTTTACGATAAGTCAGTGTGTTCGTTCCTACATATTGGAAATGGTCGCTAAAGCTTTTTGCAAGCGAACCTGCGGGGTTGTTCAAACCACCTAAGTAACCTTCTGGGCTAAAATACCTCGCTGTTGAAGCACGGCGGTAGTCAATACCCCAGCTTGTACGGAAAGTCAAGTTGTCTAAAATGTCATATTCTAAGAATACATTACCTACAACTTTGAAAAGTTTTTGTGTATCGTCGTTCATGTCCAACTCACGAATCAAGTTCGGACCTGTAGTCAAGTTTTGATTAAACTCACCCGTTTCAGGATTACGTACAGGCTCATAAGGGTTGGCGATGTAAGCCTGCGTTACGGGGTTGTTGAGGTTAGCACCACGTTCTACAACAAGAAACTGGTCTTCTGTAAAACCACCCGTAGCATTGATACCCAATCTTAATTTTTTGCCATTGTCATGGCTGAAGTTAATACGACCTGTAAAACGATCTAACTGCGAACCGAGCTGAATACCTTCTTGTTGGAAATACTGACCAGAGATATAAAAACGGTTTTTCTCATCACCACCCGATGCAAAAACTTCATGGCTTTGCATTCTTGCAGTACGGAAAAACTCATCACGCCAGTTGGTGTTCAAAGCAGCTAATGAATCCACTACGCCAGGCTCTGCTGCTGCCCCCGTACGGTCGCCGAGGTCCATTTCAAATTGTAATTTTTCTCTTGCGTCCATCATATCAAAACGGTCTTGCGTTTTGGTTTGCCAGCCTTGCTGCATACGGTATCCAAAGCGAGTGGTACCCGCCTGCCCTCTTTTTGTACGGATTACAATAACACCGTTAGAAGCACGCGATCCGTAAAGCGCAGTAGCCGAAGCATCTTTCAATACTTGCACCGACTCAATATCGTTAGGGTTGAGGGCAGCAAAATCCTGAGCTAAGATTTGTACACCGTCCATGATATACAAAGGCTCATTAGAAGAGTTGATTGAAGACGAACCGCGAATACGTACACGCGCAGGTGCACCAGGACGGCCGCTCGTTGCTGTTGCCAAAAGACCAGGTGCCTGACCTTGTAAAATTTGGTCAAAACTTGCAATCGGCACTTGCTCAATCGTTTTGCTTGTTACCTCTGCAAATGAACCCGTAATCTTAGGACGGTCTTTTTGAACGTATCCGTCAACAATTACATCAGTAAGTTCAGTTACTTTTTCCTTGAGTTGCACATCAATAACCGTACGGCTACCAATAGCCTCCTCTTTTGTTTCGTAACCTACATAACGAAAAACAAGCGTATTTTTGCCTTCTGGCACTTCGATAGAATACTTACCTTCCGAATCGGAGATAGTACCTGTTTGCGTTCCTTTCACTTGCACTGTTACACCAGGCAAAGGAAAGTTTAAGTCCGGATCGATGACTGTACCCGTAACCGTCCGCTGTGCAAGCGCATTGCCGCACACAAACAGCATGAGAGTCAGCATCATCAGTAGTTGTTTTTTCATACAATCTATTAAATTTGAGTGTTAAGAAATAAAAACCAAAAAAAAACTTAGGTTTTGTTACATTATCCGAATAAGGGACGGAGTCATGTTAAAAACTGTTGCAATTTATTTTACAAAACTGCCCTTTCGTATTGAATGGCAAATTATGCAATAAAATTGAATATTAAAAGAAAATGAATGAAAATTTAACATTTGCCTATAATGTTAAATCTTACTTAGCAATCCTAAATAACTGTAAAACAGATTATTTAGACTGTTTTAAGATAATAAAAAAATCTGCAAAAAAAATCAAAATCAAAATGATGTGCACATTTCTTAAAAAACTAACAGTGCTAGCAGAATTGTTAGTTTGGAGAGTAGATAAAACTCAACCTCCCCTTCCCCTTTCTCAAAATCAGAGGGCAAGCCTCTTGATTTCAGCACGAGATAAGAGGAAGAGGAGGTTGAGGTTGGCATAAATTTATGGCGTGCATATAGCAATAAACTTCTTGCAACACCAGTAAAAGCATTTTATGCCATAACTTCTTTGATGCGCTCGGCAGCGTCTTTCAAGATGGTAGCCGAGATAACATTAAGTCCGGAGTTTTTGATAATTTCAGCACCTTCTTCGGCATTTGTGCCTTGCAAGCGCACAATAATAGGCACATCAATTTTTCCGATATTTTTATAGGCTTCGACTACACCATTTGCTACCCTATCGCAGCGCACAATACCACCAAAGATATTGATAAGAATGGCTTTTACGTTCGGGTCTTTGAGTATAATTCGGAATCCTTGTTCTACGGTTTCGGCACTTGCCCCACCGCCTACGTCGAGGAAGTTAGCGGGCTCGCCCCCCGAGAGTTTAATCATATCCATAGTAGCCATAGCAAGCCCAGCCCCATTTACCATACAGCCGACGTTTCCATCGAGCTTGACATAGTTAAGTCCTGATTTTGAAGCTTCAACTTCTAATGGGTCTTCTTCGGCTTCGTCTCTAAGTGCGGCGAGTTCTTTATGGCGGTAGAAGGCATTTGCATCGAGGTCGACTTTTGCATCTACGGCAATAATTTCATTATCAGATGTTTTGAGTACGGGGTTTATCTCAAAAAGCGCAGCGTCTATGCCTACATAAGCATTGTAAAGCGAATGAATAAATTTAACCATTTCTTTGAAAGCCTTACCTTCTAATCCTAAGGCAAAAGCGAGCTTTCTTGCTTGATAGCCTTGCAAACCAACGGCTGGGTCTATCCATTCTTTAATAATTTTTTCAGGCGCGCGCTCTGCTACCTCTTCAATATCTACACCACCTTCTTGGCATACCATAATAACATTGCAACTTTTAGCGCGGTCTAATAAAATAGACATATAAAACTCTTCGAGCTGCGCTTCACCCGGCTTATAGGCATCTTCGGCAACGAAAACAATATTCACTTTTTTGCCTTCTTCCCCTGTTTGATGGGTTACTAAAGTGCCACCGAGCATTTGAGCTGCTTTTTCTTTAGCAGCTTCCTCGCTTTTGGCAAGCATGACACCATTGTAGTCCGTGCCTACAATTTTGCCTTTACCTCGCCCACCAGCGTGGATTTGAGCTTTAACTACAAAAATCGGTGTGTTAGTCTCGGCTTTAAGCTGACGCGCGGCTTCAAAGGCTTCGTCAGGAGTGTGTGCAATACGACCTTTTTGGGTATTTACACCATAAGTTTCTAAAATCTCTTTAGCTTGATACTCGTGAATGTTCATTTATAAATGCAGGTTTGGGAAGCAATAGCTCCGGATTAAAATAATATCTATGTAATGCGAATATGCAAAAGTTTTTTGAGGAATAAAAGTGTTTATAAAAATATTTTTTTAAAAACTCACAATAAGCAACAAAAAATTGAAAAGACTTAGCAATAATATTTCTACAAGTGCAGTCAGTTAAGTTTTAATAACTGAATCCTAAATTTTTAGACATAACATTTCTTGGGTGTACGTCAAGTTGGTAAATCCACTTAGGTAGTTTCAGCCTTCACAGTTTTTAAAGCTGTAGCCCGAAGCTCCAGCTTCAAAAGTGGCTTATAACGAAGCTGGTGCTTCGGGCTACAGGCAGTAAAGATATTAGATGTCAAATTTTTAGAAATAACATGTCTGACAGAAATGTTATTTCGGTGCTAATTTAGCAAAGTTGTCGTACACCCCATTTCTTTGAACAATGTTATGTCTAAGTCCATTTTCTAACTTGCTAATATCTACCAATCAGCAGCCGTATCATTAAAAATATCAAAAACAATACGCTCAAGGATAATATTGACAAGCTCTTCCTCCACTTCTGCCAAGTTTTGATTAGGGTTAAAATCTTCAAACTGAGAGAAGTTTTTATCAAAATCTTTGTCTTCGACTTGCGTATTATAATACTGTGTCTTGACATTAATAGTAAGCCGTTGCAGACCAGCAATTTGATCGCCTGTAGGTGCTACGGGCGTTACTTCATAACCGACAATACTGCCCTCAAGCTGAATATCTCCATTGACTTGCACCAAAGAAAGACGCGTATTGCGTAAAAAATATTCTTTGAGAAGTTCAGTAAGTTGGATACTCATATTAGCAGGCCCGTTGCCCACTTCATTATAAAAATTTTGAATAGAGACAGTCTGCACACTCTCGGGCAGAGAAGTCCCCTGAAAAGAGAGCAATTTGACTTTGCATGAATTTGCCACTATAGCTACCGTCAGTAGCAATGCAACACTCATTATTCGGACGTAATATATAGGTTTGCTCATAATGATAATTAAAAAATTAACGTTTAGTCTTCGAGTTCGTATTGTTTGATTTTTCTATAAAGTGTACGTTCGGATATACCCAAATCTTGGGCAGCGTTTTTGCGTTTGTGATTGTTTTTTCTGAGTGCTTTGATAATTGTTTCTTTTTCTTTTTTCTCAAGCGAAAAAGACTCTTCCTCTTGTGGTGTAACGTCCTCTACGGGATCATACTCAAGCGCAGACTCTTCTGCTTGTTCATTATTGCTTTCGCTATGCGAATAATCGCCGTGATGCCTACCCTCTTCGAGCAGAAAAGCCGCCGCTTGCTGCCTATCAGAAAAATTAGTATCTGCAAAAAGATGTTTATATTTTTGAATATCATCATTACCCACCCTGCCTTGCAAAAGATTAAGCACAAGCTGCTTGAGCTCGTTCATATCCCTTTTGACATCAAAAAGAATTTTATACAAAATATCGCGTTCAGAAAACTGCTCCCCCCCACTACTACCTTTTTGATTCTCGTCCAGCAGTGCGGGGAAATGCTGCGCAGGTGCATCTTCGGGTAAGTATTTCTTGAGCGTCTCGGCATCTATCTCTCGCTCATCGCCTTGCAAAATAGAGATTTGCTCTACGATATTTTTAAGCTGGCGCACATTACCAGGAAATTTATATTTAAGTAAGGCTTGCTTCGCCGCTTCGCGGAGCATAATAGGGCGTGTATGATATTTTTCTGAAAAGTCAGTAGCAAATTTGCGAAATAACAAATCAATATCCTCACCTCGCTCACGCAAAGGTGGTACATATATAGGTACGGTATTGAGCCTATAATACAAATCTTGACGGAATTTTCCGCGTTTTACAGCTTCGTTGAGGCGTACATTCGTAGCGGCTACCACACGCACATCGCTGCGCTGCGCCTTAGAAGAACCCACACGAATAAACTCTCCCGACTCAAGCACACGCAAAAGCCGAGCCTGCGTACTGAGCGGCATCTCTCCAATCTCATCTAAAAAAATGGTACCCCCATCTGTAACTTCAAAATAACCCTTACGCGCATCACTCGCACCCGTAAAAGACCCTTTTTCATGCCCAAATAATTCCGAATCAATAGTGCCCTCAGGAATCGCACCGCAGTTGATGGCTATAAACTGACCGTGCTTACGCGGACTTAAATGGTGTATAATTTTTGAAAAAGACTCTTTTCCACTACCACTTTCGCCCGTAATCAATACGGTCATATCAGTAGGCGCAACCTGAGTCGCTACTTTTATGGCGTGGTTGAGCAACGAAGAGTTGCCTATAATTTCGAAGCGTCTTTTTATACTTTGTAATTCTTCCACTTTTGCTTTGCATTAAAAAAACAAGGTAGCAACTAAATAGGCATACTTATTCACTATCTAAAAAATTAAAAATCAGTGAGTTAGCAAGCAAGTATTATTTCCTATATTAGGCTACAAAAAATAGAACATAGGCAAAGCTCACTATATCGCAAGCAAGCGTAGTACAAACTTTACCCTATAAAAACAAATTTACAAAAAAATGCGCTGCTTAAGTCAAACTTTTACCATTTTTATTATTCAAATTGCAAATATTTAGCCCCAGTTTTGTGTTTTTTCCCTCCATTGCATAATAAGTTCGAAAGTATTGTTGGATTTATGGTAATCCATATATCCATAATAGGGATCGTCCCAGCGCAAACCGACAAGCTCTTGCAAGGCTTTTTTTTCTGCCTCCGAAGGCGTAGCAGGCATAAAACACATCAACTCATCTACTTCGTATAAGCGCAAAAGCTCTTCGGGTTTATCAATACCGTAAACTTCACAAAAACGTTGGCATTGCTCTTCTTTTGTACTCATGATTTTTTCAAATTTATAGTATTCAATTTATTTTTTGGTAGTCTTAAAGATGTAATGCTCAAAGTCTTTCAAAACTAACAGTTCCAAGCATTACTTGTTATACACTACCTGTTTTTTTTGAGGTTAAATTTTTTGCATACAACCTAATTGTTGCTTGGTGCAGATAGCCAACACGGCAAGCGTCGCTGTTTGCAGTCTTGCTATCCTTTTACAATGAAGCTGTTTAAAAAACTATGTTAAAATAAAATTCTATCTCTTAGATATAGCCTTCAACCACCCCCAGCCCCTCCTAATCTTAGGAGGGGAGCTCGAAACTCCCCTCCTTTTCAAGGAGGGGACCAAGGGGTGGTTGAAAA
>JAFIER010000062.1 GCA_020832465.1 Bernardetiaceae bacterium
AGATGAGCATCAGCAGTTTTTAATGGAGTTGGATTTGCTGTTGGTAAATGGAGAGCAGGCTGTTGTGGTAGAGGTGAAGCACAAACTCAAGCAAGTTGATGTGGAGGAGCATTTGCGCCGTATGGATAAGTTAATAGATAATCCGATGCGTGCTACACGTGGCTTGCAAGTTATGAGTGCTGTGGCGGGTATGATTGTAAGTTCGGAAGTAGCTAATTTTGCGATGCAAAAAGGACTTTATGTAATAAAACCCAAAGGCAACTCTGTAGAGGTTATCAATCCGCCTGACTTTAAAGCCAAGACTTGGAAAATAAAAGATTAGGTTAGAACACAAACAATTTTTTACAATATATGGATTGCTGTTACAGCAAAAAAAGTACATTTAGGTGTAAATCAATGTAAAACAATACAAAAATGCAAAAAAAACTATTTTATACGCTTGCGATTTTAATGCTAATTTTGGTCTCGGTGCGTCCTCTACAATCGCAAGATGATAATCAAAATTCAGAACTAAGCCTCGAACAAAAACTCAAAGTATGCCAGCAACAGCTCGAAAAGTTGCGGGCGGATAATAAATTGCTTGAGGATAAAGCTCAAAATGCACAAAATTTGAAAGATAATAAAGAAGAGGAAGAAGATGCTTATCAAATTACAGTTCAAAATTTGCTTTTAAGTATGAATTTTTGGTCTGAGGGCAATAATTATGATACGTTAAAAACGCAGCAACTACTCGCTATGCTCGAGCATCATAAAGTAAACCTCGAGGAAATAGCAGAAGTAAGCCAAAAACTCAAAAATTTTCTTATATTGGCAAAAATTATGACTCAGGCACAAGAAGCCTTAGCACTGCCTTACGAAAAACAAAATGTAAGCAAAATAATACAAAAGTTAGCCAAAGCCAAAGGATATAATGCACTGCAAAATACTGATATTGAAGTAAAAAGACAGCTATTAGCAAACTATTGCAATCGCGAAGCTTTAGCAGCAGCAAGTGTAGAAGTAGCAAACTCTTGGCTACCAGACCTGCCACAAGAAGTGAGGCAGGAACTCGATAAAACTTTGTTTAATATCGATATGCAATACCGATACCTCAGAAAAGAAATCGAGAAAAAACAAAAAAATCCAGAGTATCAACCCAAATTTAAAACGAGTTGTAACTAATTTAAATACAAAATTTTAGCAGTTTGAAGAACAGCTAAAACTTATCATAAAATACACAAAACTTTATGCTCCTACTTTCTGAAAATCAAAATAGCGAGGTTACGCAGGTGCTTCAACCGCGAAACTATACGCAGATATACAATAAGCTCAAAAGCATCTTATCTCCTAACGAAATACTGCTTTTTGCGCGTCCAGATACTTATTCGAGTATAACCAGATGGTCAGCAGAAAACTATGGGCGAAGCGATAAGTTTAAGTCCTATGAAATGCTTGACGAGGAACAGAAAGATGAAGTAGCTGATGCCATAGCACAGTTAAGAGCCGATATTGGCATCAAACTCAAGGAGCACAAAGAGTTTAGAAATATTTATAAAGACCTCTTTCTTTTGCCAAGTGTGCAAGACATCAAAGTCATCGAAACAGAGACAGGAATACAGCCTGTCTTTACCCAATGGGCTTGCAAATCCAATGAAGTAACTGCACTTGAAGATCCACTCTCTATTCTTATTAACCGCCCACGTTCTAATCGAGCAAGGGTGCTTATCCAGGCACAGTATGCTGACGGCACATTGGCTACTGAAAAAGAACTTTTTATCGATTACAGAGGACGAGAAATGAAAATCTCGACCAATGCCAAAGGAGTCTATGACTTGGGAAAATGCCTTATAGGCACGCCCATAGCAGTGTATGATAAAAATGAAAATGGAAAACTATACGAGCGTAACTTTAAGGTCAGAGCCGAAGATGATACTTATATCGTTATCATTCCGAGTTTTGCTGATGCTACGCTCAAAGTGCTCGATGCGCAGGATATGCCACTCCCGCACGTAGATTTGATTTTTAAACAAGAAGGTAATCAGCCTTTGCCAATAAACTCTGGTGATAGTGGAAGCCTTGCCTTCGAAAACTTGGAAGTCGGCACTACCATTCGCATCGAAGAGGCTGATAATCCTAAAAATACTCAAAGCTATAAAATTGAAGCGCAAGGAAATGATTTTATTTTCAGAATCGGTAATGCAGTAAAAATTACCGTCGTCGATGAAAACGAAAAACCATTAGCCGAGTATCCCCTCCTTGTTACACAAAAAGAGACGCAAGATAAACTCTCTGCTGATACCGAAGGAAATATCAACTTAGGGGGCGACTTCAAATTTGGTGAAAATATCAAAGTAGCTGATGCAAATAAGCCCGAAAACGAAGAAACTTATCTCGTCAAAGACGGTGATAATCATTTTGTTTTTCATATCAAAAAGCAACCACCGTTTGTCAAAGTCAAACTCATCGACCATAAAAATGAGCCTATTCCCGCTACAAACATCGCTTTCAATTACAGCGCAGGGCTGAAAGAAGCTACAACCGATGAGCAAGGGGTGATTTTATTGCCTTACGAAAGTTTTCAAAACAAGGAAAAAGTCAAGGCTCTTGTCCATCTCAAACAAACAAATAAAAAAGGCAAAACCAAAGAGAGAAAAGTCAAAAAGAGTTTTAAGTTTAAAGCTCAACAGCTCGAGTATGTTATTAAAATCAAAAAAAGACGCTTCCCTTGGTGGTTGCTATTGCTATTGCTGCCTCTGTTATTGCTCATAAGATGCGAAAAAACAGTATTAGTCAAAGCTGTAAATAAAGATTCGGGCGAAGTGGTTGAAAATCTAAACACCTATTTCCGATATAATCAGGCTTTTGCATACGACGCAGGCGCATTTTTTACTGACAACAGCGTTACCCGCAGCGAACAAACAAATGCTGAAGGGGTAGCCACTTACGTCAAACTCCAGTATAGTTTGTACTCTTATCTTTTCCATGCACAATCCTTAGCCATTATCACTGGCGATGCTAAAGGTTGCTATGGGGTGGATACCCTTACACGTGAGTTTCATAAAATCAAAGACCAAGAAATGCTCGAGCTATCGCTTATACCGAGATTTATAGATTTGGATTTCAAAGTCATTGATAAAGAAGATAGTGAACCCATGCCCGATGTACTTGTAGAAATTATTACCGAAGTAGGTGGTAAGCAATACAAGGACTCTACACGAAGCGGTGCAGATGGGAGGTTGCTTTTTAGCGTACCTAAATGCGGAAAACTCCTCGAGATAAGGGCGGAAACCGATGGATATTTCCCCGATAGCATTCAAAACAAAGCCATTGATGACCTATTGGGTGGAATAGACGAGCACCGAACGCTCAAACTCAAGCCCATCAAAACGCCCATTACCTTCTTTGTAACGGATTGCCGAGACAACTCTCCCATTCCAGGAGCTACGGTTACGATAGAGTTAGATTTCTCGGGGAGAAAAAGCACGGTTACGAGCCGCACAAATGTTAATGGTGTCGGAAAAGGTAGCTACGAAGAGGCGTATTTGATTGCTGATGTAAAGCTCTCGGCGAGGAAGCAGTACTATAAACCAGGGCGTTTGCCGAATACTTATCAAGTGCGTGAGTTTATAGAATTGCCCAAAGATAAGCGCACAATTTGCCTCGAACCAGAGGAAAATCCTATTGAGTTTATGACTATTGACGGCGGTACGAGGCAGCCTCTCGCTGGTGTGAAAAATATCGTTACCATAAGAAAAGGAAATGAGACACGCACGGAAGAAATTATTAGCAATGCCAATGGTAAGTTTACCGTAGCAGGTATTGTAATTGGCGATGTAATTTCGGTGCATAGTTCGCTACCCCCTGATTATGAGGACAATAATACAAAGGTACAAAATCGTGAGGGCATACCGCTCATGAATGCACCTATGGATGAGCGTACAATACCGCTATTACCTTCGGAGTTTGAACTTACTTTCCGCACTATCAATGCTGAAGGCGGTGCACTTGTGCCAGGCGTAAGTTTGGGTGTCAATGTCAATGGCAATATGGTAGCACCCAACAGCAGCGGAAATGGTACTTTTTCGGTAAAAGTAAAGCGCAATGACCGCATTTCTATTCGTGCTTCTAAGTCTTGCTATGCCATGAATAATACGAGTATCAATAACCGACCTGTTATTGATTTAGCGGAAGGCAATCAAAGTGTACGTGATATTCCGATGCGACAGCAAATTCAGGTTGAAATAACAAAATGTTATAACCCTGGAAGACCGCACTATACGCTGTTTGTTGATGATAGGCGAATAGGTGAGTTTAGCACTACTTCTGGTAGTAGAGATGCAAATGGCTCTGATGGCCCGCAGGGGCAGTCTGCTACTTTTGATTTGAATTTAAGCTCGGGGCGTCATCGTTTTAAATTTGTGCGCACGGGCGAGTATGGTAGTCCTTTATGTACGGGACTTTTAGGCATGGCAAGTTGTACAAATTTTAGAATTAGGTGTTTGAATATTACAAAAACTTTTCCTAATCGCAGAGAATTTGTTTTTGATATTGATATTCCTTAAAGCTGTTTTGTCAAAAATGCAGACTCCTGTCAGCATCTGGATTCGTAGCATTATAAATTGTCTGAATCAGGATTCGCAGGATTCAAGGATTTTCAGGATTCACAGCAATCGAGTAAATCCTACAATCTTGAAAATCTTGATTCAGACAAAAAAGAGGGTAAATTGTCTGAATCAGGATTCGCAGGATTCAATGATTTTCAGGATTAGGCAATCGAGTAAATCCTACAATCTTGAAAATCTTGATTCAGACAAGAAGAGGGTAAATTGTCCGAATCAGGATTCGCAGGATTCAAGGATTTTCAGGATTAAGCAATCGAGTAAATCCTACAATCTTGAAAATCTTGATTCAGACAAGAAAGGGTTTGCAATGAAACCTAAGCCACCAAACACTCGTTTATGTTAAAATCCTGATATTGCCAATCAAAAACTACAATCTTATGACCCGAAAAGAAGCCCAAACTTTGCTCGATAGCCTTGCAGAAAGGCTCGAGTACTACCGAAGCGAAAAAGCCATCACTGCTTATGCCCCCCTTAATTTTGATTTGAAAAAGCGCATAGAAGACCTCGAGGAGCAAATCCAAAACTTGCGCAATCTTTTAGCGCAAAGCCAAGCCGAAAACATTGAGTTTCCCAACTTAGCACGCCTCAAAAAATTGGCGTTTATGGATTTGGAGGCACAGGATAAAAGCGAGTTTATCAAAGTCAGTTACTCCTTTTTGAAAGACTGCAAAAATGTTGTCAAGGATAGCGTTATCAATGCTAAGACGGTGCATATTGGGGATGTGAACTATCTTGAAATTGATAAAATCAATAAGGCAGATATTGATAAAAAAGGCAATATTATTTTGCAAGATATAAACGGAGCGACTATTCATATCGCTGTCAATAATTTAACAGAAGTAATTGAAATTTTGCAAAAACAAGGTAAAATAAATGAGAAAATGCTTGAAAAATTAGGTCAGTTGCCCGCACAAGAATTTTCAGACTATGACTATTTTCAGATAGGCATGCAGGCTTTCAAACACAATCAGTACGCTGATACTTCTTTGCCTTTGGCAGGAAAAAATGTTGATGTTTTGAGTAAAAAAGCATTAAAAAAACTCTTTGCACAGGAGTTAGTCAAAAAGCATTTTATAAAGCATAGAGTAAGCGAAAAAACAGATACTACACAAAAGCTCAAAGTTTTGAACCTTATGAGTAATGGTTGGGTACTCAAAGGTACATTTCTTTGTTTGGCGAATGTAGAACAAATACGCAGTGTGAGTTCGAGTGCGCATACTTCTAAGTTTTTTTCTTTTGAGGATACGAAAGGATTGCGTACAGGGATTACTGAGTTTATACAAGGCAATTTGATAGAACAATTCGAGCAGATGATTGCACACATCAAACAAAATTTATACTTGCTACGGGACATCGACACAAGAACAGACGATTATCAAATCCCAGAAAAAGTATTTACAGAACTCTTAGCGAATGCTTTTATTCATCGAGATTATCACCCACAAGTTTTAAGCCCTACAAAAGTAGAACTCTATCCCGATAGAATGGAAATTTATAATGCAGGACAATTCCCCCCAGAAATAGATTTAGAAAAAATAGGTGAAATCGCTAATTCCGTAGTCATAAATCCTGAAATTGTACAACTATTTTTTTTACACGGATTGGTAGAAACTTCTGCCAAAGGTATCAAAAGAAGTCAAGAAATATTGAAAAGCAGACAGATGAAACCCGCTGTTTTTGAGCAAACCGAGACCTACGTAAAAGTTACGATTTACAAACAAAAAAAATCTAACCACCTCGACTACGCTTACCTTTTAATCGATGAAAAACGAATTTCCGAGTTTTTTGATTGGGCTGAAAAGTTCGAGCAAAATCAAAATCTAACTGATATAAAACAAGAATTTATCTCAGGAAAGTACGGTAATGATTTTTATGAACGCTTGAAAGTATTAGCAAAAATGATTTTTGTCTGAAGCAAAATTTCAAACCCTGTCAGTGGTCGCAGCCCCTGCCAGTGGTTTGCAATGAAACCTAAGCCACCAAACACTCGTTTATGTTAAAATCCTGATATTGCCAATCAAAAACTACAATCTTATGACCCGAAAAGAAGCCCAAACTTTGCTCGATAGCCTCTATGAAAGGCTCGAGTACTACCGAAGCGAAAAAGCCATCACAGCTTATGCCCCCCTTAATTTTGACTTAAAAAAGCGCATAGAAGACCTCGAGGAGCAAATCCAAAACTTGCGCAATCTTTTGGCGCAAAGCCAAGCCGAAAACATTGAGTTTCCCAACTTAGCACGTCTCAAAAAAATGGCGTTTATGGATTTGGAGGCACAGGACAAAAGCGAGTTTATCAAAGTCAGTTACTCCTTTTTGAAAGACTGCAAAAATGTTGTCAAGGATAGCGTTATCAATGCCAAGACTGTGCATATTGGGGATAAGATTTATAACAACGGAAAACACGAAATCAAACGCCTACTCACCCCGCCCCCCTTCCAAACCCCTATTTTCATAGGCAGGAAAGAGGAGTTAGAAACCGTACACGACCGCCTCTTTGGCGGCGAAAACTTCCTGATGCTCGTGAATGGGCAGGGCGGCATCGGCAAGACCACCTTTGCGGCAAAGTATTGGGAACGCTACCAAAACGATTATAGCCACTTGGCGTTTCTCTACGTAGAAGACGGCATAGCCAATGCAATTTTAAGGCTTGCGCCCCAGTTGGGTCTGACCTTTGAAAAGCAATCCCAAGCCGAGCAGTTGGAAATGTTGATAACCGTCGTGTCGAATTTAGACAAACCCTGCCTTTTGATTTTGGATAATGCGAATGCCGAGCAAGACCTCAATGACAATGTCGTACTTTTGCGAAGATGCAACAACTTTCATATTTTGCTCACCTCCCGTCTGGCGGATTTTGAGCACGCCCAAAAATACCCCTTAGGAACGCTGGATAAAAAACAAGCCCTCGAGCTTTTCAAGCGGCATTACGCACTATTGAGCGCACAGGAGGAAGCGACTTTCAAAGAAATCTATAAATCCGTAGGTGGCAATACGCTCATTTTGGAGCTTATGGCAAAGAACCTCACCAACTTCAACAACAAACTCAAACAACGCTACACGCTCGAGCAGCTCAAAGACGACCTGCAAGAAGGCTTGACAAAACTGAGCCACAGCAAGGAAGTGAAAGTAAAATACCAAGCCAAAGGCACAGGACTCAGAGAAGAAACCCCCGAAGCCATCATCTTAGCGATGTACGACCTAACCGAACTCTCCGATGCCGAAACCGCCCTGCTCTCCGTTTTTGCCGTACTGCCCGCCGAAAATATTGCCTTTGAGACGTTGGAAAATATGCTAAAAGAAGACCCTCAAATTTTACAACTTGCTGAGTTGATGCAACAGAAAGTACAAGAGTTGGGTAGCGTTGAAGCATTAAAAGAATTTCTAAAACAAAATGGATTGGACTTATCTGACGAAGAAATAGATAAACATCTAAATCCTAAAATCGTGAATTTTGATGACTTAGACCAAACCCTCCTCACCCTTTCCCAAAAAGGCTGGCTGGAATACAACGAAGACGAAAGCAGCTTCAAGGTAAGCCCCGTCGTACAAGAAATCACCCGTCACAAAAACCAACACCGCCTCTATGCCGACTGCGAAAAAATGATTCGGTTTTTGGCTGAGAAATTACACCCTGTAGAAAACCCTAACTACCATCAAGAAAACTACAAATACTCCACCCTTTACAGCCGCTATGCTGAAAGTGTGGTGAGCTATTTTACCGAACCGCATATCAATTTTTTAATGTTGTGCGAAAGAATAGGCAGTTTTTACCAGACCACAGGCAATTTGAGCCAAGCCCTTCATTTTTACAAAAAGTATGAAAATTTAGCTCAAAAATTAGTA
>JAFIER010000064.1 GCA_020832465.1 Bernardetiaceae bacterium
CATTGTTAAACTCTTTTTTAGCACTTTTATATGCACTTTTGCGCTTATCTAGGGTTTTGAGTGTTTCAAATTGTGAGGCTAGGTCTGTACGTCCTCCTATTTTGATGTATTTAAAAATGTCTTTCAAAAATAAAGGAAACAGATTAATATCTTCACCTTGCTTAAAATTGTGCAGATTGAATAAAAAACGATAGGTAAGAAAATCAGAAGCATTACTGCTGTCTTGTGCATCTTTTTGAGTATTGATGCTAGTATCTTGTGCTGTGATTTGGAATACTGTGCCGCTCGTGAGTCTAATACTTACCTTTGAATGTGTATTGTCTGCTGCGTACAGATTGACCAAGTTTTTAGGATTAGACTTATCAAAATAAACTTGTATCTCTGCATCTTTTTTTTGCGAACTTTCAAGCAAGGTGTATAAAGACCAATAGATAGAACTCTTGCCACTGCCATTCTCGCCATACAATAAAAGATGCTTCCCCTCAATGGCAATAGGTTCGCTTTTGGCAAAGAACTTAAAGTCTTGAATATTAATAGATTGTATTTTGTCCATAAGCTTAATTTTGATTATCTCCATAAATCACTTTCAAGGTTTCGTTGTGCATATTGGCTAGCATAATGCGGTTGCGGATAGGGTTCTCGTGGGCGATTAGCCACTGATATACTTTGCTTATCATTTGTACCTTTTCGGTTTCGTTTTTGTCTGTAATGGCAGGAAAGTTTTGAGGCGTAATAAACTGCAAAATATCAGTATTATCCTTTTTCATCTCCTCAGAAAAATACAACTCAAAAACCATCATATCTAACACTCGCTCAAACTCATACGCCAAAGACGCATTCTCACTCACCGAAAAAACCTTCGGACTTTCATTCCCCTTCAACCACAACACATAATCAACCAAATCCTCAAAAGGCTGCTGTGAAGAAGGAGATAGGAAAGGAATGGGAATTTTTTCGATAAATTGCTTTATCCAACGAAATGCACCCGCACCTAAGTCCGTAGCAATTTTTGAAAAGTAAAAATAAACTAACTTTGAATTCAAAATTGCTAAAATGTATTTACTTCCATTTGGAATAAAGTAACATGTTTGATTACAATATTTTTTCTCATCCTCCCAAATGAAAGCATTTAAATTTGTCATCTCTGACCAAACAATCTTCTCTTTTTCAAACTCTTCGATATATGCACAATTTCGAAGGTTTGTCCAATGGTCGCCTTTGTCTTGTCGTTTTTGCGCTTGGGCTTCAAACTGTTTTAAATATCGATAAATAGCAGGATAATCTTTTGGCACATCGACTCGAGGAATATTTTTGCTTTTTACACCATTATGCGAATTTATCAAATACAAGCCTGCAAACTCCTCTTTATAGCGTTTTATATCCCTTCCTCTCAAAATAGGTTTGATAATTTCCGCAGATTTTGCATCTTCGGCGATGAGCTTATTTTTAGTCTCTTCATCAATGATAAAAGCCTCATTAAAACCTGTTTTTATACCGTAATTGATAGAAATGTCCCAATTTTTGAGTGGCGTACCGATTTTTTCTATTTTGAATTTGATTTGCTGTTCCATAGGACTGCTTACCGTCCAGACATCATCGGAAAGATTTTTTAAAGCAACTTTCTTTTCTTTAAAATACTGGGTGAGATTATTTGCAAAATCTTTTTCGATGCTTACTGCTTGCAATACTTCCGCACTTTGGTTTTTAGCAATAAGGATATTCGTATCCACCGTAGCGGTTTCGAAGACTTGATGCCCACCAAAATCAATGAGTTTGAGCGGCTGTGTCTCTTCGGCAAAATATTTTCTTAGCTTTTTGCCATAGCCTGCGCGCATCCATTTGTTGGAAGTGATATATGCCAAAATACCCCTTGGCTTGAGCAGTTGAAAACCCTTTTCATAAAAAAGCCCGTAAATATCGCCTGTTTGTGCAAAGGTTTTGAAGTCTTGTTTTTTCCAGAGGTCTTTCTGGGCTGCCTTAAACTTTTGGATTTGCACATACGGCGGATTCCCAATAACGACATCAAATCCCTCTTTGATGCCAAACATCCATTTCATATCAAACCAATCGGCTTTGGCATTCTGCTCGAAGAGGTCGAAGTCGGCAATTTTCTCAGCAGTTTGTGTATTCCAACCATCTTGCATAAGGATAATCTGCATTTGTATCCTAAGTTCTCGGTCTTCTGTTTTGATTTTTTCTTTGTCCTTAGGGTTTTGTGTCTGAAAATGCTGGGCGCGCAGCTTTTGCAACTGCTTCTCGAGCGGCTCTAAGTCTTGACTTTGGAATGCACCTTGTGTTGGTTTTTGCAATCCGATGAGCGTATTAGCCGTTACGAATTTAGATTCGAGGTTGGGCAGTGGTTGCACCTGCTCGGGTTCGTAGGCTTTTTGTTCGATGACTAAGGCGAGGAAAAATCGCAGTTTAGCAATCTGAATGGCGATATTTTGAATATCTACGCCATAGATACAATTCTGAATCAGGTATAGCTTACGGCTATAATCATCGGTTTTGATTTGAGATTTGAAGTTACTTTTGATTTCTCGGATTTTTTCGTCGATTTCAGCTTTGGCTTTTGCAGCGATTTCTGTTTCGGAGAGTTTATCCAAAATGGCTTTATCGGCTTTGAGTTGCTCGATGCGTTTGTTGAGTTCTTCGTTGCTATCGGTGATTTGTATCAAGACTTTTTCGAAGAGGGTATTTTGGGGGTCGATTTTGCCCAATATTTCGACGAGCTTGTTCAAAATTCCCATCGGAAAAGCCCCCGAACCGCAGGCAGGGTCGAGGATTTTGAGCTGTAAGATGCTTTTGATAAGGGCTTCTTTTTTATTTTGATTCAAATGCTCGAGCTTTTCCCAATCGTGAAGGTCTTCGTCCAAATAAGCCGAGAGGCTTTCCGTTACCATATAATCCACAATTTCACGAGGCGTATAAAACGAGCCCGTAGATTTCCGTGCGGTTTGTGCGGTTTCGGGATTATAAAACGCCAACAAATTTTCAAAAATCTGCCCCAGGAGTTCGGGGTCGAGCGCGATTTCCTGCTCGAGCGGGGTGTTCTCTTCTACGGTAAACTTGTAGTCGTTCAAAATATTGATTAAGCCCCTGACCTTGACGTTTTGGTATTTTTTATGATTTTGATTTTCGCCATAAGCGGTATTGAGGTTTTCTATTTTTTCACCAAAAAACAGAAAATCGGGCACTTGGGCTTGCTTTCGCTCTCCGTTTTTGTTGTGTGTGCGGCTCGTAAAGCCGTCGAGTCTGATTTCTTCTTTGCGCTGATTATCGGCAGTAGGGACTTTGTCTAAGCACTCAAAAAGTCCGCCGTTGAGAAAAGGCACACGCCCGAAGAGTTTTTGCAACTCATTTTCGTTATTCAAAAGGTCTTGGTAGCGATAGACATACTGATTGCCATAGTGTTTGTTCCGTCCTTGAAATCCTTCGCCGATATAGGTTCTCTCTTTAATCGGTACGCTCAAAGTGGCAAAAAAGAGGTTTTGCAAAATAGCTCGATAAAAATCGTGAGTTTCCGCCTCGGGCTTAAAATCTTTCAAGATTTCCTGCATCGTTTCACGCTCAAAAACTCGCTTCGGAATCAGCTCCTTTTCCTTCAAAAACCAACAAAACAAAAACCTTGTGAGCAACCTAATGATAGCCTCTTGATGATAAATATCTTGGGGCAGCGGACTGGGGTTATTGATTTGCGGGAATTGTACATTTTGACTTGCCCAGAGAAACCAGTTGGCAATTTCTTTGTAGAATTTTTTGTTTAGGGTTTTGAGGTCGAGAATTTCTTCCCAGGCTTTGTGTAGCTCGACAAAATTTTTGACTTTTTTCTGCGCATTGATATGCTCGAAAGCGAGTTCGGAGAGGATATCGAGGTGCGCGCGGTGTGGGTTTTGCGTATCGATGTCTTTGATTTGTGTAATTTTTTCGAGGACATCTCGCTGCTCATCTTTTTTGTTAATTCTTCGGTTGATAATCGCCAGCGTAATTTTTTTGGGGCTGCCATACTGAAAAAGAATCAGCACAGGCATCGCAAAAAGACTATTGATATGCCTTGTGATTTGTGCAATTTTGGTCTTGGCGTAGTGATTTTCCTCGAGCTCGATACACATAAAAAGGTAGGCTTGAATTTCTTGATTGTCTATACGCTTTTTACTCTTAAAATCAGGATTTTGAATCTCCTCGTCCGTAATCTGAAACAGCACATCGACGGATTTCCAATGGTCTGTCATGCCTTTTTTTCGGTCGAATCTGCTTATATCGACGAAGTCTTCAAAATCATCGAGGTCTTTATGCTCAAAAAGCACTTGCCTACTTTCGGTATCATATCCCAAAGTCTGGAAAAGTCGGAGCGTATTTTCACTCAGGTCTCCATTTTGAAAAGCTTTTATGCTTTGCGCTAAATTTTCTTTTGTTGTCATAGTTTTTATGTTTTTTTTGTAATAAACTCACAACCGCCCCTTAATCCCCTCCTTAGAAAGGTGGGGAGTTTCTGGAGCTCCCCTCCTAAAATTAGGAGGGGCTGGGGGTGGTTTTCAAACAATCACAAGCCAAGTTATCAGCTTTTATGTTTTGCACTAAATTGTCTTTTGTTTTTGTAATAAAC
>JAFIER010000057.1 GCA_020832465.1 Bernardetiaceae bacterium
ACGACGATGATGAGTTTAATATTTTCCATTTTAGGGTATTAAGTTTTGGATCAAGGAATTATATCTACGACGATTCGCTTAAGGTATCAGAACAGCGATTTACAGACAAGATAAAAAGTAATTTCAATTTTATAGCTTTCTCTGGATACGATTCTTGCAAAATTGAACTTATTCAATCCCAAGACCCTCCTGATTTAGAGGATAAATTGCGTGCTGAAATTGAACGAAAAGTCCTGCGCTCCGTTAATGAAAAAATCCGACAAGAACTCGGCACTTACGGAGAATATGAAGACAAGCTCAGCACCAAAGAACGAAAAATCATGGCGCTTGAATACGAAATTTTGCAACTCTCTGGTGATACTATACCTTTTGCTACTATAAGGCAGGAAGTAAAATCCATATATCCAGAAATTGATGAATTTGGTATTGCAAAAATGAGGCAAACAGATTTTGAAAGGGATACTGCCGAATATGTAGCAGCTATTCAATGGAATTACAACGTACGAAAAAATAAAGCCAAACAAGACGACTACGAGAGACGTTTGGAAGCCTTTTTGCGTACTAAGCTAAATGTCAGACGAATAAGAATCGTGAATTTCTAAACCTAAAAACGGGTGCATTTCATGGGCGTACGAAATGCTTGGCTAAATTAGCTTAGAAATAACATTGCTGACAGAAATGTTATTTCTAAGCCCATTTTGCATAGTGTGGGGGGGCAAACCCCACAATATACAAAAATGTATAGTAGTACGACTAAGGAGTTAGTTTTCAAATGCACCCCCCTATAAAACTTTATTCATTACATTATGATTTGGATAGCTATTATAAGAAAGTACAAAAATTTCTTTTTTTTGATTGGAGTAGCCCTTATTACCTTATTTATTGGGCTATACATAGGTCTGCAAAAAGGATCGTTCTTGCCTTATAATCAGCGCAAAGTAGAAGTGCATACAAGCCACCAGACGCTTATAGAGCAAATCGAGGCTTTAGGAAAAATGGAACTTGTGCGCTACCAAATCAAAGATGTTATTGAGCATAGGCGGGGCAGCGGATATGCTTACCTGCCCGATGCTAAAGTTCTACTTGTCGTCGAAGGAGAAGCCGTAGGGTGTATAAACCTCAAGGATATAAATGAAGATAGAGTAGAAATGATTGGAGATTCTATATATATAAGGCTACCAAGCCCCGAGCTTTGCTATCATAAAGTCAATCACGAAAAATCTAAGGTATATGATACGCAATTTACACTTTTGGCAAACGAGGCCGGAATGGTGGACGAAGCCTACAAAAAAGCAGAAACTCAAATCAGAGATACTGCACTAAAAAGTGGAATTATCGAGCAAACCAAACAAAATGCAAAACTAATACTCAAACCTATGCTCGAACAAATGAGTGGAAAAACTGTTTTCTTGTCCTTCGACCTCGAAACAGGAAGTCTAATACATCAAGATAGGTAAATATTTGAAAATATTCGCAGCACTAACAGCGCTCAGTGAACTGCTTAGTGCTTACTTGACAAAAATTGTCGTAAAACATACACCTTAGCATAACCTAATGCCTAATCGTATGCAAAAATGGGCTTAAAAATAACATTTCTCAAAAAAATGTTATTTCTGGATAAAAAATGTATAGTAGTACGATCATGAAAAATAAAATACTAACCAATCGCTTTTTATGTTAAAAAAAATTTGGCTACCAAGCTTACTTATTGTATTGATTCTGAGTGCGTATATTACCTATGTTATGCGACTTCCACCTACTTTTGCCGAGCGAGATTTTGAAATTATATTTCAAACAGACCAAACCGCCCAGCAAGTAATGAAATACCATTACGAACGCAATGACGACCTGCTAAAAAAAATAAGAGAAGTTGTTGAGCAGAAAGGAAACCTCGAGCGGGATAGGGTTGTGCTCAGCGATGCAAACCGAATTGGTGCTTTATTAAGCGATATTCGTTATAGCTGCGAACAGCTGCGCAGTGCAATGATGGCAGATTACAAAGTGCAGGACAAAACCCCTGCCGCAGCACAACTCATGCAAAAACCAAAAATAAATAAGCAAGACGTTGTAGCACTTACCAAAGACTTAGAAAACTACGTGCAAATACTTTTTGAAATTTGTGATGGAAAAGTATTCCCACCCCTTGTATATGACTCCGAAGGTCAAAAAATTAACGCCAATGATTTTATTGCTCAATACTTTGAGCTCCCTCTACCCCTTGCACTATATACGCTTACAAGGATACAGCTCGAAGCCTCAGAGTACGCACATCAAGCCATGGATTTGCTTAGCCTAAAAGTAGATTTTTACGCACCTACTTTTGATAAAGTCATGCCTATCATATTGCCATATAACCTCGTAATAAACGAAGGTGAACCATACCGTGCACAAGTAAGACTTGTAGGGTTAAGCACACGCATCACACCCAAAATCATGACACCAGACGGCGAACTCTCGGTAATTGATGGAGTCGGAAAATTGCGTTTTATTGCCAAAGCAGATAGCACCGAGTTTAATCAAAGAGGATTTGCTTACAAAACTTGGAAGGCGCAAGTAACCGTACCTTTAAATTCGCAAAAGGATACAACTTTTATGATAGAACAGCCCTATATTGTCAGAAAAAGCCGAAGACCGCCGCCACCACCACCTATGCCAGAGGCAGATTAAGAGAGTGCATTCTAAAACTACTTAATTGGACTTTGCTGCGGGCAACAAGCACAGCGAGCGTAGTTGTTTCTGGCAGCAGATTATGTCGCAATATGAAATGCCCCCCCTTCAATCCTCATCAAAAATATAGCAAAGCTTGCTATATTTTTTTTTTATGCCTATATTTGCATTGCATTTGAGGTAAATCTTCAAAAATTCTTTTTGTAGATTTTTAATAGGGAAAGAGGTGAAAAACCTCTACTGTACCCGCAACTGTAATCCGAGTAATCGGTTTGTAAACTGCTTCATAACCACTGTTTGCACTAAGCAAATGGGAAGGTTCTTACAAACTTCGGAGAGTCAGGAGACCTGCCTTATCATGCAATCGCCAAAAGGCTTTCGGGACTAAAAGCCTGTGCGTATGTGTATTTGATAAAAACCCTTGATTTAGGCTATTAAATAGTTGAAAATCAAGGATAAGTAACTATACCATGCCCGCATTTGTCTCTATTTGTCTTTCGGTGTTTGTTTTATTTTTTACACAAAACATTTACAATTATGTTGAACAAACACAACCGAAGTACTTACACATTCCTTGTACTTTTTCTACTCTCTTTTAGCTTTTTTGCTTGTAACAATGACGACGACGAGCAAAATCAAACCCCAGATGTACCTACATCAAATCTTGAAATGATCACTCCCGCCAGTGATACTGCATTTATAGTAGGTAGCGAACTCCTTCTGCGAGGGCTAAGTACGCGCGAAAATGTTACACTCAACTGGTCGCTCAACGGCACTGCTATTGGGCAGGGTGAAAGCCTTGCTTATGCCTTCGAGCAAACAGGTACTTTTACTTTGCAACTCTCCGATGGCGAAGATCAAGTTGAACGTCAAATTTCTGTATTAGGAAAATATGCAATCGGTACGCTCGTATCTCACGAAGGTGTTTTTGGACAAAGCAACGCCTCCGTAGGGTTCTTAAGCCCTACAGGTGAGTGGACTTCTGATATTTTTAGGACAGAAAATAGCCGTCCATTAGGCGATGTATTGCAAGATATGAAGCAGTTTGGAAATGCAACCTACCTCTCCGTAAGTGTCAGTAGTACTGTTGAAGTCGTAGAATCCGATAATTTCAACTCAATAGTAACCCTTACTGGTGATTTTGCTAACCCTCGTTATTTTGCAGAAGTGAGTAGCACTAAGGCTTATTTAAGCACCTGGGGAGAATTTGATGGCAGTGTGCCGCCTCAAATTTTAGTGCTCGATACGCGTAACCACAGCATAACAAGCAGGATAAATGCCGGTGCTGGTGCAAATTTTATCCACGTAAAAAACTCAAAAGCTTTTGTAAGCAATAGTTTCGAAACGAGCATTACCGTCTTTGATACGCAAACAGATGCTCAAATTTCAAATATCAGCACCGCACCACATAGCCCTTATCAAATGACAGAAGATGTACAAGGTAAAATTTGGGTAATATGTTATTCTTTTGATGAAAATTTCAACTCGCCCGAAGGCGAACTCCTACGCATCAACCCCGATACCGAAGCAATAGAAGCACGCATACCGATTAATGCAACAGGAGGAAACATCAGAAGTCTCTTGCAAAGAAGTCAAGACAGACTACGACTTTATTTCCTTTTTAGTGATGGTGTGTACGAATTGCCCTTAGAAGGAGGGGGGAGCCCAAGCAAACTTATAGACGGTAACTTCTATACATTGCAAGTCCAACCCAGTACAGGAAATATTTATACCAGTGTAGCTAACTTTACAAACGAAGCTGAAAATGAAGTACAAATTTACTCTAATAGTGGTACTTTCATAGAATCTTTTAGCGTGAGTTTTGGTGCAAACGGATTTATATTCCGAAACTAAAATTGTGCCTTAGATAAACTCTAACAAGACAAGGCATCAAAAATGACATTTCTTTGAGAAATGTTATTGCTATATGGAGAATGTCCAGTAGTATGATCTAAGTTCAAATAAATTTGGCTATGCCTATTTTTTTTTGTAAAATTGCTATTATTAAGACTTGTCGTATTTTTTACCATAAACATTACTACACAAAAATTATGAAACAACTTATAGAATGCGTACCCAATTTTTCAGAGGGGCGTGATATGCGAATTATCAAAGCCATTACTGCCGAAATAGAGCGTGTAGAGGGCGTAAAACTTTTAGATGTAGATCCCGGCAAAGCAACAAACCGCACCGTAGTAACCTTTGTAGGCGAACCAGAACCAGTCATTGAAGCTGCCTTTTTGGCCATGAAAAAAGCCCAAGAGCTTATTGATATGCGCAAGCACAAAGGAGAGCACCCCCGCTTTGGTGCAACAGATGTATGCCCGCTCGTCCCTGTTGCCAATATTCAAATGGAAGAAGTCGTAAAGTATGCACACAAACTTGCAGAGCGTGTAGGCAAAGAGTTAGACTATCCTGTTTATTGTTACGAGTTTGCAGCCAAGGATAAAAAACGCAAAAATTTAGCCTACGTGCGCAGCGGCGAATATGAAGGATTAGCTGAAAAATTACAGAAAAAAGAACACGCACCAGACTACGGACCCGCTGAGTTCCGGCCTCGTAGCGGTGCAACTGCTATCAGTGCAAGGGATTTCTTGATAGCTGTAAATTTTAACCTCAATACCACCTCGCCAAGACGTGCTAATGCCGTTGCTTTTGATGTCAGAGAGGCGGGCAGAGTAATGCGCAAAGGAAATCCACTTACGGGAGAAATTATTACCGATAAAAATGGAGAGCCCAAAAGAGAAGCAGGTACTTGCAAAGGCACAAAAGCCATTGGCTGGTATATCGAGGAGTATGGACTTGCGCAAGTATCTATGAACATTACAGATATTGCAGCCACACCTTTGCACAAAGCTTTCGAAGAGATAAGTAAAAGCGCAACAGCTCGAGGATTGCGCGTTACAGGCACTGAAATTGTGGGCTTAGTGCCTCTGCGTATGATGCGCGAGGCGGGTGAGTATTTTCTCAAAAAGCAGGAACGTTCCGTAGGTGTTTCGGAAGCCGAAATTATCAAAATTGCTATCAAATCTATGGGATTAGATGATTTAAAACCATTCAACCCCGAAGAGAAAATCATCGAGTACATGATTCGCGATGCACAAAGTACTGCACTTGTTGATATGAACTTGCAAGATTTTGCACAAGAAACAGCATCTGAATCGCCAGCACCCGGCGGTGGTTCTATCTCTGCTTATGTCGGCGCATTGGGCGTTGCGCTCGGCACGATGGTAGCCAACCTCTCGGCACACAAAAGAGGCTGGGACGAGCGGTGGGAAGAGTTTTCTGAAGAAGCTAAAAAAGGACAGCAAATCCTAAACCGTTTGATATATTTAGTAGATGAGGATACACGTGCCTTTAACAAAATCATAGATGCCGTCCGTCTGCCTAAGGATAGCAAAGCAGAAGCAAAAGCCCGTAAGCAAGCCATGCACGAAGCCACAAAATATGCTATTGAAGTGCCTTTTGAAGTCATGAAAACTGCTTTTGAAAGTTTTGATATGCTCAAAGCTATGGCAAAAAAGGGAAATCCTAACTCTATTTCTGATGCCGGCGTAGGCGCACTTTGTGTCAGAGCCGCTATCAGAGGCGCACACCTCAACGTGCAAATCAACTCCGAAGGCTTTGATGACACTGATTTTGTAGCTCAAATGCAGAAAAAAAGCGATAAAATCTTGAAAAAAGCAGAAAAAGCCGAGAAAGAAATCCTCGAGCTTGTCGAGCAAACTATCAAAAAATAAGATGTATAAGTACTAAACCACAGCGTGTACGTCAAATTGGTAAATCAACTTAGGTAGTTTCAGAGCTTATAGAAATAACATTTCTGACAGAAATGTTATTTCGAAGCTAATTTAGCAAAGTTGTCGTACACCTGGCACAACCATAAGCGCTAACATTTCTGCCAGAATTGTTAGTGCTTATTTATTTAGGTTTGATAGCTTTGCGCTCAAAATAGGCGTATTATAATATTGGCATACGTATTGAACATACTACATGCCTTAAAGCCACTCTATGCTATTTGAATCATAAATAACTGATTTAAAGCGTATTGAATGCTTATACCTACTGTATTAGGTAGAATTTTGCTTCTACAAAAGACTGACATATTGTCAGTTACTAAACATAAAATAATAATAAATGAGAAACGCTGAAAATATATTCAAAAGCATCATGCTGACGGAGTTTTTTGACGAAGATGCTGATAATTTTATAGATATCAACCCCGAAGAGTTTCCCGAAAAAGTCGATAATTCTTTTCCTGATGAATTAGCGATTTTGCCACTTCGCAATACCGTACTTTTTCCCGGTGTTGTGATGCCAATTACAGTGCATCGTGCAAACTCTGTAAAATTAGTACAAAAAGCCTATAAAGACAATGACTTGATTGGGGTCGTAACCCAACATAACCTCAATACCCGAGAGCCGGGAGAGCAGGATTTATACAAAGTAGGTACAGTAGCACGCATTCTTAAAAGACTAAAAATGCCTGATGGTAATCTTACGATTATCATACAAGGTAGGACGCGTTTTCGTATCGATGAAATGGTACAAGAAACGCCTTATCCTATAGCAAAGGTAACGTATTTGGAAGAGAAAAAACTCAATAAAAGTGGTAGAGCCGTAGAGGCTATTGCAGAATCTTTGCGTGATGCTGCTTTTAAAGTTCTGAGTCTCAATCCTGAAATACCGCCAGAAGCACAAATGGCATTAGAAAATATAGAAAGTACCAATTTTTTGATTAACTTCCTCGCTGCTAATGTCAGTGCATCGCTTGATGAAAAGCAAGAACTGCTCGAGAAAGATGATATGAGAGATAGAGCTACAGCATTGCTCAAACTCATGTCCAAAGAAATTCAAATTTTAGAAATCAAAAACGAAATCAATAACCGAACACACTCGGATATTGACCAGCAGCAACGCGATTATTTCTTGCGCCAACAAATCAAAACACTACAAGAAGAACTCGGAGACGACGGACCAGAAAGAGACCTCAGCCGTTTGCGTCAAGCTGCTAAAAGTAAAAAATGGAAAAAAGATACCAAAGCGTATTTTTATAAAGAACTCGAGAGGTTTGAGCGCATGAACCCCGCAGCACCAGACTACGGCATTACGCTCTCTTATCTTGAGTTTATGGTAGATTTGCCCTGGCTAAAATATACTGATGATAAATTGGATTTGGCAAAAGCAAAAGAAGTATTAGACAAAGACCACTACGGACTCAAAAAAGTCAAAGATAGGGTACTCGAATACTTAGCGGTTTTGAAACTCCGCAAAACTTTGCGTGGTCCAATTTTGTGTCTATACGGACCGCCAGGCGTAGGCAAAACCTCGCTCGGAAAATCCGTGGCTAAGGCACTCGGAAGGGAGTATTGCCGCATGTCGCTCGGTGGATTGCGAGATGAAGCAGAACTGCGTGGGCATAGAAGAACTTATATCGGTGCAATGCCAGGACGCATTTTGCAAAACCTTAAGAAAGCAGGTACATCTAACCCCGTATTTGTATTAGATGAAATAGATAAAATTGGTTCAGATTTTAGAGGAGACCCCGCATCTGCACTGCTCGAAATCCTAGACCCAGAGCAAAATAATGCCTTTACGGATAATTACTTGGAAGCAGAGTATGACCTCTCTAAGGTCATTTTCATCGCTACTGCCAACTCACTCGATACTTTGCACCCGGCATTAAGAGATCGTATGGAAATTATCGAAGTTAATGGATATACAGTAGAAGAAAAAGTACAAATTGCAAAAAAGCATCTTGTGCCCAAACTCCGAAAAGACCATGGCGTAAATGCCAAACAGGTTAGTTTTTTACAGCCCATTCTCACAAAAGTTATAGAAGACTATACCCGTGAATCCGGAGTGAGAAATTTAGAACAAAAACTCGCTGCTGTTATCCGAAATATTGCAAAATCCGTAGCCATGGAAGAGGACTACAATAGCAAAATCAAAGAAGCTGATATTGAACGAATTTTGGGCGTACCTATTTATGACAAAGAACTCTATGAAGAGGACGAACTCATAGGCATAGTACCTGGTTTGGCGTGGACACAAGTCGGCGGAGAAATGCTTTATGTAGAGGCAAGTTTGAGCAAAGGAAAGGGAAGCCTCACACTCTCCGGCAGGCTTGGCGATGTAATGAAAGAATCCGCAAAGGCAGCCCATTCTTATCTACGTGCGCACGCACAAGAATGGCATATCGAGCACGAACTTTTTGAGCAAAACGATTTGCATATACATTTTCCCGCAGGCGCAGTCCCTAAAGACGGACCCTCTGCTGGTATTACCATACTTACTGCCATTGCATCTGCTTATACAAACAGAAAAGTAAAGCCTAATATTGCCATGACAGGAGAAGTTACTTTGCGTGGAAAAGTATTACCCGTAGGCGGAATTCAAGAAAAAATATTAGCAGCAAGGCGTGCCGGCATCAGTCAAATTATACTTTGCAAGCGCAATCGTAAAGATATTGAAGAAATTGAAGCGCAATATCGCAAAGATATGACTTTTCATTATGTCAATAGAGCAGAGGAAGTACTTAACTTGGCATTGTGTTAATCAAATAAATTTTAGCACTAATAGTTTTGCCAAAACTGTTAGTGCTAAAATTTTAAATGACAAACGGCGTTGTTGCATCGCTATATTTGGAAAAAAAGGCTTTTTGCATAACTTTGTGTAATATTATGGATACTAAGCAGAATATCACATGACAAAATTAGCAAAAAGCCCGAGCAAAGTTAATTATAAAATCTCAAATTGGCAAGAATATAATGAATCTTTGATAAAAAGAGGAAAAGTGAGTATTTGGCTAAGTGCCAAACTACTGTCTATCTGGCGAG
>JAFIER010000075.1 GCA_020832465.1 Bernardetiaceae bacterium
GTGTTTGGTGGGGACAGCAAACACATATAATGATATAAACCAAATTCATACAAATACCTAATTTTCAACAATTTATTTATCATTTATCTATGTCAGAAAATTCATTTGAACATTTCGAGACGCGTGCTATTCGGACTCAAGTACCTCGCTCGCAGCAGCGCGAACATGCGGTTCCGATTTACACTACTTCCAGTTTTGTGTTTGATGATGCAGAGCAGGCACGTGCTATGTTTGCTTCCGAAATAGAGGGCAATATTTACTCTCGCTACTCAAATCCGAATAATGATGAGTTTATCAAAAAGCTATGCTTGCTCGAGGGCACAGAAGCGGGTATATCCACGGCTTCGGGCATGGCAGCGATGTTTATGAGTATTGCTTCTTTTGTAAAAAGTGGCGACCACGTTTTGGCATCACGTTCGCTTTTTGGTTCTACGCATCAAATACTGACCCAGCTTTTACCACGCTGGGGCATTACTTATACGTATGTAGATTGGCAGGATTTGGATAAGTGGGAGCAGCATATCACACCACAAACAAAGATGATTTTTGTAGAGAGTCCCTCCAATCCTGGTCTTGATTTATTAGATTTGCAAAAGCTCGGCAAACTCGCCGAGGCGCATAATTTAATCCTCAATGTAGATAATTGCTTTGCTACGCCTTATATTCAAAATCCAATAAAATGGGGTGCACATATCGTAACGCATTCGGCTACAAAATTTATTGACGGGCAGGGGCGCGTCCTCGGAGGGGCAATTTTAGGCTCTGAGGATTTGATAAAAGAAGTGCAATTTTTGGCACGCCATACGGGGCCTGCCATGTCGCCTTTTCACGGTTGGATACTTTCTAAAAGCCTTGAGACCCTTGCCGTGCGTATGGATAGGCACTGCGCCAATGCCTTAGCTTTAGCCGAACGCCTTAGCGAAGAGCCCGAGGTAGCATGGGTAAAATATCCACATTTGCCTTCGCACCCACATTACGAACTTGCCAAAAAACAAATGAAGTTAGGTGGTGGCTTGCTTACTTTCGAACTGAAAGGAAGCCAAGCACGGGCGGTACGTTTTTTAGATGCCTTACAAATGATTTCGCTTACCGCAAATTTGGGCGATACGCGTAGCATTATTACACACCCAGCTTCTACGACACACTCTAAACTCACCCCCGAAGAGCGTCTTAAAGTCAGTATTACAGACGGCTTATTACGCCTCTCGGCAGGCTTGGAACACATAGAGGATATATGGAGTGATGTCTCACAAGCTATTCAAAGTAGCAAATAATTGAAAGCTGTTGTTTTATTATTTGCAGTTTTTTGATTAACTTTGTTACAAGCTGAGTGTATAGGTTGATTTTCTTATACATTAAAAATAATGCGAATCGAGACTTTAAAATAAAAAGTGAGTTGGCAAAGCCGTAATGAGCCGCAAACTAACAGTTTTCACAAAACTATTAGTTTTAATTTTCAAACTTTTTTAGCCTTGGTTGGCATATATACTACATCTAAAACACAAAAACCATGAGTAAAGTACTAATTATCGGCGCGGGTGGCGTTGGCAATGTTGTTGTCAAAAAGTGTGCTATGCACCCTGAAATATTTTCTGAAATCGTGCTGGCGAGTCGCACACTCTCCAAATGCGAACAAATTGCAAAAGAAGTCGGTGGCAACCGTGTGCAAGTGGCGCAGGTAGATGCAGATGACGCTAAACAGGTAGCGGATTTAATTCGCAAACACAAGCCTGATTTGCTTATCAACGTAGCCCTTCCTTATCAAGATTTGCCCATTATGGACGCATGCCTCGAGACCCGTACCAATTATTTGGATACGGCAAACTACGAGCCCAAAGATGAAGCTAAATTTGAATATAGCTGGCAGTGGGCATACCAAGAGCGTTTTAAAGAAGCGGGAATTATGGCATTGCTTGGCTGTGGCTTTGATCCTGGCGTTACGGGCGTATTTACAGCGCGCGCAGCAAAGCACTTTTTTGATGAAATCCACTACCTCGATATCGTAGATTGTAATGCAGGCGACCACGGGAAAGCCTTTGCTACAAACTTTAACCCCGAGATTAATATCCGAGAGATTACACAAAAAGGTAGATATTGGGAAGATGGTAAATGGGTCGAGACCGAGCCACTCTCTATCAATAGAATGGTAAACTATCCAGAGGTAGGACCGAGAAAATCATTTTTGCTCTACCACGAGGAACTCGAATCGCTTACAAAAAACTTTCCAACGCTCAAAAAAGCGCGTTTTTGGATGACTTTTTCTGATGAATACATTACACATTTGCGTGTACTCGAAAATGTAGGTATGACGCGCATAGACCCCGTAAGATACGAAGGCATAGACATCATACCTTTGCAATTCTTAAAAGCCGTACTACCCGAGCCTTCATCACTGGGCGAAAACTATGAAGGAAAAACTTCTATCGGCTGCCACATCAGAGGTATAAAAGACGGCAAAGAGCGCTATTATTATATTTATAACAACTGCGACCACGCCGCTACTTACAAAGAAGTGGGTGCACAAGCCGTTTCTTATACAACGGGTGTGCCTGCTATGGTAGGTGCTATGATGATGCTCACAGGAAAATGGAAAGGTGAAGGTGTCTTTAATGTTGAAGACATGAACCCCGATCCGTTCTTAGAAGCCTTAGCTGAAAACGGATTGCCTTGGCACGAAAAAGTTGATGAGTTTATTGAGTTTAATGACTAAAATAATGACGAACTAACAGTTCTATTAGTATAGCCTGAAGCTCCAGCTTCGGAAATAGTTTTACAACGAAGCTGGAGCTTCGTTACTACAGGTAGTAAAGATGCCTAATGGTTAGACTAGGAGAACAGTTTCGCCGTGTTTGGTGTCCGCACCAAACACTAAACCGCAAGTCTTTCAAAACTAACAGTTCTCAAAGAACTGTTAGTTCTAAGCATTACTTGTTATACACTACCGCCTCAAAAAGGCTCTGAGTTTGATATAGCGCACAATTTATATGCAATTACCTTCAAAATTGATAGAAAATGCCGTACAGGAGATTTCTAAACTACCTGGCATTGGCAAAAAAACAGCCTTGCGTTTAGCCTTGCATCTTTTGCGTCAGGATAGCAAGCAAACCCAAAGCCTTGCTGATGCACTGCGTGCGATGCGCGAGCAGGTGCGCTATTGCAAAACTTGTTATAGCGTTTCAGATGATGATATTTGCCATATTTGCCGTTCGGAAAAAAGAGATAAATCCCTGCTTTGCATTGTCGAGGATATTCGCGATTTGCTCGCTATCGAAAATACAAATCAATATAACGGGCTTTATCACGTACTCGGTGGGGTTATTTCGCCTATAGATGGCATAGGTCCTGAGGATTTAAATATTGACGCACTATTGAGCCGTGTGAAAGAATCAGAAGTAGTCGAAGTGATTATTGCACTCAATGCAACGATGGAAGGGGACACAACGGCTTTTTATCTCACCAAAAAATTACGAGAGAGTAAGCTAAAAGTCAGTGCTATTGCCAGAGGCGTACCGATAGGCAGTGAGCTTGAGTTTACAGATGAAGTTACTTTGGGGCGGAGCATCACCAAACGCATATCTTTTGAATAGCTTAATTTTGCCGATAATTTCATATTTTTTGAATGAAACTATGACAATTAGGTAGTGTATAACAAGTAATGCTTAGAACTAACAGTTCTTTGAGAACTGTTAGTTTTGAAAGACTTTGAGCATTACATCTTTAAGACTACCGACAATTATTCTGTTTTTACCAAAATTTCATATTTTTTATTTTCTCTGGCATTTCTATATATACGCTCTTCGATTTCTTTTTGCAACTCTACCTTTCTTTTGTTGATAATAATTGCCTTGATTTTTTCGGTTACATATTCAATGGGTGCTACTTGGTTGGCAGCTTTAAGTTCTAAGACTCTCAGCATATAAGTACCTGTGGAGTCTTCTGCTGTAAAGAATTGATTTTTTTTAGGCAGAGCCGCTATTGTAATCGGCGTATTATCAATAATTTGCTTGAGGGGTATCCATTGTTCGGGATTGAGCATGTGCTTTCGTGCAAAGCCGTAGGCATACGACTTGACTTCTTCGAGGTCTTCAGACTTATTAGAACGAAACTGTTGCTCTATGTTGCTTCTTTTTGGTGCTGTAGGTGGCACTTGCATAAAATAAGCGCGCACAATAGTTTGATTGAGCTTGAAGTTATCGCTATTTTCATTGTAGTAAGTGTTTATTTCTTTATCAGAAATAGTTGTATCGAGCCTATCCTCTATGTATTTTTTTTGGTAGGTATAGCTTAGAAGTTGATATTTGTACTCTTCTATTTTTTTTTGAAGTTCGGCTTCTGATATAGCTTCGTCTTCAAGAGCTTTCTCCAATAAAAGTTCTCTTTTTACCCAGCTATCAGCATATCTTCGTAGCAAATCAATGCTATCAGTTGCACTCATATCATCATAAAAAAGACCCTCAATGTCTTCTATATACAAAAATCTGCTACCCGCTCTTGCTACGACTTGCTTATCGCCCTCGTCTTGCATCTGCTCGGAGTTACAAGCGATTAGCATTAGTAGCACACAGCCCAATAGCGACAAAAGCAGGGCGAGGGTTTTCATTTTTTTTATCATACTTTTTCTTGTCTTCTAATAAGATTTTACTACTCTGAAGCACAAAAGTCGTAAAAAAAAAGGGCTGTAGCAAATTATAGCTTTTTAAAGATGTTAAAAACATCAAATTAGATGCGTTAATCATTTCTGTCATTGAACTATCTACATACTTAAAGCGCAACGATAAGGTATATATACCCTATCGCTGCGCTTTAATCACTGCTTGCCCAACAGTAGTATATGCCATTAGTTTATTTTTTCTTGTTTGATTTTGTCTTCATTCTTTTCAATGGCATCTTTATCGTAAGAAACCCCAGCAAATAAATACAACATAAGTACTCTTGAGTATCTGAAAGCAAAAGGCGCAATAATAAAAAGCGGTACAAATATGGCTACAAAATACTGCCACAATTTTACATGATCTACTAAGATAGTCATGATAGCAAAAGCAGTAAGCACTGTAGCTATAGCAAAACCATAACTAATATACATAGCTCCCCAGAAGAATCCTGGCTCGCGTTCGTAATAAAGCCCACATTCGGAGCAGGTTTTATTCATAGTTGTAAACTTTGTGCTAAGCATTTTATATACATAAATATCGCCTTGCCGACATTGAGGACATTTTGCATCAATTACCGCTTGTAAAGCGGATCGTTCTTTGTGTTTTTCCACTATTTTTTTTATTGTTTCTGTACCAAAAAAAGGCAACCGTACCTATAAGTATATATGGCATCAAAAGCAGGTATAAAATACCTGAATTAAGCCCCATACCCGTACTGTAATCACCATTATTAAAATTATTTTCGACTGTTGCCCTGCACATTGCACACTGTGCCGAGAGTTCAGCAGGCAGTGCAATAGAAATAAGCAAAAGGATCGTAGTAAGCAGTAGGCTTCTCCATATCCATGTGCTTATTCTTAGGCTTATGAGTTTTTTTGATTTTAGATTGTGCATAATTATGGGCTTATATTTAAATTTGTTTATATAACACAAAGTAAGTGCGTTTCGTTTTAAAAAACACAAGATTTTTTAGCTTTTTGATGTTGTTTTTTAAGGATTTTGTTTACTTTTAGGTATAAAAAGGACTTATCATCAAATATACGATAACGCCTGTTATGGCTACGTAAGTCCATACGGGGAATGTCCATTTGACAATTTTCTTATGCCTCTCGATTTGCTCTGTCCAAGCATAATAAATAGCTAAAAGCACAAGCGGTACAACCACTACTGCTAATACGATATGGGTAAGCAAAATGACAAGGTAAACCGTGCGCATTATGCCAAGTGCTGCCAACTCGGTTGCACTTACAATGCCATCACCATCGACATCGCCATACTTCACACCTGCATAACCAGATGAGTGATATATGACATAAGATACCAAAAAAATAGAAGAAAGTACAAAAGCAGACATCATCATCGTACGATGCCACTTGATATTTTTGTTTTTAATAAAAACAAAGCCAGCAATAAGGGCAAGGCTTGTAGCTGTATTAAGTACGGCATTAAGATGGGGTAGAAAGCGCGCATCAAATCCTTCATGACGGGCAGCCTCTGGCATAAAAAGCAAAATAGCTACTACAATAGGTATAGCTACAGAAAGCACACCAATAAGAATGAGCATCGGACGGTTATTTCGTTGTACTTCAGTATGTTCCATAAAGTGTTTTTTTCTTTGTCTAATAAAATTTTTGAAATTCAAAACTAATACTTCAATAACCTGAAAACAAGGTTCTGGTTATATTTTTTAAAAAAAGTATGGATTTTTGATGTTTTTTTTGTAAAATAGATTTTTATTCCGATTATGCGCATACAAATAGGGTGTGCCATGAGTTTCTATAAAAACGAATAGGCTTATAAAAAAAATTCGATAAAATGATATTTCCAACTTAGGTAGTGTATAACAAGTAATGCTTAGAACTAACAGTTCTTTGAGAACTGTTAGTTTTGAAAGACTTTGAGCATTACATCTTTAAGACTACCCCAACTTATTTGCGAAATTGACGTTTACTACATAAAACTTTCACTTATTTGTATCTATTACCCTTACATATTTTATCATTACATATTACCAAATCGAATACACAATCATGAGAATAATTACATTTTTGTTCATTTTTTATTTTAGCGCAGTTTTTACCCTTGCTTTTGCGCAAAACGAAGTACTACCTGCTGATTCGCTCGTTAATGATAGCAAGCCGAGCGAAAAATCCTTATTGTATGTTATAGATAACACTAATATGATAAGCTCTGAAAAAAAAGAATATTTGCAACAAAGCAACGAACTTTTTTATATTGCCAGTGGCTATCACATTCAAATTCGCACTATTGATGCCTCTGATGCCGTAGGTAAAAGTCTTAGCCAGCAATCTATAAGTGCCATGGAAGAGGCAACTCGCTCACGCAATATGGGTGCTGCGCTTGCCGATACAGCTATTGTTATTTTTGTCAATACAAGCCCTACAGGCAAAGTAGGCAGTATAGATACAACAAAAGTCAAGACAGAAGCTGGCAAAGGTCTTTTTATCGGTACGGATAACGCAGGTATTGGTGTTTATTTTAATGCAAAAGCTACAAATGGGTTACACAAAGATGCCCCAGCTTTCATTGCAAGAAAAATACTTAATATCATCGGACTGCTCCAAGATGCTGAAAGCCTTGAAGCTACTTCTGTTGCGACGGAAGGCAATATCTTTTATAGCGAACTCATCGAAGCTACACACGATTTGGTGCAGAAAATCATTAGCCCTGACTGCCCCCCCTACAATCTAAAACCTTATAACGGTAAAGTATTGAAAGATTTAGCAGGCTGGTTTAGCGATGCCGATGCCAAAAAATTAGAAACAGAAATTATCAATATACTCGGCAATAATATAACTATTATTACTGCCGAGGGTACTGAGGATTTTGGTGCTTACGGAGATAACTATATCGCTTTTAGTTATTACTGCCACGCCATACAAGACCCCGAAGAGCCCGCTATTATTAGCCCACTATCCTTAGAAAAAAGTGAGCAAACACAGCTTCTTTTCACCAAAAATATTTATAGGGGAGAGTATGATCGTGCTATTCTCTCCGTACTCAAAGCAGAGCAAGCAAGTATGAACCGCAGTAGTTCCTTAGGCTGGATATTTTTCGCTATATCTACTGTAATTGCTTGGATATTTGGCATTATTGCTTCGCGTTCTACAACAAAAAGAGGCGTATTTACGATTGTCGGTATTGTGCTTGCAACTATATTTTCACTTATTGCCATGGGCAATTTTATCTCTGCTAATGTATCAGACTTTGGCTTTGTACTTGCTATATTCTTTGGTCTTTTTAATGGCATTATTCAGCTCGTTATTGCAGGTGCTATATTTCAAAAAAGATAGATGTCAAATTTTAGAACTAACAGTTCTGGCAGAACTGTTAGTTCTAAAATTAAGTTTGTCAATATATTACTTTGCTGATAGTTTTTCGGCTTCATCAAACAGTGTAAGTGCTTTCAAAATAATGGGATCTTCCTGATTGATAATTGGATAAAATGCCTCGCTATGCCACTTGAGCCTTCCGATTTGTGCTTTAAGGCGATTGAGAATAAACACACGCGATACACGGTAAAGCTGTGGATTAGGCTTTACGCCTTGCGATTCTGCGTAAGCTAAAAATTGCTGTTCTAAATTGCTATCCATTTGAAATTTTTTGACAAACTCGTGCGCATCGCTATACTTATCAAACTGTTTTTCGTTAGCATTAAAATACTCTGAGGCAAACTCTTGCATAATATTTTTGGCATACAAATTCTCCAAATATACAGAATAATAAGAAGTATCTTGGGAGACAAAATAATCGGGCATAATACCACCACCACCATATACAGTACGTCCGGCAGCAGTTTTATAGATATGGGCAGTATCTCCCTTTACAACTTCGTTGCCATAGACTTCACCGTCTTCGTATCTCTGTCGTACTTCTTGTTCGTAGTTTGTCGTATCATTGTATGGTTTTTGAATACTCCTGCCGCTTGGGGTATAATAGCGGGAAATCGTGAGCTTAAGCTCCGAGCCATCGATAAGAGGAATAGGTTTTTGCACTAATCCTTTACCATAGGAACGCCTACCGACAATCAACGCGCGGTCATAATCTTGCAAAGCACCCGCTACGATTTCAGAAGCAGAGGCGCTGCCCTCGTCTATGAGTACAATTAAAGCCCCTTCTTCAAACTTTCCTTTGTTGCCTGATAGTTCTTCTGAATCAAATTTATCTGCTTTTCCGTCTGTATATACAATCATTTTTTTACCCGCAATAAACTCGTCAGCCATTTTAACAGCTTTATGCAAATAGCCTCCGGGGTTGCCTCTCAAATCCAGCATAAGTTTTTGCATACCTTGCTTTTGCATGCTTTCTAATGCTTTTTCAAACTCTTTGTCTGTTGTCGCACCAAACCTCGTTACTTTGATATAGGCTACATGCTCATCTATCATATAGGCTACCTCTACGGTATGCGTCGGGATTTTATCTCTTTTGAGCTTAAAAATTAGTGGTTGTTTTTGATTTTTTCTCATCACACTTAGCGTAACCTCCGTTCCTTTTTTTCCTCTTAAATAGTCAAAAATTATTCGGTTGGTAATTCCTATGCCTGCAATATTTTTTCCATCAACTTGAATGATTCTATCTCCGGGTTTTATGCCCGCCTTTTCAGCAGGTCCGCCTGCAAGCGGTGTTACAACCTGTATGGTATCTTCATAGATATTAAACTCTATCCCTATGCCTTCAAAATCGCCCTCAAGGGCAGAATTGGCAATGGCTAAATCTCGTGCGGGTGTATAAGAAGTGTGTGGATCTAATTTTTTTAGTAATTGATTTATGGCATACTCTCCAAGCATTTCTGTATCTACGGTATCTACATAATCTCTATCTATGTGCGTAAATATCTGTTTTATTTTATGTATCGTAGTACTGAGGTCTTCACTTTTTTTGATATGCGAATCATTAGCAAACATTTTTGCACCAATAAATATACCAGCGGCAAGTGTTATAGCTATGATAAGCGGAAGTCCTGTGTAAAATTTAAAATCTTTTTGCATAAAATTTTAGCGTAATCCTGATGACTATATAATAATAAATCTGTACTTATAGGGTGCACTTTTGCACACCTTAGTATCAAACAAAGAAAATCCCAACATCTATGACTAAGCATTTGATGTGGGATTTTCATATAAAAATAATATCAAACTATTTACCACCTCTTGAGCCGCTCGAACGTGAGCGCGAAGAGGAGCTACTACTCGATGTACCACCACTATATCTTGAAGAGGAGCGTGAAGTACGCGCAACGGCACTCGAACTGCTTGCAGAGCGTGAAGTCTGGCTAGACACTCTACTTTTAAAACTCGAGCGTCCAGCAGTACCGCTTCTTGCCGTAGTTCCAGCGGCACTACCACTGCGTGTTACAGAGCGCGTACCACTACTTGCGGGCGCAGCACTGGCAAACCTTGTACCGCTTCGGGCTACTTGGTTATTGACTTTGCCTTTAAAGCTATTACCTGAAGGTGTGCGGCTTGCAGATGCCGTAGCGGGGCTACGTGTGCCATAAGTCCGACCACCACTACCATAATATGCCGAGCGTCCACGATAATTATCTCTATAATTACCATAATAACCCATGCCTACGGGGTGCATCATGCCGAGCATACTGCGCATAAACATATACTGACCAAAGAAATGCCAAAAAGAGTTGCCGTAGCTATCTCTGCGAAACTCTCCATACTGACTGTTACCCACATAATTATTAAAACCTGGTGGGGCAACTACTTTGCTTATTTTGCCCTCGCTATCCTTAGACACAAGCTCCATGCCTAAGTCATTGATATGGCGATTAAAAGTAACCTCATCGACTTCAATCCAGTCTGTAGAATCTTGTTCTATGGTATTGTTTATATTTTTTTTGTTTAGCCCCCCTGCCACATCAGACTGATGAGAAGCTAATTGAAAAATAGGCAAATCGTTGGCGGCAGTATTAGCCTTTTCATAAATAATCTTATAACGATGCTTATAAGTATCTGACCATGTGCCATTATCGACCTCCATATCAATCAAAATAATAGAAAATGTTTTGGCAGAGCTATATTTTAAAATAAGCTCATCGGTAGGGGGCTTTTTAAACTCCTTTTTACTTGAGCATGCGCCCAGCATGAAAATCATGGCAATTGCCATTAAAATAATATTTCGTTTCATATTGTTTATGTATATTTTCAGTAAATTGTTTGTGTTCCTAATGCGAATCAAGGATTTCACCAACTTTGATTTGCTTTTATAACGCATTTTGTAAGCAGTTAGTTTTGTATAAAGCTAATTTTGCAACAAAAGCATTTTAAATTATTGAAAGTCAAGCGATAATGGTTTTATTAAAAATACTTTGAGTGCATTTAGCCATTACATAGCTTTACCAACTCTAATAGCTAAATGCACTTAGCACAAAAGTAATCTTAATCATTACGCTTGGGCAGCAGGGATTATATTGCTAATTTCGAAATCATCTATATAGAATCCCGCATCGGCTTCAAAATCCGTTTCGCCCCATTGCGATATGCCTAAAACATACTCCTCAGTCTCGTCGTAATAATCCCAAGAAATCATTTCTACGGATTGGTCTCGTGGGGTTTTGGCTATATCCCTGAAAAATCCTGGACTTTCAGCATCACGATAATATTTGCGACCTTCATACATAATAGTCTGTGGAGGTCTGCCTTCGTTAAGCATACGGTCTTCTACATCTTCTCCCAAATGGAATAGTTTGATATTCCTTGTTATAGAAATCTCAAGCTCGCCGTCATTTTCTAAATTAAGGAAATACTCCTCCGTACCAGAGGTAATTCTATAGCTGTAAGAAAAAAAGAAATCGCCCCAATCGTACTCATAAGCCTCCATAATTTCCCAGCTTTTGCCATCGTAATCAAAGAAGAACCCCGCTCGCATCTTATTCCACATGGTGTGCAAACGCATGTCTGTAGGGTCAAAACTCAACTCGTCCTCTTCTTTTTTCTTCTTTTTAAAAAATCCGAACATACGCTATTTGTTTTAAAGTTTGAATTTTAGATTCTAAAAACTTGTAATCTAAACCTAATACAAAGCAAGCAAAAATATAGGCGTAAAATGTATGCACAAAAAAACAACAAAGCAAACATTTTTACCCAAAAACACTTTAAAAAACTCATTATCAAACCCTTAGAAACAATTCATTATGATTTTTATAAAGCATTTTATCATGGATTACCATATATACATCGCCCTACTCTTGGTATTAGTA
>JAFIER010000077.1 GCA_020832465.1 Bernardetiaceae bacterium
GGTATGATAAATCGTAAAATATTGAAAATACTACCCTAAGGTTTGCAGTTTTGCTTTGAAAATAGTTATTTTACAAGTGTTATACGTCATTGCTACAGCGCAGTAAATAATTATTTTCTAAAAAGTGATTGATTACCCTATAGCGATTAGGTAAGAATATCGATTAATGATAGTTTAAGTATGACAATTTTTTATAAAAATGTAGCCCGAAGCCCCAGCTTCGGAAGTAGCTTATAACGAAGCAGGAGCTTCGTTACTACAGACTCGCAAATATTAAGGTTGCAATTCATATTTACGCAGTAGCATAAGCTACTGTCTTAAAACAACTACTCTCGCCGTGTTTGCTCTCCCCACCAAACACAAACCGCGTAGTTTTGAAATGTATCCTATCTGCACTAAAAGAAGTGTTATTTTTGGGCTAATTTATCAAAATTGTTGTGCAAATTTTTTATTTCATATCATGATTTAATCAAAATTTATTATGGCACTTAAAGAAAGCGTTATGATTCCACTCGGTTTTGAAGCCGTAGATTTCGAACTTCCAGATAGCGTCTCGGGAAAAGTAATGCGTCTATCGGAGTTGAGCCAAGGCAAAAAGGCAACGCTTATTATGTTTATCTGTAATCACTGTCCTTATGTAAAGCATTTAAATAGCGGTTTTGTAGCTTTGGCACAAGATTATGCCGATTCATCTTTGGCTATTATCGCTATTAGTTCCAACGATGTAGATAAATACCCACAAGATGCCCCTGACAAAATGAAGCAAACGGCGATGGCAGAGGGCTATACTTTTCCCTATCTTTATGACGAGACGCAAGAAGTAGCTCGGGCTTATCAAGCAGCTTGTACGCCAGATTTTTATCTTTTTGATAAGGACTTGCGTTGCCGATATAGAGGTCAGTTTGATGGCGCACGCCCTGGCAATAATGAGCCTATAACGGGGCGGGATTTACGTCAAGCAATTGATGATTTGCTTGCTGATACGATGCCGAGTGAAGTGCAAACCCCTTCGGCAGGTTGTAGCATCAAGTGGAAAGTGCAATAAAGCAAAATTTTGTATTCATATTTTTATCAATTATCCAAAACGATTTAAAACCTTAATTGTCATGGCAAAAACAGGAGTTACAAAGAAGAAGGTTATTATGTTTAGCCTTATTGCTTTCTTGATTATCGCTGTAGTAGGTGGCGGTATTTTTTCATTTTTTTATTATGCTACTTATAGCAACGGCACACGCTCGGGCGTAGTAATGAAAGTCAGTAAAAAGGGTTACGTGTTCAAAACTTGGGAAGGTGAGTTGCACGTCGATGGTTTATCGCCTGATAAGCGTTCGAGCAATCAACTCTCATCGGTATGGCGTTTTTCAGTAGAGCAAAGCGAGAGAGAATTAGTACAAAAACTCGAAAACTATGCACAAACAGGCGAGCGAGTTACGCTACATTATGTAGAGCGTTATAAAACTTTCCCCTGGCGAGGAGATGAAGTCTATTTTGTTACCGCAGTAGAGCCCCGAAAAGCAAAAGAGGCAGAAAGTCAAGAATAAACAAGAAGTAACAGTTCTTTGAGAACTGTTACTTCTAAGTTATGCCGTGTTTGGTGTCCGCACCAAACACCCATATTTATCAACAAAAAACAACACTTCTTAGGCGGAGTGTTGTTTTTTTTGTTTTAAAATCTTACATTTGCCCTTGCTCACTCCTCGCTGTGTTTGGTGGCCGCATCAAACACTAACTTAGGTAATTTTGGAATTCATAAATTCAAACTCAATAAAACACCATTTAAAGTATTATCCCCGTGAAAAAAATATTTGAAAATAAGCATACCGAGATATACGATATCAGAGACGAAGTTCCGCACACCGTTTTTGCTTATTGGAAGGGCTATCTGATACACTCAAACCCAGAGGCAATTGAAGCCTGCGAGCAATCCTTAGACTATTTCAAAAAAGAAAATATCAAAGTCATGATTTCTGATCATGTGTATTTAGAAGGAGCTGCTGTGCCTTTTTTAGAATGGTTACACGACTATTACTTCCCAAAAGCTGTAGAAAATGGATTGAAAGCAGAGATTGTGCTTGATTCTGAACACGCTATAGGAAAAATTTCGCTCGACCTTATGTATGACGAACAAGATTTACACAAAAAAATCAAAAAAGGAGAGCTATTTACGCCTAAAGCTGAAAACTTAGACATCGCCAAGAAAATGGCTCAAAAAATCATCGCAGATAGCATGATGGCTTAAGTAGCAAAATTGCTAATAATCAATAACTAACAGCTCTCCAAGAACTGCTAATAGCGTGGGGTTTGCAAACCCCACGCTATGCAAAAATGGACTTAGAAATAACATTTCTCAAAAAATGTTATTTCTGGAGGGAGAATGTCTAGTATTATGGTGTTTTTTTTATTGTGCAGATTTTAAGCGTAACATATCATCTTGATAGTTTTCACGGATTTGTGCGGCGGGTCTGCCAAACATTGCATCATTCAAAACGGCAAAATCTACAAGTGTTGTGCCTCTAAAAAGCTCAGCTGCTTCACAAATAATTTGCATTTTAGCTTGCTTACCAGTCTCAATTTGAAGTTTTGAATCAAATTCAAAATATTGAGGTACGTAGTTCTCGTCTTCTCCGATATGAAAAACTATCCCCTGCGGACGTTCAGCTGTAGTACGTCCTTCGAAGAGTAAAAACTTATAACCTGTATTCCAGTCCCAAGCCATTTCATTATTAGGGTCTAAATCTCCTATTTGGTCTGTAGAGAGATTGCGCTCGGGGTCTATGCCAATAGCAAATGATACGGCTTCATACTCACCTTCAGGAATGCCCTCAAATATCATTTCAAAAAGATGAGCACCTCGTGTTACTTCAACAAGCTTATAGCTATCAGGTATAAGATACTCGCCATCGTCGCTACGAAGCAGCTTCCAATTACTCAAATAATATTTAAATTTTTGAATTACAAACTCATCGCCATTGGCATTGCGGTAAGTCTGTGAGTTTAGTACAATTGGCTCATTATCAAAAACATGTTCTATTTTGATGCTTAGACTCCCCACTTTACTTGGCACTTCAGGAGTCTCCTCTTTTGTGTTACAGGCTTGCGCTAATAATATGATAAAAATAAGAAATGTTACAGCTATCTTTTGCATGTTATATTTTTGTTATTTGTATGAAAAGGGTGTAATTCATATTTACGCAGGCATAAGTTTAGAACTAATATTTCTAACAGAAATGTTAGTTCTAAAGTCGCTACGCCGTGTTTGGTGTCCCTACCAAACACAAACCACGTAGTTTTGAATTGCACCATATAGAAATATTTATAGTAGCATCAAAACAAACAATAGGCTGACAAAAGTTGCAGGCGATAGCCTCAAATTATACCAAAAATTAGCTTTGATATGGCACTTTTGTATAGTACAGTAGAAATATTAGTTCTAATTTCTCACAAATAACCATTTTACAGAGTGATACAATCCTAAACCTACATACCCAATCAATCCGGGCTTTTTGCGCTCACGCAAGTTCACAGTAATTGTAGCAAAGTCTGAACGCTCCTCAATGCTTTGCATTTTTCCTTTAAGCTGTTCGATGACTGTATTGAGCCGCTCGAGCTCTCGTTCTACCTGCAAAATTTCCTCTACGCTTTCAGCTTTATCGAGAAGTTCGAGGTATCTTTGACGAGATTTTTCGGCATTTTCAAGGCGAATTTGCATATCAGTGTACTCCTCTGTAACATCTCTACCGCTAAGGCTTTTATGCTTCACTTTTCCAAGTGCTTCTATAGCAATGAGTGCGTCCTCGAGTCGGCTACTTTCTACCCTAATAATTGCCCTATCAGTACCGATTTCCATGGCATAACCGTTGTGCTGCTCGGCAATTTGTCCGAGGGATTTGCCCACTTCGTAAGGCTCATTAGCAACAATCGTAAGATTAGCAGAATGGATAATTTTTCTTTCCATAATACGGGCCGCACGCGAGGCTTCTAAGCCTCCCCCACCTCCGTAGGAGGTTGTATTTTTGACATAAGCACCCGTTGTGCTACCACCACAGCTTGCAAGGCAAAGCGTAGCGAAAAGGCACATCAGTGCCATATAAAAAGTGAGTTTTTGATATAACATGAGCAGTATTTTTAGTTAGTGAATAAAATGCTAAGTACTTATTCATCACTTTTTATGCCTAACTTTCGGGCACGTACCATTTCCTTCTTGGGGGGCGGCCCGTCTAAGGTTTCTACATCAAGTCCTAAGGCTTTCAAATTGCGTTTAAACTGCCCCTGTGCGCAATAAGTAACCAAGATACCACCTTCTTTCATGCTTTGCACTACTTTTTCTAAAAGTGAGATATCCCACATTTCAGGTTGCTTAGAGGGGGCGAAAGCATCGTAATATACTAAATCGTAATACGCCTCTGGCAGCATAGCCTGTGCTAACTCACTATGCCTTTTTTTAAGGCTAAATAACTGATGAAAAGCCACATCTTGCTCCCATAGGCAACTGTGCAATTCATCAAAAATAGCAGATGCCTGTGCTCGCAAGAGCGATTTATAATTAAGCATAGCTACCATATCTGATGCAATAGGATAGGCTTCAATGCTATCAAAAAAAACTTTTTTACGCTGTTTTAGTGCTGCTTCATAGGTTAAGGCTACGTTTAGCCCAGTGCCAAAGCCTATTTCTAAAATCCGCACTTCAGACGCAATAAGTGCATCAAAACCTTGTTGTATATATACGTATTCAGATTCTTTGAGCGCACCGTGCATAGAGTGATAAGTCTCCTCTAATTGGGCATGCCGAATGGTATGAGAACCATCACGGCTCTCAATAATGCTTAGGTCTTGTTGGTAAGTTGTTGTATGCAAGATATTTGATGATTAAAGATTAGTTATTAGCCATGACCTTTCACTGAAAAATGTCGTTACTAACTTCTATTAAATAGCTTTTTTTGCTAAATTTACAGATTCCAATTGTTTTTTGCAAATTTGCAAACCAAGAATTGTAAGCATAGCACTAAGCCTTCTAACAGAAGCCTTATTTCTATTGGATTCTCCTGCAATTTATACGGCTTTTTAGCTCCCACGATTAAAATCTTGGGTTTTACTCGATTAAACCCGCAAATTTATTTGTGGAAAAGCATATTTCCGTATGAAGAGCCTTATTAAACGTGATAATATCTATTTTTTAAAAAACAAAATAATTTTATGCGAAGCATTGTTATAACGATTATAGGATTTTTGTGTATTATTTTTCAAACTTCTTGTAATGACGAGACTGATATTTATGCACCTAAACCACGTGGCTACCACTATATTTCATTACCTACGCCTGAGTATGAAAAATTTGAGGGAAATTTTCCTTATACTTTTGAAATTTCTAAGTATGCAAAAGTAAAGCCCTATCAAAAAAGAAACGAACCCTATTGGATGGAAATTGTATATGATTCAATATCCGTAGCTACGGTTCACGTTACATACAAAGAGGTAGAAAATAATGACAAACTTTTTGAAGAGTATGTAAACGATGCCCATCGCCTGACTTTTAAACAAACTGAGCGAGCCACTGCTATAGAACAGTATATACAACCCAATCTACCAGGAGGTACGGCCTTAATTTCAGCCTCCGAAGGTGAAATTCCTACAGTTTTTAATTTTTGGGTATCAGATAGTACGACACATTTCTTGCGTGCAGCCCTTTATGTACCCTCTTCACAACTCAACGATTCGCTCGCCCCTATTTTAGAATATACCAGAGATGATATGTTGCACATGATGCAAACCTTAGAATGGAAAGCTAAATAACAGCCAAGTAGAAATAGCCCCGTTAAATAAATAAAAAATAGTATGCAAGCTGAACTTTTTTTAATTGATTTACGTATTGTATAGTGAAAACAGGTTGCTGGTTTGATTTTCATACTTGCACCTTACTTGTTTTGATTATCGTCTTTTGTAAGACAATATTAAGGCAAGTAATTTTTTAATTCCATTTCATACAACAAAACTTTAAAATTATTATGAGCAGTTCAAAGCAAGTTATCGAGAGCGTATTAAGCAAAGTAGTGCCATTTGCGGCAGGTGTTTCTTTAATCCGTTCTATTTTACCCTCAAGCAACAAAAATACTGAAGCTAAAGAGGAAACAAAAGCTGTTACTGTCGTTCAAGAGGAAAGTGCAACTAAAAATGCACTCTACGTAGTCGCAGGTATTGCAGTAGGCGCATTAGCAGGCGTACTCCTCGCACCACAAAAAGGTGAGGATTTGCGTAATGATATTACGAAAAAAACAAAAGATGTAGCGAAAAAAACAAGTGAGTTTGCACACGAACTTGAAGATAAAGGCAAAGAACAGGTTTCCAAAATTCGTAAAGAAGCAGAAGCTAAGTACGAAGAAGTAAAGCAAAAAGCGACAAAGCTTAGCGAAGAAGCAGGTCAGAAAGTAGCTGAAACACGTGAAAAAGTGCTTAATGGCAAATCATAATTTGATTTGATTCAATCGAGCTTATGCAGTAAATAGATAAGCAAATTCGCAAAAAAAATAGCCATAACGTTTCTATAAGAAATGTTATGGCTAAATTTTTGGCTATACCACAACTTTATTAAACCAGCCACCAAATAGCAGTATGAGCTTCACAATCGCAGTTTTTATATCCGTAATAGCTAAACCTGCTAATATCGGATAAAT
>JAFIER010000086.1 GCA_020832465.1 Bernardetiaceae bacterium
TTACTGCTTTTTGGTACTAAGTATGGGGTACACTTTAGTACTAGTCCAAGCATTCAGAGTATTTGCAGGTGTTTTTTCGTGATTTAAAAGGTAATTCAAAAATAATAATTCGCCAATCAAACCTTTTTGTTTTTCAAGCGATAAGCCAGCAAAATTGATTTTATCAAAAAGTTTTTTCCATTTTGAAATCACGTTCAAAGTTATTGTTACTGCTTCGTTTTCAGTAATACTCTTTTCAATGTCCTCCAGAACATTTTGTATAAATAATGAAAAAATATCTTTCAGGTCGCTATCTAAAAGGTAAATATTAAGCTCTATATTATTACCCACTTCAATAGTAAAAACTTCAACGCCTTTGAAACGATAATTTTTTAGTTCAGGAATAGACACGCTATTCGAAACAGACATAATATATAAATGCTGTCCCGTAATATGATTTGTAGCTGCAAAGCAGTTCAAATGTGAAATCTCATCAATTCTTGTTTTGATGATAACATCGCCAGTGGGTTTTTGATTATCCCAAATTGATTTAACATTTATCATAAGTTCTCGTTTTCTATATTATCGTCATCAATCATTACTTCGTCATCAAAATCAAGGTAGTTTGGTGTTACCTTGTAGGAGACTTTCTCTTCATCTTCTATTCTTGGAAAATGTAGGCTATAACCAATGATAGGTAATCCATATTTTTCTTCAAAAAAAGTAGCTCTTTCGTCTAAGGCATAAATTAGCAAAAGACCCTTCTTTTCAGAGGCACGTTGTTCTTTGATTCCAGCATAAGTTTGACTTTGTATAGATAAATCAACTTGGCGGTCTCCTGTTTGGTCAATCTGATTTTTTGAAATCAAATAAAACTCACCCCCACGCAAAATTTGTTGATTACGGACACTACAGCCCATTGCAATAACTTCATTATTATGCTGCAATTCAAAGGTAGCAACTCTTTCATTGGGCTGTCGCTCACCTCTCGGTGTTTTGCCTTTATAATCAATAAAAACCTTATTATCAGTATTTGAAATAATACATATATTCCATTCTTTGATTTTACTTCCTTTCGCTTGTGTTCTGATATAATCGCTCAAAGTTGCATTTTGAATACTTGGCTGCTCGATTTTGAATGTATCAATAAAATTACAAAGTGCAGCGATGTTTGCATTTCTATAAAGCAAATATCTTGTTTTACCTTTCAATTGCTTTCTGTCTGCTTTGGGAGGAAGTCCCATGGTTTTCACTAATTGTTTTAGAGCATTAAAGTTGTTTTCAATGGCAACTTTTGTTTTCAATAAAGAATAAGTTTGTGGATTTTCCCCAGAAAAAGAAATTTCTATATCTTCTGCAAAATACAGTTTGTTTAAACTTGTAATTGTTAGCAAACCGTGATGATTTCTAACTTTCAAACGAAAATCTTTTGGACGCTGATGTCTTGCCGTCATCTCGTCAAAGTCATTTCGCATTTCTTCAGTTGCCATTGTAATATGATTAAACCATTCAAAAATTTGATTTGTGGTATATAACCTGCACAAATCAACATAGCCCGGACGATAACCAAACCAACGCCCCATTTGCATCAGCGAATCATACATTCGTGTTGTTCTTATGTAATAAGAAACAGACAGACCTTCTAAGGTAATTCCTCTTGATAAACGACTCCCCCCAACTGCAATGACAGATAATCCATTTTCATAGCGGTTGTAATCAATTTCTTCAATTTTATGATATTCTAAGTTTGTTGTAGAACGTGTACCATGAACAGAGCGAACATCAATTTTTAAAGCTGCATTTTTCAATTCTTGTTTTACCTCTTCCCAAGTGTGCTGTTTTATCCTTATGTCAGTATAATCCAGATTTTCGAGCACATTTTGTGTCGTTGGCAAAAAGTCTGTTTCGTATAGTTCTTTCAACTCGCTAAACAAAGACGCATCTTCGCTTTGTATAGCATTTTGATACTCTTTCGTTTTTTCGTTTACCAAATATGCCACTCGGTCAATCCATTTTACAAGCAATGCAACGTGGACCAACATTGAATTATGCTTCGTTTCCTGTCCTCTTACCCTGCGAATGGCACAAGTCAGAATGAATGATTTTATCGCTCGTTCCAAACTTGGCGGAAGATATTCAGGTAAAATATCCTTATTTTTTCGATTTATTGTTCTGAAAAATGGTGGGTCATAATCGCTTATTTCTCTGAAAATATCCAAAGGTTCTTTGGTTTGTTCTGGATTCTTGTTTTCGTAACCAAAAATCTTAGCCGCACCAATGTAGTTTGTCGGCGCTTTAATATTGATAATAAAATCTCTTGGAAACAAATCCTCGCCAATTTTATACTCTTTGCCTTTTACCTTTGTCATTTGTTCTTCGTTGTAAGCCTGCGAAATAAACAAGTTAGCATAAGGCGTAGCCGTGTAACCGATAAAAGTGTTTTGATTGAATAAATTGAGTAACGTTCTGATTAATTTATTTATGGTTTTTATATCCTCGATACTTTTGCTTGCATTAACAGAAGCGGCATCAGCTTCGTCATCGATTATCAACGCAGGAACATCAAATAATTTTGGTGTTCCGTCCACATCTCTTATGTTGACATCACGAGAAAGCCAATCAATTAATTTTTCGAGTATGCCTTTGTTCTTTTTAATCACAAAAACAACTGGATTTTTTCCAATTGGAATCCTTGCTTTTTGATTGAAATCGCCTTCATCTCCTTTTACATAAAATGACGATGTTAATGGATATATCTCTGTATTAACTTGATATTGTCCAACACCAACGATGCTATTTAGTTTCTTCTCCAAAAAATCGGAACTACTCCGCCCGACAAATCCTGAATCAATTCTTTCTTGGGTTTGTCTGCGTAACGAACTAATAGTGCCTGCAATTACAATAATTACTTTGTAACCCGTATCAGTGGCTTTATTGATAAGTCCAACATAGTTAGAAGTTTTGCCAGACTGAACATGCCCTACGACCATGCCACGCCTATCCCAAGAACCTTCTTTTTTCGGATTCACGCATTTGTCAAGAATTTTATCTGTAAAATCGTCTAAGTCGTTTATTGGAAAGGAAGAGTCTTTCTATATAATTTACATCATATCTATCAATAAACTTAGAACATCTGTTTCGTTATTACAATGGTCTATTTGGGAGATGACTCTTTCAGTCAATTCAAATATACCTTTGCAAGGTAAAATATAAAGTTCTTGTACTCCATTAGTTTCTAAAAAAATGTATTGAAAACTGTTTTTCATGAACAGTTTTTCAACTTGCATTTCTGTGCTTAAATCAAACTGACAGGATAAGCCCTGTGTATCTATCATATTGTAATATGTAGCAAATAGTTTATAATTACCAGCATTTGGAATTTTAGTTTTGGTAATTACTTTTTTACGTTTGGTGTCTTTTACCCAATAATTTGTGTTCATAATTTAATTATCTTTATTGAAAATTTCGTCAAGATGATATTGAATAAATTCTTTTTTAGGAAAGTACTTTTGTGGAGCAATTAATAATTGGTTTTCAATTGGCGCAAAATATTTTCCATAATAATCCGCTTCTTTTCTCTTTTTCAATTTATCCGAAAGTAAAACTTGATATTTTTCATTTATCGCAATTAGTCCTCTATCAAATGCTTTATCGTAGAGTGAGGAAAGACAAATTCCATTTTCGGGATTTAATCTTTCTTTCTCGTTTTTTGACCAAGGAATTATGTGGCTTGCAAAAAGTAATTCGGGAATATCAATTCCAGTTATTGCACATTTTCCAGAATAATTTCCTAAAATAATTTGTCTAAAAATATTTTGATTGACCCTTGTTTTTACTTCTCGAATTTTCGTTTCGCCTTTTAAATCTTTTATATCAAAAAGTAATTTATCAAACTTTGTCTCTATTGTTTGATTTTGCTTTTTAGCAAGAATCTGCTCGCTTAGAAAAATTAAATCTTCCTGATTATCAGAGAACTCATCCCAAATTGGCTGGCATTGTTTTATGCCGCCTACCATTCCTTTTACACCTCTGTTTTGGTGGTAGGGGTCGCAAGCAGCAAAGTTCGTAAGACGAATAGTGATTGAGCTTACAGTTCGTCCCAAAAGATTTGCCATTTCAATAATTTCAGGTGTCCCTGTGTGCATTTTACCAAAAGGTAACTTTAAATAAAGATTGAAAACTAATATAAATTCATCTCGTGTCCAAAGTTTTCTTTTCATAATTATTTTAGTTTAGGCAGCTTCTCAATAGTAAGTAGCTCTCGTTTTCAAAGTATCACAAGCATCTTTGTTCATTTCAACATGAGCAATAGGGGCAAATCCAGATCGGACAAATCCCTCTGAAAGCCCACCGGCTCCTGCAAATAAATCTATGTAGTTCAGTTTTTTCATATTCAAATTTATAGTAGTTATTTGAACTATACGAGTTTTTAAACCTAATTTGCTACATTTAAAGCCCTTTTATATAGTAAATCTACTCAGACCACAAATATAAAAAAACTTTTCAAAAATAAAACTAAAATAATAAAAAAATATCTTCTCTTATGTCAAAAAACAATCTATTTTTTTTCGGTTTTTCTACTGTCCTCCCCCACATCAAGCGGCGACAGTTTTTGCGGCTGCTCACCACGAACCACACCCAAGCGACTACTCCCATACACCGTCCACTCCGAAATAGATTCGTCTTCGTAAGTAGCCAGTACATTGCCAGTAGCATCACGAAGATAATGCGTTTTTTTCGTAATGGCAACTATTTCGCTGTCAATTAACTTGTTACTCTTGTTTTTTCAAATCGTCGTAAATAGTTTGTATAAATGGAATAGCGACTGGAATTTCATATTGCATAATATCCCAAACAATTTCGTAGTCAATACCAAAATAATGGTGAATAAGTTTATCTCGCAAACCAGTAAAACCTCGCCAATCAAATTCCGAGTAGGTATTACGAAGTTCTGGAGATAGTTTTTTTGAGGCTTCACCAATAATTTCTAAACTTCTTACAACAGCCCTTGTCAAAATATTATCGTTTATAAACACTTCATAAGGCAAATCTTTTGATACCTCGACTAAAAAATTTGCTTCTGTTAATATATGTGCAATATATTCACTCTGCTTCAAGGACATAAATCATATCTTTAAGTACCGTATTCTTCAAACTATCGCTAAGCGACTCAGGTGTAATAATTTCTGTTTTTCTACCAGTAATATCATCGAGAAAATAGGCTAAATTTATAAAA
>JAFIER010000093.1 GCA_020832465.1 Bernardetiaceae bacterium
AGCCTTCTACATTTCGCTCACGCTACATTACGTTGGCTATTTCCCGACCAAAACCTCCTGAGCTTAAATGAGGTAGGAGTAAAACCAACAGCTAAACTACAGGGAGAGCAAACAAGCGGCAGCCGAAGTAGTTGATACGGCTGTCGGGGTAGTAGTGGAAGCGGTACGCCACACGGCAGTAGTCGGGGTTGTAGATCCACGAGCCACCGCGCAGCAGGCGATATTTAGCACGAGGATTATCTACCCAAGCCGAACCATCGGTGGGCGCATCTTCGTAGCTATCGTGCCAATCATCTTCACACCATTCCCACACATTCCCACTCATATCATAAATACCCAATTCGTTGGCTTGCTTTTGCCCTACAGGGTGAGTTCCGTAATCAGCCGATTCTTTTCCTACATCATAAGCGTTCACATTATACCAAGCTACCTCATCAATATCATCAGAACCTGCATATTGATAGCCTTTGCTTTTCAATCCACCACGAGCGGCATACTCCCACTGCGCTTCCGAAGGTAGCCTGAACTTTCTGCCCGTAAGCTCCTCGAGCTTTTGGATAAACGCTTGGCAATCGTCCCAACTTACTTGTTCTACAGGTCGTTTTGCACCGTTAAAATAAGAAGGATTCTCACCCATCACCGCCTCCCAAAGGGCTTGAGTAACCTGCGTCTCTGCCACATAAAAGGGCTCGAGGGTTACTTGGTGTAAAGGCTTTTCATCGTTATTCCCATATTCCCCATCTCTATCAGGGTCATAGCCCATCATAAAAGAGCCGCCCTCTACATAAATCATTTTGAAGGATACCCCATTTACAGTTTCTATGAAGTCGGTAGGAGTGGGCTGGAGGGCGATGCCGGCTTTGAGTAGGCGGTTTTCTTGGCGTAGGGCTACAAACTCCTGCTTACTGGGCTGCAAAGCACGCCCCACAAATACGGGCAAGCCTATCACTTTGATATGCTTCTGACCTAAGCTGCTTATCATCAAACCAAAAAGCTCTTGGAGCTGGGGGTTATCGATGCGCCATATCGCCTGTATCACTGGGCTATCCATTACATTTTTATAATCCTCCGATTGAAGCAAAAGGTGGTCGTCTTTCGGCACTAAGTCTATCAGCTCGGGCGAGTGAGAAAGGGCTTTCAGCGATAGCAAAAATACCAATATCGGAAAATCATCAATATCGCCATTATAAGCGTGATTCTTTCGCGCGGGGTGCTGAAATGCCGCACCGCCCAACTCTCCCGAAGGCGCATCAGCGAGCGAAGGCAAATACATACCGTCATAATCTATCAAAGTCAATTGTGAGCCTGCCCCCACGATGATATTATCGTGCTTCAAATCGCCGTGCGCAAAGTCAGATGACAAAAGAAAATCCGAAAGCTCCACAAATGCATCATAAAGGTCAGAGAGGGCTTGTTTGTCGCGCGCCTTGGCTTTCGTATAAACATACTCGCCTATAGTCTCCCCCTGCACCCAAGGCATCAACAGCATAGGAAACTCACCATCATCTGCCAGCTCACTCGAAACCCACAACTCATCAGCATAATACTCAAAATCAATAAAGTAGGGGCTTTGTAACTCCTTTAAAAGTTTCGCAATCTCGGCGAGGCGTTTCTCACGCTGGGCGTTGTAGTTGAGGAAGGCTTTAGCTGCATATATTTGTTTGCTTTCAGGGTTTTCTAAGCGCACTATCAAGCCAAAACGCCCCGTCATAAAATGTGGGTCGCTTGGGTTGTGCGGCGAAGGGAGCGGACGCAATGACTGCAATTTTGAGTCTTCAAAATAATCCTCGGGGTGGCGAAAGCTCCTGATGTACTCGGTGATGCTTGGGTATATCATATTTTTAACTTATTATAACCATCAACCATCGGGAGGGTCTTCGACCACTGCCGAGGTTTTTATGCCACAAGATAAGAATTTTTTTTGTCTGAATCAAGATTTGCAGGATTTTGGGATTGGCAGGATTGAAAACTCCTCTCCTGTTGGTTTGTTGCAACAACCGTCAAAGAGGTCTTAAGACCGTCTTTGAGGAAATACCTCGGTAGTGGTCGAAGACCCTCCCGATGGTTAGAAATAATTTTGTCTGAATCAAGATTTGCAGGATTTTGGGATTGGCAGGATTGAAAACTCTTGCAACAACCGTCAAAGAGGTCTTGCGACCGTCTTTGAGGAAATACCTCGGTAGTAGTCGAAGACCCTCCCGATGGTTGAGAAAGGTAATCCTGAAAATACTTTAATCCCGTGAATCCTAATGTTGACAGAAAAAAATGCCCTCAAAAGCCCTAAGCTATGCAAAAAAATGTTTATCTTTGAAAAAACATCATACACAAACCTAAAAAAGCAAAGCCATTATGTCAAATGTTGTTCCTACTTCGCATAGTATCAGTACGCTCGATGACTTTTTAACAATGAGCGAAAAAGCTATATCGCAAACCATTAAATCCGAACCCTATACTGCCGAGATTCGACGCAATAAGCCGACGGCATTTATTTTTATGATAGACCAGTCAGGTTCGATGAATGAAAATATACGTGGGCGCAATGAAAGCAAAGCCGATTTTGTAGCTCGTGCCATCAATCAAACCCTACAAGAGTTGATTTCTGCTTGTACAAAAAGCTATGGTGTGGGCGGTTATGTCGATGTCGCCGTTATTGGCTATGGTGGAAAAAACCAAACAGAAGCCTACTCCCTTTGGGAAGGCAAACTCCAAGGCAAGACTTGGGTCTCTACTGATGAAGTCTATGCTAACCCTATGCGTACCGTAAAAAAAGAAGTAGAAATCAATATTAAAGGCAAAATGAAAAAGAGAATCGAGGAAAAACCCGTATGGATTGAGCCCAAATCGCAAAGCCTTACGCCTATGGGTGCAGCTATTGAGTACGCCTATAAATTGTTGCAAGATTGGATTGCACGCCACCCCGATAACTATCCGCCAGCGGTATTTAATTTTACGGACGGTGCGCAAACCGATTGCAAAGACGATGAGCTACTCGAGCGTGCCAAACGACTCAAAAAATTGCATACCAGCGATGGTAACATCGTTTTTTATAACTGCCATATCGATACTTCGGGCAACAATACCGTACTTTTTCCCTTCGAAAAAAGCGAACTGCCATCGGATAAGTACGCCAGGTTGATGTATGACATCTCCTCAGACGTACCGCCCAAATACTTACAAGACATAGCTATTTTAAGACAAAACGATATTCCTACAGGCAAAACAGCTACTGCCTTGGTCTATCAAGCCTCGCCCGCAGCCACCATGAAAATGATAGACATCGGCACACGCACCTCTGTGCAACAAATTAAAAACACCAACTAATATGCCCGAGACAAAATATCGATTGCAGTATCTTGCGCAAACTTCTACTAAAATGCACGAACCCGAAGTGCGTAAAAATGAAGATGCGTATAAAATTCCAATTTATAACACGAATAGCCTGCTTCTGGAGGGTGATGTTTTTGTGCCTTTTGCTGTTTCTGATGGGGCGGGCGGCACGGGAATTTTTGCTTCCGAATGGTCAGAGCATCTGATTAAGCATTTGCCCAAAAAACCTATGCACACTGCCACCGAAGTGAAGGCGTGGATAGACAAAATTTGGGAAGAGTTTTATGATAAGTATGCCAAAATGTTAGAAAGCGATAGCTATTCTTATGCAGTTCGGAATAAGTTTTTCGAGCAGGGCAGTGCTGCTACCATAGCCGCTTGTTGGTTTGATAGCGCAAAAGCGCATTGGCTTACTTATGGCGATAGTTGTATATTTGTGTGGGATAGCAGCGCAAAAATATTAGAAAGCATTCCTTATACGCAAGCCGAACCTTTTGCACAAAATCCATTTTTACTCAACTGGGCAACCGAAGCGGTAGAACCTGAAATTCTGCAAAGCCGTAGCTTCTCCCTTGCCCAAGAGCAAACTTTTATACTTGCTACTGATGCGCTTTCGCTGTATTTGATATTGGAGTACATCCGTTTTCATAAACCCGAAGCCTGGACAAAAACGCCTAAGTTGAGCGGTCGTACCCTGCTTTGCGCACAAAAAATTCATAAAAATGGATTAAAAAGTTTTGAGGAGGTGCTCACTGCTCTCAAGCAAGCCTTAATCTCACAAGAAGCATTTACAGCCTTTTGTCATCGAAAATATCAGGCAGGCGAAATTTTGAATGATGATTATACGATGGTTTGGGTAGAGGTAGAGGAAGCCACAAAAAAGACTAACTCTATATTTCCCAAAGAACCCCCACTTATCAATCCCTAAAACAAGAACTTAGCCCCCACAAAACCAGAAATGAAGAGGATTTTCGAGCGGTAATACAATTTTATAAATCAGCGTATGTAGAAATCTGTTCCCTAAAGGCACTTTTTATGTGGTTTAAAAGTTTATAGATAAGATAATAGGTAATCCTAAGTATTCGCTGAAAAGCCTATATCAATTCTAATTTTTTCACCCACAAAACAATCAAATTATGGCTCAAAAACCGATAACCTACGAAG
>JAFIER010000105.1 GCA_020832465.1 Bernardetiaceae bacterium
ATTTAGAAAATATGACCTATTGGGACGGCACACACAAAGGCAAGCAAGTGCCTACGGGCAGCTATATGTGGCAGATTCGATACAATAGCAAAGACCGCCCCGATGAGACTATTCGTTTGAATGGTGTGGTGGTGATTTATAGATAACTGCAATTTTTTGTCAGAATCAAGATTTTACCTTTGACAAAGTTTTGAACTTTGTCAAAGGTTTTTTTTGTCGCAGTTTTACTAAACTGCTTGTATCAGGCTTGCAAAAGATACAGCAATCCTATACGTGTTTGATTAAAAAGAGCAGCGTTGCTACAGGATTTTACCTAAAAATATAACGTTTTTCAAAAAAAATATGTATTTTTAGGTCATTGTTTACGCTAAAAATCGTTTAGTTTTGTCTAAAATACTCAAAACATATCAAAAACGCCTTACCAATCTTACTGCTGCAAATCGTTCGCTGTTGCTTAGGCGGCTTTATAAGCAGTTTTTTATGGATTTGCGTAGCTTAGATTTTGCTGAGAATCAAAGTGCTTTTTCTATATTGGCTCAACTCATTGGGCGTAAAAAAGAAATTGCGATATGCCCTTATATAGATAGTCGTGATGCGAATGCCAATCGGCAAAGTGCGCAGCTCAAGAATATTTTTAGGAGTCAAAAACGTATTGAAGAGGAGAGCGGTACGATTGACCTTGCTGTAGGTTATCCTTTTGTTGAAGGCAAGTTTTTGAATGATACTATGTTGCGTGCGCCTTTGCTTTTTTTTCCTGTTTCGCTGTATCACAAACAAAATACTTGGTTTTTGCGCTTACGCAAAGAAGCTGGCATCAGTTTTAATAAAAGCCTTTTGCTGGCTTTTTCGCATTATCATGATATTATTTTTGAAGAGGATTTTTTAGAAGAGACTTTTGAAAACTTTGGTAAAACCTCTCTTGAGTTTCTTACCGAACTTTATAAACTGATAGACAAAAGTCCGCTTGAGCTCGATTTTAATCGTGAAAATTTTAATGAAAAATTAGATTTTTTTCACGATAAGACTAAAAAAGAGTTAGAAGATTCGCTACAAGTGGGTAAGTTAAAACTACTACCCCAAGCAGTATTAGGTATTTTTCCCCAATCAGATTCTTATCTTGCACCAGACTACGAAAAGCTCATAGGCGATAGCACACAAGATGATTTGGAGACATTTTTTTTGAAAAAAAATAATACTGAGGCTACACAAGGTTTTTCAGAAGATAATTTTTTTGCTCCTTTTGTGCTCGATGCTTCTCAGGAGCAGGCAATTCGGGAAGTGCGCAGCGGTAAGTCTATTCTTGTTCAAGGACCTCCTGGTACGGGAAAGTCTCATTTGATTTGTAATTTGATTGGTGACTATATTGCACGAGGCAAAAAAGTGCTTGTCGTTTGTCAGAAAAAAGTAGCCTTAGATGTGGTTTACAAACGATTGGCAGCTGAAGGTATGGGTCGTTTTATGGGATTAGTTCATGATTTTAGACAAGATAGGGCTCATATTTATCAAGAAATTGCCCAGCAAATCGAGGAGCTTGATGCTTATCGCAAAGAGAATAACAGTCTTGATGCGATTCAAATTGAGCGGCAGTTTCAACAATTGAGCCGGGAGATTACACAAATTTGTGAACATTTAGAATCCTTTAAGAAGGCATTATTCGATGAGCGTGAATGTGGTATTGCTGTTAAAGAACTTTACCTTACGGCACAGCCAGAACAGCCTTTTATAGATTTAAAAAATTTTTACAAAGCCTTTAATTTCAATACATATCACGATTTTGTACAAAAATTTGAGTCTTTTGTGGCTTATGCCAAACGCTTAGAAACAGAAGGATATGTATGGAAAGAGCGTGTGAGTTTTGCTGATTTTCAGTATGCTGATTTACATCATATCAAAGAAGTATTTGAAGAAATTCCTGTTTTTAAACAAGATTTTACAGAAAAACTTCGCCTATTGCTTGCCGATACGAGTTTGAGCTTTGAAGATGCTGTAAACTTACAAACACACAAAAAAGATATGCAAAGGCTTGTAGCTTTACTTGCAGAGGAGGGTGTGTTTGAAATTTTTAAAGCCTGCTTGCCGCATCAAACTGAAAGTGAATGGCTGACGAATAAGCAGCAGATTATCAATGAATGCTTCGAACGAGGTGGTATTGAGCAGACTATTCCTCAAAGGGATTTGCCACTGATTCAAGACTATTTAGATGAATATCACAAAGCGCAATCAAAAACATTTAATAAGCTGAAATGGAGACTTTTAGCGCGTAAAAAAGATAGTTTTATCAAAGAAATTCTGCATAAAAATCAGCTCCCTGATAATCAAAAAGGAATTGCGATTTTGATGAAGCGCATCGATAATCGTATGAACCTTGAGCACAATATTTCGATGCTCACTGAAGCCGAGTGGCTCAATCAAATTCCTCAAATCATTACAGCTGAGGAGCTCGATACGCAGTTTGATGAAAACCCACTTTCGATACAGGCGACCCGTCAAGATTTTAATGAGTGGTTTGAGTTGCAAAAAAAGGCATTGCAAGCTAAAGCCTTGCTCGAGCATTTGGGCAAATCTATTTATCATATTGTTGCTGAAATGCAAAATTTTGATCAAGTACAGCATTTTTTTACACGCCTCAGCGATACGATGGAATTGCTACCACAGCGCAAAATTCGCTGGACGCAATACCTTGTACCTAAGCAAATTGAGCGAATTTTGGCGGGCAGTCATCATGCTGATAAAATGTGGAATGTATTGGAGAAAGATTTTGATTGGCTTATAGAGTTTGATAAGCTCAAGGCCAGTATGCCCCAGGAGCAACTTGCTACGATTGATTTAATCCGCGCGCATAGCGGTAGCCTTAAAGTTAGGGAGAGTCTTTTGCTTTTTGAAAATAGTTTGAGAAATGCTTGGATAGCGCATATAGAAGCAAAATACCCGATTTTGAGAGCTGTATCATCTCCTAAGATGGAGCAGCTTACAAAGCGATTGCAGGAGGCTATTCAAGAAAAAAATCAAATTAGTGCAGATATTATGCGCCTCAAGGCTAGGGAGCAAACTTATAAAAATACAAAAACGAATAGGCTTGGAAATCGCATTAGTTATCGTGAAATAGCGCATCAAGTTAAGAAAAAAAGAATAATTTGGGCTTTGCGCAGGCTCATTAACGCACATAGCGACGAGCTTTTTGATTTGATGCCGTGCTGGCTTTGCTCTCCTGAATCGGCTTCTGCAATTTTTCCGATGCGCCAACTCTTTGATTTAGTTATTTTTGATGAAGCCTCACAGTGCTTTGCTGAAAAGGGTATTCCCGCTATTTACAGAGGGCGGCAGTTGCTCATTGCTGGCGATGAGAAGCAGCTCGCCCCTGGAGACCTCTATCGCCCCCGCTGGGAGGATAAAGACCTCGAGGAGCAGGACCTTGCGGCAGAGCTTGAAGTTGATTCGCTTTTAGATTTAGCCAAGCAGTTTTTGCCGCAGTTTGAGCTTCGCGGGCATTATCGTAGCCGCTTGCCTGAGCTTATTGACTTTTCAAATCAGCATTTTTATAACGGTAAGTTAGAAGTGCTCCCCGATTATGAAGAGTATATCAAACAAAAACCCGCTATTCAGTATTTTAAAACTGATGGAATATGGCATCAAAACCAAAATGAAACAGAGGCGCGAGAAATTGTGCGTATGGTGAGGGATTTAGTGCAATCGGGTAAAGAAGATATAGGCATTATTACCTTCAATTACAAACAGCAAAATTTGATTGAGGATTTGTTGGATTTATTGGAAATTCCTCTACCGCCCACGGTTTTTGTTAAAAATATTGAAAATGTACAGGGTGATGAGCGTGATATTATTATTTTTTCGGTGGCTTATGCGCCTAATGCAGCGGGAAAGATGTATGCGCGCTTTGGCTCGCTCAATTTGCAGGGTGGTGAAAATCGTTTAAATGTCGCAGTTACACGTGCACGTGAGCAGATTATTGTTGTAAGTAGTGTGTATCCGCATCAGCTCAATATATCAGATGAGCATAATAAAGGTGCGCAGTTGCTCAAGTCTTATCTCGAGTATGCGCTTGCTGTCTCTGAGGGTAAGTATCGCAGCAGTCTGTCTGGAAAAGCTAGTCGCCGCTCGAGTTGGTATTTAAAAGAAAAAATATTGACACTCACTGCTGCTGATAAGTGGAAAAGCGACTTGCCTTTTGCAGACCTTTATAGCCAAAGCATACCTATTACATTGCTACTCACTGATGACGAAGCCTATTTTGCGGAAAGCAACCCTAAGGCATTGCACGCTTACCAGCCTCTGCGATTGAAAGCCTGTAAATGGGAATTTCAGCGAGTTTATAGCAGAAATTATTGGATAGATAGGGAGGATTTCTTGGCGGGTGTACGTCAAGTTGGTAAATTGACTTAGATAGTGTCAGAACTTATAGAAATAACATTTCTGACAGAAATGTTATTTCTAAAATTTTGCCATAGACAGCAACTATCGCCGTGTTTGGAGTACCTACCAAACACATATAATCATGTAAAGTAATTTTATGCAAATACTTATGGCTATTTGGTTTGCTATGTGTATCTTTGTGATAGCCTCACATAGAGTGATATGAAGCATAAAGATTATCTTAGAAAACTCTTTGTCAGTGTTGTAATCTCTTGAGGTGGTTTGTCAAGCTAATGTACGCCTTTAAGAGACTAAATTGCGTTTTAAGCATAGCTAAACGCATTAGCATTTGTTTAAAAAGTAATGCTTTTGTTTTTTAGAATTTAATTTGATTAGACATGGAACTATTTGAGAAACTCAAGAAAAATTATAGCGTGGCGGTTCCGAGGCTTGCACTTCGTAACTTTTATTTTACACTTCAACAAGACGATTACGGTACATATCTACTCCTCACCGACAAAGAAATGCGTCCTATGGAGCCTGATTACTTAGCTTATAACGGTCATTTACGCGAAACTTTGCGTAGCATATTCAATATAGAAAAGAAAAATGCAGAAGCCATTTTGTGGGAGGGTGAGGAAAATCATATCTATTTAAGAGACCATGATTATTTGATGTGGTCTTTGCGCTACTGCTCTAATATACAAGATGCTAAGGGTAATGCGCTCACATTTGTTCCTGATGAGGTGAGAAATATTAGTGTGCAAATCAATTATATCGAAGATAAAAATTTGTATGAAGGAAAGGTATATCTGGTGGGTGGGTCTCGGCCTATATCAGATTTTCATTTTCTTACGGATAGTTGGTGTTTGTATAAAGACCGTATTTATCAGATTAACTCTATCGGTAATAATTTTTCTAATATTGGTCTTTTCAACACACATTTTGAGGCTGATTATTTAGAAAAGTACTTAACGCTTTTGTTTTCTTTTTTTCAAAATATTACGCTTGATTTTGATGACTATGAAGTCATTGAGAGTTCGGAATTGCTTATTCCTCAGAAGGCTTTATTTTTTGAAAAGGTAGATGAAAGCCATGCCCTTCATGTAAAAATAGCAAGTGTTATAGCGGACTTTGACACTAAGTTTTTGAGTGACTATGAAGTAGATAAAGTAGCTCAAATCAATGATATAGAGTTACAAGTTCGGCTACGGGCTATTGACCATACCCAGCAGTTGCTGGCAGTACCAGATTTTGCGGATTTGCTTCGCAAGGAGTTAGGTAAAAAAACATCTATTTATCAAGATGATAATCTTTTTATACTTCCGGAGGAGGCGGCTAAAACTTTTATCAGTAAGCTACTGCCTGTTATTTTAGACAATTATTTATTTTTTGGTTCTGAAAATCTCAAATCCTATAAAATTACGACCTCTAAACCCAAGTTATTATTTTCGCCTTCTTCGGGTATTGATTTTTTGGAGGCAGATGTATCTTTGGAAATAGAGGGTGAAAGTCTTGCACTTTTTGAGGTCATTAGGCAATATAATCGCCAAAAGTATGTCAAACTTAGTGATGGCACACAGGCAATGATTGACGCTCAGTATATGAAAAAGCTCGAGCGGATTTTTAGAAAACAGAAAAATAAAAAAGCGGGAGTTTCTTTTTTTGATTTGCCCCTTGTAGAGGAGTTGATAGAAGATAAGGTGGCTGCTCAAAAAGTGCTTTCAAAAAGCCGTAAAGTATTTGAGGGTTTTAACAAATTAGAAAAAGCTAAATTTGAAAAGCCAAAGAGCCTTAATGCCGAGCTTCGTTCTTATCAAAAACAAGGTTATAAATGGCTGAGTTATCTCTACAAACAAAACTTGGGCGGCTGCCTCGCTGATGATATGGGCTTAGGCAAAACGCTACAGACTATAGCTTTGCTTTCAGATATTTATCCAGAAGAAAAAAAACCTTCGCTTATTGTGATGCCTAAGAGTTTACTTTTTAATTGGGAAAAAGAAATAGAAAAATTTAACCCTTCGCTTACTTTTTATACGCATTACGGCACGGAGCGCAATATAGAGGACGCTATGTCGCATCAACTCATTTTTACAACTTATGCCATTATGCGTAATGATATAGAGTTGCTAAAAGAAAAGAAGTTTCATTGCATTATTCTGGACGAATCTCAAAATATCAAAAATATCACTACACAGACAAGTAAGGCTGTTATGCTACTCAATGGCGAGCATAGATTTGCACTGAGCGGTACACCTATTGAAAATAATTTGGTAGAGCTTTACTCTCTTTTTCGTTTTCTTAATCCGACAATGTTTGGCTCTGCTGATGATTTTAATAATTATTACGCACGCCCTATTCAAGAAAAGCAGGATAAAGATGTAGCGCAGGAGCTACGTCGCAAAATTTATCCATTTATTTTGAGAAGGCTTAAGAAAAATGTACTCAAAGACTTGCCTCCGAAAGTAGAGCAAGTACTTTATGCTGAAATGTCTAAGAAGCAACGCCTACTTTATGCTGATAGACAAAAATTTTATAAAGATGCCATAGGCAAAGAAATTGCCAATATGGGTATCAAAGGTTCGCAGTTTTTTATCCTTCAAGCCCTTACGGAGCTGCGCCAACTCGCTTCCGTACCTGAAGCCAAAACTAATGGTAAAGTTATTTCTGCCAAAAGAGAAATTTTGATGGAGCAGCTCTTCGATGCCGTTGCTAATGGGCATAAATGCCTTGTTTTTGTCAATTTTTTGCAAGCCATTGAAAATATCTCAGAAGACTTAACTGCCGCAGGTATAGATTTTGTCAGCATGACGGGGGCTACACGCGATAGGCAAGCCTTAGTGAATCGCTTTCAAAATGACAAAAAATGCAAAGTCTTTTTGATGACATTAAAGACTGGAGGTGTGGGGCTAAATCTTGTCGCTGCTGATATGGTTTATATTTTTGACCCTTGGTGGAATACGGCTGCTGAGATACAAGCTATCGACCGCACGCATCGCATAGGGCAAGACAAAACAGTTTTTAGTTATAAAATTATTACAAAAAATAGCATCGAAGAAAAAATCATGATGTTGCAAGAACAAAAGCAAGCCTTATTTGATACGGTTATCAGTTCCGATAATGCTTCTATCAAATCATTGAGCGAGCAGGATATTGAGTATATCTTGAGCTAATTTTGCGTTATAATTCTAAATTTTTACGAAAAACATATAAAAATAAGTCATAATGAACAAGAAAAAAGAGTATCCTTTGTCTCATTATCATAAGGTCATAAAAGAAAACTACGATGTTGCGCAATTAGGTAAAATTGTGTTAGAGTGTTTAGTGCCTATTATCAACGAAAATCCAAGTATATGTAATATATATTTTTCGTTCACTCAAGAGAAACTCAAGAAGCTAAATAAGACTAATCAAATTCAAGTATTAGCTTCTTTTTTGTATAACAAAGAGCTATTTGATTTGCTTATGAGTTCACTTGGTCCTCAAGTTAAGAAAGTAGTTTATGATATGATTCTGTTGAGAAAGTCTTTTCGCTCCGATATGCTCAAGGCAAAGTATGATATCGATACAGTGATAGAAGGAGCTGTAAAAACTTATCCCTATAATAAGTATGGCGATATTCTAAATCCTTTTTGGAATTTTTTTAACGGAATAATTATAAATCAAAGGGGACTATACCTGGGTAATAATGAAATTCAGGTAGAGATAGTTATGGCTTTTATACTCGATAATGAGATAAGAGCATTACTTCTGCCCCATATAGATGAGCAGGATAAAGTAACGATAAAAACATACAGGGAACCTGCGGCGGGTTTAAAAATCAAGAATTTTGAAAAACAAATTCTAACAGAACTTGATTTATTGTACTCTTATCATTTACAGGGTAAAATCAAAGTCAAAAGTAAGGGAGGAGTAAGTATCATGAGCATAAAGTCAGCACAAAAATATGCTAAAATAGAAGAGTTTTATCCAAATGCAGAAAAAAAAGAAACTCCTTTAGCTTATTTTCGTACTGCTATGTTAATGGATATTTTTGATCAATCAAAAAAAATACCTGCTAACTTAATACTCGAAGAAGATATAAATGATATAGTAAAAATAGCTAAAAATGTGCTTTTTAACACAGTGTTCAAATTACAAATTCCGCACGAGTGGCATGCTCCGCATTTAGAAGACTTAGACAAACTCAATTGGCAAATTCAAAATGATTTATATAGTAAAGAAGCTGAATATAAAGCTACTATAAACTATATAAAACAGATGCTTAAGAGCCATGACCATAACAAGTGGCTTTCTGTAGATAATGTAATTGATTGGCTTATTCAGTTATCTATTATACCTTCCATGGTAAGATATTTTATTGCTTCAATATCAATAAACCCGGGATTTTTATCAAAATATGAGGGGTACAATTTCCACTCCTATAGGAAAGTACAATATCTTCATTATAGTCATATTTCAATGCCGATACTAAAATCTTTATTCGGTATGCTGGCTGCTTGGGGAATAATAGAAGTAGCCTATGATGATAAGTTGCCTATTAATGAAAATGAATATATAAAAAACTTCCAAATAGAAAAAGGATATTTTTCGCCTTGCGATGGACTTAAGTTTTTTAGAATCACGGATTTAGGGCTTTATCTGCTGGGGCTAAGAAAAGAGTATAAGGTGCATTCTGTAGAAGAAAATAATTCTATAATATTTGATGATAGTCATTTACTTATTCATTATAAAGGGATACTTAAATCTACTAAAATCAAAATTGAAAATATAGCAGAAGCCTTAAACGATACGCTATTCAAAGTCAGTATGGATACAGTATTGAAAAAAAGCAAAACAAACGATAGTGCTCTGGCACAAATTAGGTTATTAGAAATACTTTTGAATGAAGTTTATCAAAACAACGAGTCAATACCACAAATATGGAAAGACTTTATAAATGAATTAAACCAAAGAGTTTGTTGGCTCAAAAATGAAAATGAAGGTTACGACATCGTCAGACTCTTGCCTACGCAAAAAAAACTTATAGACACCATTTTGAGAGATAGCGAACTCAAAGCATATATCTTAAAAGCTGAAAAATACACAATACTTATCCCTAAGCAGAGGAAAAAAGATTTTATAAACAAAATGCGAAGACTTAA
>JAFIER010000288.1 GCA_020832465.1 Bernardetiaceae bacterium
CACGTGGAATCCGAATGCGAATGATGAGGTTCGCGCCCTTGCCGTTTCAGGCGGCGATTTGTATGTGGGCGGTTTACTTATGAATATCGGCGGGCAGGCGCGCAATAGGATAGCAAAACTCTCCACCACAGGTACGGGCGCAGCTGATGCCACGTGGAATCCGAATGCGAACAATTGGGTTCTCGCCCTTGCTGTTTCAGGTGGCGATTTGTATGTGGGGGGGGAATTTGTGAATATCGGCGGTGAGGCGCACAATAGGATAGCCAAACTCTCTACCACAGGGGCGGGCGCAGCTGATGCCACGTGGAATCCGAATGCGAACAATTGGGTTCTCGCCCTTGCTGTTTCAGGCACAGATTTGTATGTGGGTGGACAGTTTACAACCATGGGTGGTGAGGCTCTTTCGCGCTTTGCGGTGTTTCGCAGTATATCTGCAATCATTAGTGTGGCGGGCAATGGTACGGAGATTGCAAATAGCAGCACAAGCGTTTCTACGGCTAATGATACAGATTTTGGTAGTGGTAATTTTTGTAGTCCTGTTACGGTTGTGCGTACCTTTACGGTCAAAAACACGGGCAATGATGCGCTCAATCTTACAGGTACGCCTTTGGTGAGCATCAGCGGCTCTTCGGATTTTAGCATTAGTGCACAGCCTTCGGCAGCGAGTATTGCAGCAGGCGATTCGCTTACTTTCGAAGTAACCTACGTTTCTAATACGCCGGACATACAAACCGCTACGATTTCTATCGATAACAACGACCCCAATGACAACCCCTTTACCTTTATAGTACAAGCCGATGGTGGTGGCAGCGTCTCTGCCCCAGCTTGGCAGAACGTAGGCACAGCGGGATTTTCTGCAGGGGAATCAGAGTTTCAAAGTTTAGCTTTTCACCCCATGACAGGTGAGCCGTATGTTGCTTATAGGGATATTGCAAACGGAAACAGAACCACTGTGATGCGTTTCAATGGCACGGCTTGGGTGAATGTAGGCACAGAGGGATTCTCTGCAGGGGGGGCATGGTTTCAAAGTTTAGCCTTTCACCCTACGAGCCACGAGCCGTATGTTGCTTATCGTGATGATGCAAACGGAGGCAGAACGACCGTGATGCGTTTCAATGGCACAAGCTGGGTCAATGTAGGTACAGCGGGCTTTTCTGCGGGGGGGATAAATTTTCAAAGTTTAGCTTTTCATTCCACGACTAACGAGCCTTATGTCGCTTATAGGGATATTGCAAACGGAGGCAGAACGACCGTGATGCGTTTCAATGGCACAAGCTGGGTCAATGTAGGAACAGCAGGGTTTTCTGCAGCCCAGGCCAGTAACCGAAGATTAGCCTTTCACCCTACGACTAACGAGCCTTATGTCTCTTATACGGATTTTGCAAACGGAAGCAGAGCGACTGTGATGCGTTTTAATGGCACAAGCTGGGACAATGTAGGTACAGAAGGCTTTTCGGCAGGACAGGCACTAGACCCAGATTTAGCCTTTCACCCTACGAGCCACGAGCCGTATGTTGTTTATCGTGATCAAGCAAACGGAGAAGGAGCCACTGTGATGCGTTTCAATGGCACAAGCTGGGCAGTTGTAGGTACAGTGGGCTTTTCTGCGGGGATTGCAGATTATTACAGTTTAGCCTTTCACCCCACCCACCACGAGCCTTATGTTGCTTATAGAGATATTGAGAACGGAGTTGCAACCACTGTCATGCGCTTTGATGGCACAAACTGGGTAGCGGTAGGTACAGTAGCCTTTTCAGCAGGGCAGGCACTTTATCAAAGTTTAGCCTTTCACCCTACGAGCCACGAGCCGTATGTCGCTTACAGCGATCAGGCAAATGGATTACGAACTACTGTTATGCGCTTTGGCTCTCTATTCGCACCTAATATTGCGATTATTGGCAACAGCACTGCTATAGTCAGTGGTAGCACGGCAGCTTTAGTAGCTGATGATACGGATTTTGGCACGGGCGATTTTTGTAGCCCCGTTACAATTACACGTACTTTTACCATAGAAAACATAGGCACGGATGTGTTGAACCTTACAGGTATGCCTTTGGTGGATATCAGCGGTTCGCCTGATTTTAGTATCAGCCTGCAGCCTTCGGCAGCGAGTATTGCTGCTTGTAGTAGTCCGCTTACTTTCGAGGTTACTTATGTTTCTAATACCCCGGGCATACAGACCGCAACGATTTCTATCGCCAGCAACGATGCAGATGAAGACCCCTTCACTTTCACCGTACAGGCTGATGGTGGTGGCCCAAGCGTTTGGCAGGACGTAGGCACTGCGGGCTTTTCGGCGGGCTTGTCATCTTATCAAAGTTTAGCCTTTCACTCCACCACCCACGAGCCATATATCGCTTATCAGGATGTTGCAAATGGTAGTAGAACTACGGTGATGCGCTTTAATGGAACGGCTTGGGTGAATGTAGGCACAGCAGGCTTCTCGGCAGGGGGGACAACTTTTCACAGTTTAGCCTTTCACCCCACTACCCACGAGCCCTATGTCGCTTATCAGGATTTTGGAACTTTGGGTAGAACTACGGTGATGCGCTTTAATGGAACGGCTTGGGTGAATGTAGGCACAGCGGGCTTCTCAGCAGGACAGGCACAGTTTCACAGTTTAGCCTTTCACCCCATTACCCATGAGCCCTATGTCGCTTATCGTGATAATGTCAATGGATTCGGAACTACGGTAATGCGCTTTAATGGCACGGCTTGGGTGAATGTAGGCACAGCGGGCTT
>JAFIER010000114.1 GCA_020832465.1 Bernardetiaceae bacterium
TGATGATGTGCTACCTCGTCTATAGGATTAGAACCCACATAATAAGTAGCCTATTTTAATTAGAAAGAGAAAAAATTTGATTATTAGAAGGCTAATGCCCTATAAACATACTAATCTAAGAATATCCAGCCTGCTACTATCGGCAATAATAAAATACCATCTATCAAACCTGTAAAGTACCAATCAGGACGATAAGTGTGCGCTTTATATATAAGCAGCGTAGCAGTTGCAGTGATTCCGAGTTGAATATAAAAATGCAAATATACTGCCTGCTGAGAGCTAAAAATTAAAGCTAATACCAAAACAATTAGACTTAAAAATTTTAATCCAGTATGACTAAGCCTTTGAGCAAATGTAATGAGCTGGGCTTGACGGTCGTGAAAATAATCACGCAAATCAAAAGGTAGCGTTATCGCAAATATAAAGCAAAATCGTTCGGCAAAAAGTAGGAGTGTATCTTTTTGTGTAAGGAATAAATCAGCTTTGAGTAAAGGAAAAATAACCGTTGCACTTGCCCAAACATAAGCAATTAAAAAAATTTTAAGATAAGGTAAATTTCTCCAAGCTGGTATAAAAAACAAACGCCCCGAAGGTAAATGCACACTTATAGGTACGGTATAAAAAAATGAAATAATAGCCAAATGTACCAAAAAAATAAGCTGCGTAAGATGCAAAAATATAGAGATAAAAAAAAGGCTCAGCAATCCCCCCAAAAAGATTTGCATGAGCCAGATTCGCCAACGTTTTATAAAACTAAATTTTTCAGTATAGTCAGTATTAGAATAAAAAACGCAGAGGTTATAGGTTGTCAGTGTAGCTAAAAAAATAAGTAATAAAACTAAACCATCAATGGGCTCTTGCTTCAGCAGTAGCGTATAAGCCGTTAGGCTAACAGCTGCCAAAGCAATCCAAATATTACTATAAAACAAAAACCGCAAGGCAGTAGATAAATAAGGCATATACTTATTTCAAATCAACAGAAAAAAGTAAACGCTGATTTACAGCCTGCCCGTCTTTATAAGCGGGTTTCCAAAGACTGTGCTTTTGTATAATATCCATAATTTGGGTATCTAATCCTTTAGAAATACCTTTGTAAATACGAATATCCTTGACCTTACCGTTCTGTTCAATTAAAAGTTCGGCTTTCCAAGTATAGTTTTGGTACAAATCTAAATGGTAGTTGGGGTGCTGTGCCTTTTGACGAATCGCTTGTATCAAATCGCTTTGAGGCTCTGCATATTTATCTACCTGCGAAAAACTATAATCATTGAAAGTCTGAAAATCTTCTGATAATTCTGTTGTGCTTAGCGTTATACTTTTAATGGGTTGCTCACAAGAAATCTTAGATTCACAAACCAAACGATTATCTTCTATTTTGAAATAAACTTGATATACCGTAATACCCAAACTCATGAGCAAACTGCCCACTACAAAAGATTTATAATGGCGGTTGAGCAAAGCATGAAAGTTAGTAAGCACCGAGGTCTTCTTATCTACAGCATCGGAGGCACGACTCGCCCCCCGCAAAAGCATAGCAAAACTAGCCCAAGTCATAAGACCCAAAATAAATACAGCGTAAATAGCCCCAACAGCAAGACAAAAAATAGCAAACATAAAGAATAAAATTTTTAATGATAAGATTCAAAAACACTTAGTAATGGCACTTCTAATCTTTTGCGAAACCATAGCTCCGAAGGCAAACACAAATATAGCGAAACCCAAGCCATCTTCTATTACAGCTTGGCAAACCTGAGGTATATGATAACTTAGCTTAATTAGCCTCGTTCAATAAGCTGTTTGACCAACTTGATCTACACCCCGAACTTGTTGCATACCCAAACAAAGAGTTCTAAATTGCACAATTCAAAAATTTAATATTGGCTTTTATAAGTCCTAAAAACACAATAAAATTTTACATAAGAAACAAATGCCTATATACAAAAAGGAATTTCAATAGGATTAGTTTCCAAAAATACGCATAAAATTACAAATTCAAAACTATGTATATATCTTAATAGTTTTGGTTTTTACAGACTTATTCGCAAAATTTGAGGGCTGAAACCAAAATTTAAAATTTTTATCGCTTATGTTATCTCGCATTTTTATTTCTATAGCACTCTTGCTACTATTCGCTTGTACCGAAAAAAGTAATCCGAATAGCCCTCAAAAAACACCTTTTCCAAATATGGAAAGTTTGATAGATAATCAAATATCTTTGCTTCTCAAAGCAGGAAAGGGTTTAGAAAAAGAGCTTCTCAATCAAGATGGTAAAACCGAAACCCAAACTATTCTTGTAGATAGCCTTCGCTGGTCGCAGGAGCTAAAGCTATTTAGGCAAATAGACCTTAATCGCCCTGAGTGGATTGCTGAGTATGATATTGAGCAAAAAGAAAATGTTATAGTAGCTACTACGAATTTAGAAAAATTACCTATTAAGCGTTTTGAAATGGTGGGTACTACGGATATTCCTGTGTATCTCAAGATAGAAAGCCATGCCGAGAGTTTGCTTTATGAAAGCCGTCAGACCCTTGAGCTATACTTTGATAAGGGCTTACTCAAACGCTATGAAATCAAAGGCAGTCAAAAAATTATAACAGGCAGTGCTATGCCCTATCGCATTAAGGGGAAAGTTATATGAAAAAATATGAATTTTATAACGCAAATGACTATATTTGCATATTCAAAGATTATTTTATATTTATTTTACATTGAACAACATTATGAGTTCGACAGGAAAAACCCCTACATTCAATACGCCTGAAGGCATTGAAGACATGCACTTTGCTATTGTACTCACGCGCTGGCACGAAGATATTATAGAACAGCTTTACGAGGGTGCAAAAAATCTGTTACTCAAAGCGGGTGCAAAAAGCGAAAATATTTTTCGTTATCTTGTACCTGGCAGTTACGAACTTCCACTCGGTGCGCAGTACGTTATGGCAAGAATAGATATTGATGCCATTATATGCTTAGGCTGTGTCATACAGGGCGAAACCCGGCATTTCGAATTTATATCGCAAGCCATTACTCAAAGTTTGCTCAATGTTTCCTTAGAGCACGATAAACCCATTGGCTTTGGCGTACTCACTACTGATACGCTCGGACAAGCACAGGAACGCGCAGGTGGCGTACACGGAAATAAAGGAGAAGAAGCCGCCGCTGCTGTTTTAGATATGCTTACCTTAAACGATCAAGTCAATCAAGATAACGACGATGCCGAAGATATGACTTTTCTTTTTGATGACGACGACGAAGACGACTTAGATTCCTAAGACCGATAAACTCTAAAAAACAAATTAAAGTTTAGGTATATTTAGTGCAGTGCTTTGAAAGCGATATGCCTAAACTCAAATTTTATAACCAAACTTACACTTTGATAAAAATTGATTTTTATCAAAGTGTATTGTTTTGATAATACATACTTTATGAGGAATAAAATTGCAGATTTTATACTTGCTTATCGCTTATATTTGATTATTGCACTTTTTAGCGTTACTGCTTTTATGGGATATGTTGGCATGGGGACAGAAATGTCTTACCAATTTATAAAAATTGTACCTGACGAAGACCCTGATATGCAGTACTTTAAAAAGTTTAAGGAAACTTTTGGTCAAGATGATAACATCTTCGTCATAGGTATGCAAGATAGCAGTGTTTTTGAAATTGAAAACTTTGAAAAGCTAAAAAATTTTTCTAATAGACTCAAACAAATTAGATTACCCAAAAACGGCGAAACCATACAAGCTATTGCACAAATACTTTCACTCCCCGATGTGCAAACCATTGTCAAGAATACCGAAGAAAAAAAGTTTGAGCCCCAGGCTTTGTTTGAGCCTATGCCTCAAAGCCAAGCTCAATTAGATAGTTTGCTAAAATTAGCTGCTGATTTAAAATTTTATGAAGGGCAATTGCTCAATCCAAATACAGGGGCTACGCTCATGGCGCTATCTTTTGCACCAGAAGTCTTTGGTTCGAGGCTTAAGCACGATGTCGTTAGTTATATTTTAGATGAAGGTGAGCGTTTTGAAGCCGAGACGGGTATCAAATTGCATTACGGCGGTGTGCCTTATGTACGCTCTGTCGTATCTCAAAAAGTAAAAGCAGAGCTCAATATATTTTTAGTTATTTCCCTTCTTGTAACTGCGGCTTTTTTATTCTTGATGTTTCGGTCGTTTACAGCAGTAATTTTTCCTTTGATTGTTATCGGTATGGTCGTTATATGGACGCTCGGCACGCTCGCAATTTTTGATTATAAAATTACATTACTTACAGGACTACTTCCGCCTATTTTGGTAGTTATTGGTGTGCCTAACTGTGTGTATTTGCTTAATCAGTATCATCAGCAATTTAAAAGACTTCAAAACCAAAAAGAGGCACTTCGTTATATGATTATCAAGATTGGCGTAGTTACGCTGATTACGAATACGACCACAGCTATTGGATTCTTAGTACTGACTTTTACGGATATATCTATTTTGAAAGAATTCGGTACTGTAGCTGGTCTAAATATCTTTGCTACTTTTATCATTTCTATTATTTTTATCCCTGCGGCTTACTCTTATTTGCCTGCGCCGAGCCAAAGGCATACAAAGCATTTAGAGTTTCCGCTTATCAATCGCATTACGGCGATGTTTATCAAATGGGTTTTTGGCTATCGCACTGTTATTTATATCATAACGGCTTGTATTATTGGTGTAACTGTATGGAGCGCAACAAAAGTAAGTGCAGTATCTTTTATGGTTGATGACTTACCTTCAAAAAGTAGTATTCGCAAAGACCTTGCATTTTTCGAAACACATTTTAAAGGAGTTATGCCTTTAGAAATTATGGTAGATACAGGTATGCCCAAGGGGATTCGTAAAATGGAAAACCTACGCGGTATAGATTCGCTCGAGCGTTTTCTTGCCGAGTCGCCTCATTTATCTGCACCTATTTCTATGGTAAGGTTTATTAAAGCCGCTAACCAAGCTTATTTTGGTGGAAATGTCAATGCTTTTCAGTTGCCTGGTAAGAGAGAAGCACCTTATGTCTATCGCTATTTACAAACCGATGACGACCCCTCTGGATTGCTCGCTTCTTTTGTAGATACAGCAGGGCAAAAAATAAGACTTTCGCTCAAAGTCGCTGATTTAGGTTCTATTCGTATGGATTCCTTAGTAAGTTTGCATATCAAGCCACATATTGATTCTATTTTTCAAGGTACGGATATGACAGCACAGGTTACAGGCACAACACCCATATTTATCAAGGGCAACGAGTACTTGATTCGCAATTTAGGAACGAGCCTACTTTTAGCTTGTTTATTAGTATCCATTATTATGGCTGCTCTTTTTAAAAGCGGACGAATTATGCTTATTGCCATTATTCCTAATCTTATCCCGCTTGTCGTTACAGCGGGGCTTATGGGACTTATGGGCGTGCCACTCAAGCCAAGTACGGCATTGATTTTTAGCATCGCTTTTGGTATTTCGGTAGATGATTCTATCCATTTTTTGGCAAAATATAGGCAAGAAATGATAGCCCAAAATTTTAATCAAATGGAGGCTATTGCGATTACGCTAAGAGAAACAGGGAAAAGTATGATTTATACTTCAATTATTCTTTTTGCTGGATTTATTATATTCGTAGGCTCGGAGTTTGGCGGTACGGTTGCGCTTGGCGCGCTGACCTCTACAACCCTACTCGTCGCCATGTTTACTAATCTTATTCTTTTGCCTTCGCTACTCCTTACATTTAAGGGAAAAGTAAAGCGAATAGCAAACAATACAGCATCTTGATTGTGCGCTGATGAGCCCAATTTTCCATAGTGTGCGGTTTGTAAACTGAACGCTATGGAAACGCTATCGCGGAGTATAAAAAGTATTAGTTTTATTATGCTGATGCTTTGTACACAACCATAGACTATTTTATCTACTCACAAATGAAAGTTATTGCAAAGTTAGGTGTAGAGAGGCTAAGGACTATAACGGGCATAGGTTATATATTCCTATTGCTAACAATGCTCGTCCTTTTTTCTTGCGAATACAAACGCATCATAAAGCAAAAATTAGCACTGCCTACACAGCAAACCAGCAATTTTGTACAGAAGAGGCTCTGCAATGCGCGTTTAGATATACACCATAAGCTATATCGTGATACCGAGTGTGCACTGCACTTTGTCAAGCATATCAAAAAGAAAACTCTAAATCTGACAGTTTATACCCCTATTTTAAATTATGAAGTAGCATATACACTTAAAATCTTTTCTACGACTAATCACTTCTTACAACAAATAGCACGGCAAATCAGCCGGCTTCCCCTATACCTTTGTTATCAAACTTGGCTTATCGGCTAAGTAGCTTATTCAAATTTTATTTCAATTGTCTCTTGTGCCTCTCAATATATGGGTGGTAGGTAGGCTATTATTCCCTCATTTTAGTTATCATAAAAAATTTGAATATGCAATTTTATCAAAACAAATTACAAACAAAGCCTGAAGCAAATTTTGATTATGCTGGACTCTTTACGCTTGCTTTGCGTCTGGTCGTAGGTTGGACTTATTTCTCTGCCTTCTGGCGAAGGCTTGTTTTAGCTAATAAATTAGACCCCGAAGTGGCGGGTTATATCGGTATTAAATTTAACCATTTCTTACCACAGGCTTTAGGCATTAAGGGATTTATCGAGTACTTAGTAACCCATGAAGAGATTTTATGGTGGGTTATGGTTGTTTTTACCATAGTAGAGGGCATTGTCGGCGCACTGTTTATGCTCGGAATTTTTACAAGGATTATGGCAATGGCGGTAGCAGGATTAGCTTTTGGCATTCTGCTCAGTGCGGGCTGGCTCGGCACTACCTGCCTCGATGAATGGCAAATTGGCGTATTAGGCGTTGCTGCTGGATTTACTATATTCTTTACCGGAGGTGGATTCTACGCCTTAGATTACCGTATAAAATTTGTTTTTCAAAATAATTTGATATTCAAAGTAATTGATATGGGCGTAAGCCATTTATCTAATCATAGGTTACGGCGATTTGTATGGATAGGAAGTGTTTTTATACTCGGACTTACTTTATTTACGAATCAGTATTTTCATGGCGGTGTGTGGGGCAGTCTTCACAATATGTCGGTTAAGCCACGTGTTGAGATTAGTAATACGCACTTGCAAGGGGATAGTCTGGCGTTTGAAGTGTTTAGAGTTGAAGGTGCAGATGTATATGGTTCGTTTTTAATTGGCATTACTTTAGAAAACGAGCAGGGCGATACGCTATTCTTGCAAACTCAGGCAGAACTTGCCACTATGCAAAAATCGCAAATAGAAAATGCGTATATTGCAAAAGTAGAGCCGAGCCAACATAGCTTGATTATTCCTTTAGGTGCCAAGGCTGTACTCAAATTTCGTGCGCCACAGCTCAACAAACTTACTGATTCAGCGTATATACTCAAGCTACACGATATAAGCGGCGCAGTTTGGGAGCAGCGCATCAAATTATAAAAAACATTAACCTTCAGCCAGAAATAACATTTCTTCAAGAAATGTTATTTCTGGCTGGAGAATAAACAAGATGATAAAGCTGGAGCTTTAAGCTATAACTCCTAATTTGCAACTCCTAATTCGTAATTTAGAATATGTCTTCAAGTCCTACAAATATCATTAACCGTCAAATCATTGATATTGATTTAGGTGTACACAAGGCGTGGCAGCAAAGGCTGAGTCGTTTTTGTAAGGATAAGCTGCCTAAAATCATAGAGCAAATATTAGATAAAGAAGTGCCCAAAGATAAATACTATCGCTTGGATAAAATCGAACTTGACCTCGGAAGCATTCCTATTCAAAACGCCGAGGCTGAACTCGAAATGCTCATTATCAAAAAACTTACAGATGCCATACGTCTCGAGATACGCCGAAGCAAGTGGATTCGCCCTAAGCAAGCACAACTCGATAGTTTATCGCATTATTTCAATTATGGATACCTACCTTGGTGGTACAGCACAAAAGATAAATTCGAACCTGAAAAAGTTTGGGTAGATTTAGCCCAAAACTCGCCCAGATTGCTCAAGCAAATGCTCAAGCAAAACAAAAATAGAGACAATTTTTATAAAAGACTCGAGCAAACTATTCCCGCAAATAGTATTCAATCTTTTTTACAAGCACTAACGCCTGATAAAGGCAATTATCTCAAAGACTTAGCGCATCGCATCGAGCAGCTCGATACGCAATCTTTTGCCATAGTTTCAAATTGGCAGACAAACTTTTGGGCAGCAGCCCTACGCGCTACAATCAAAGGAGAGGATAGCAATCAAGTAGTTTTAAAGCCATTGACAGCAGATGACTTGCAAGAGCGCAGGCTTTTGCACCATTTGTTACAACAAGATATCGCCACTACTGAATTGCGAGAAGCATTGCGAAAGCAAGTAGAAAAATTAAACCAAAACTCGCCCACAGCAAGCCGTTTGTCTGACTTTCAGGCGTGGGAGGCTTATATCTGGGACGGCAAAATACCCTTTTCGTGGTCGTCAAATACTCAAAAGGCTTTGATAGTGCTTTGGCAATCAGTTAATAGGCACTTCAAAATGCAAAAGCATATTGAGCGCGCAACGAGCCAGCCGCCTGCCCTTGAACGATTGGCAAGGCTACCACTACCTATTGCCAAAGATATTTACCGACTTTTTTTCAACCAAAAGGCGACACAGGTGGAGAGGCTTTTAGAAAGTATGCAAAAACTTACTAAGCTGGAAGAGGTTTTTTTCCGAAGGGCTATACTTATCTTCTGTCAAGGTCGTAATCATGATATGCAAGCACTGCTCGAGTTTTTGTTGCGTCAGGCTGCTAAATCTATGCGAATGAGCTATGAGCAATTAGCTAATCGTTTTTTATCAGACACCTCAAAGCGTCGATTCCGAAAGCTCCGAAGTGAGCTCGAGCAGGAGCTCCAAAAAGCGCAAAAACTCCGACAAACTCCAGATAGCGATACACAAAAAATACTACAAAAACTCGCCGAAAAAGAAAACCTCAAGCAATTTTTAAGCACCGGCATTCCCGATAAAAACTCCCTTGAGTATTTGCAAAAATTTTTGATACAAGACAAAAAAACTTTACAAGAAATCTGTAAAAAAGTGCGTAGAAATCCAACCTCAGCCCAACGATTGGCACAAAATATGTCCGATAAGCTGCGCCTTAATTTCTTAAAATTTTATGCCGCTTCTTATTTTTCCCGCATGGCTTCGCTTTTTCAGTTTTACGGCAAACTGCATTTTGCAATAAGCAAAAATCGCTTGAGCCAAGCAGAAATAAACAAATTGCACACACTTGCCTTAGTAGAATTTTGGAAACGCCCAGAGCAACCCAACTATGGGCAGTGGCTCGCAATTTTCGTACAGGCTTTGCTTGTCCCTAAAATCAACCGCCAAGAAAAACTACTTTTTGCCATTCGGCGGCTGGCTTATGAAGAGCCCTCTGATATGGGAGACGAGCTGATGCGCCGCTTTGAGCGTGATACACTATGGCAAACTGCACTGCGAGATGCCGAAATACTGCTACGTGCGAATACAGCCATACAGCGTATATCGCTCGATGCGCTCGCAAGAGATGTAGTGCTTATGCACCGATTTTTAGACTTTTATTTCGCCAAAGGAAATTTTCCAAAGTCTATTGCCGAGATTGCGCCACAGGCTATTTTGGATATTTGTATTAAAAATTACCCAAAAGAAAACCGACACTTTTGGGATTTGCTTACGCAAACACAAATCAATAAAGCAGTTGAATTACTTCATACAGATTTCTTAGTCAAGATTCTAAACTTATTTGAAAATCAAAGTCTGTTCGTGAAAAAAGTCATTCAATCTCCTAAGCGCGATTATGAAATGTTGCAAGCTGCTTTTGAGCGTATGGCGGCTTTCTACCCCTCGGCAGTCAAGTTTGCTAAAGCCTTGGCGGCGAAGACGGGAGATAAACCTACTTCTGATAAATTTACGCCACCACTTGTGCCAGCGGATTTGCGCGCCATTATTTTTGCTTTTTTGAGAGATGAAGAAAAAAACGAACCCGAGATAGAATGGCAGGAATGGTTTATACGTATGCTGCGAGGGCACGAAGAGGAAGTTTTGGCTTTTTTGCAAACGGAAGCCAATTATGATACTACACGCAAACATTGGATTCGATACCTGAGCGATGCAACCCTTACACGCTGGATTTATTTATGCGCACCACGATATTTTATGCCTTTATATGACTTTTCTAATGCGATAGCAGAGGCTTTTGAGCAATGCCATTGGGACGGAAAAAGCCAGCAACCAGAGTTGCGTTATTGGAAATGGGATTTTTTAATCCAATTTGTATGCGATGAACGAAAAGATAAGCGAGACCTAAGCCTCATGGCAAGAGATTTTTTAAGCTATCTCGCGCTCAAAATTCAGCGAAAGCCCGATGATGCTTTTTTAACCAGAGTATTAGCAATAATTATAGAAGATGCTGATAATCAAATGAAAAATCAAAAATTTAAACAAATTGCTACGGATATAATCAACCCAAAGCAAACAGAAAAAACAGAAAATAATGATAATTCACTTGAATATTCAGATGACTTTGATTTTCAAAGTTTAGAGCTTTCTTATCAAAGGTCTAAAGAAGCGTTTGAATCGAGCGCGATGGAATTGCGTAAGCAACAAGAGAAAAAATTAGAAGGTTTAATTGCACAAATCAAAGAAGTTCAAAGACAAATTCAAGACGCATTCTTACAGAAAAATAGCAACGAGCGAGAAAAAGAACAGTTACTTCAGCAACAAAAAGAAGAGCGTACTATATTTGAAAAACAAATCACGCAATTAGAGGAGCATTTGTCTTTGCTATCAGAGCAGCCCGAAACGCTTAATGAGCGCAGACAAATAGAAGCGGAGCTTATGCAAATGCGCAATATATTATCCAAAGCGAGAGAGCAACAGGCTTACGAATTGCGCAAACAAGATATGCAAATTGAAGCCCATAAGGAAAATATTAAACGTTTTCAACAAAATTTACAATCCCTACAACAAACATTGAATAAGCGAGAGCGTGCGCAAGAAAAGGAACGCAATCAAATTTTGCGAAAGCAACACATGGAGTTTGAGCGCATCAAACAAGAATATGAATTGCGAAAAAATAGTGCAAAGGATATAGCAGACAAAAAAGAAAAACAACCGAAAGGCGTTGTTATAGAAGAACCTATTTATATCCAAAATGCGGGATTAGTAATTGTTCACCCTTATCTAACAAGGCTTTTTAATATGCTCGGTTATATGAAAGGTAAGATATTCAAAGACGAAACCCTGCGAAGTAGGGCGGTGCATTTGTTGCAATTTATTGCTGATGGGCGAAGAGAGCAAATAGGTGAGCATGAGTTGATGCTGAATAAAATCCTTTGCGGTTTTTCTCCTCTTGATGTATTGGAACGCATCGAACCTATTACAGATGAGGAAGCACAGGCAGCGGAGAGTCTCATAGGAGGGGTAATTCAAAATTGGAAAATTATCAAAAATACATCAGTAGAGAATTTTAGAGTTTCCTTTTTGCGCCGAGAGGGGCGGCTTATAGAGACCGAAAAGGAGTATAGTTTGCGTGTGGAGCAACGTCCCTATGATATGCTTGTCGATAAAATGCCATGGAGTATTGCTATGATACAGCTGAGTTTTATGCAAAAAATGTTGCGTACAGAGTGGAGATAAGATAGTTCGGTGTATGACAACTTTGCTAAATTAGTTCAGAAATAACATTTCTGGCAGAAATGTTATTTCTGAACTAATTTATTTCTGACCGTTCGTTAGCCAAGTTGTTGTGCATCTATTTTAAGGATTAAAAAAAAATCAAAAAAACTTTTGCAGTTTCAAAAAACTTTGCTACCTTTGTATTCCAATAAGGGCACAAACCTATTAGGGTCACGTGGCCGAGTGGCTAGGCAAGGGTCTGCAAAACCTTTTACAGCGGTTCGAATCCGCTCGTGACCTCAATACAAAAACCTTCTCAACTGTTTCAAGTTTGAGAGGGTTTTTTTGTTTACACTCTGTGTAGCGTAGGGCGAAGCTGGGAGCTTCGCCATGCGAGTGAGTGAGTGAGTGCTTCAGAACAAATCATAAATAGCTTGATTCAAGATAAAAAATAATCTGCACAATGAAATACTATTTAATAGCGGGTGAAAAATCAGGAGATTTGCACGGTGCAAATTTAATTAAAGCATTGCGTAAAGCACAGCCTGAGGCTCAAATGCGTGGTTTTGGAGGCGACTTAATGCAAGCAGCGGGCTTAGATTTACAAAAACATTACCGTGAAATGGCTTTTATTGGCATTGTAGAAGTGCTGGCTAACTTGCCTAAAATTCTATCTTTACTGCGTTTTTGTAAGCGTGATATTTTGGCCTATCAACCCGATGTAATTATTTACATTGACTATCCGGGTTTTAATATGCGTATTGCAGAATTTGCAAAAAAAAAGGGATTTACTAATTTTTACTATATATCTCCCAAAATTTGGGCTTGGAACAGAAAACGCGTCTATAAAATCAAACGATATATAGACCGTATGTTTGTTATACTGCCTTTTGAACAAGATTTTTATGCTGATTATGATTATGAGGTAGATTATGTCGGCAATCCACTTTTTGATGCCATTTCAAATTATAAAGCCAATCCAAACTTTATTACCGAT